>JBFLWR010000034.1:3618-12472 GCA_040755925.1 Pseudomonadota bacterium
CTGAGATAGAACGGACCACTCCTGAAGGTTCGCCGTTATCGAGATGCCGTCGCTGTTTGTACTGCTCGCAAGAGACCTGTAGATCTCGTCCAATCCAAGGACTATTTGTTGCGCGATTGGCTCTTCATCGAGCGGCTCATTTAGTTCATCGAGTAGACGTTCCAAATTGGTGTTTGAGTGGCGTGCAAGCGTACTCGAACCGGTGGTAGTCAGTACAATTTCAAGCGTGGTTCCTGGGACGAGCAAAGCCTCAGTAACGCTATTCATCCGTAACCGAAGTCGCGTGGCGAAATTATCAACATTCCCTTCCACTAAATCACGCACGCCGTTGGTGAATGCGGCAACGTCTTTGGCCTCGGGCTCCCCAGATCCAGCGTTGATCCATTTGGCCTGAACAATGACGACGCGCGATTCGGAAGCATCGTACAGCACCGCGTCGAGCCCGTTATCGTCCGATCCATCCCAAACTGACTTGGCTGCTTCCTCTTCTGTACACCTCGTCCTCGCATAAATGGCATGCGCGGCCAGGCACCGGGTAAGTATCTTGGTCTCACGCTCTTTGTCAGTACTTGGCAAGTCACTGAGGTCGAGGTGTTTCTCAAACATCTCTCTGAGCTTCGCTTTGATTTGTCTTACACGTAGCGACGACAAGAATCCCCTCCGCCTTTCGACCTCTGGTAGCTGCTTAACAGAGCGAACAGCTCTTCGCCAGTATAGTTCCTGCACCAAGAGCCGCCACGGCCGCGCGATCGCACGCAAGAGCCGCACCAACCTCCCCATCCGGCCAGTCCCTGAACAAACCGCTTCAAACCCGGTGAGCGCTTCGCTACGCTCTCGCCCATGGCCCCTACCGTCAGCCCGACCATCGCCGCGCGGCGCGACCAGATGTTCCCCATCCTCACCGATGCGGACATCGAACGCATGCGGCGTTTCGGCGAGGCCCGTACATACGCGGCCGGCGAGCATATCGTCACGGCCGGCACGGTCTCGCCCGGCCTGATCGTCATCCTGTCGGGCAAGGTCGACATAACCCAAGCCGGAGGGCTGCGCCCACGCGAGGCGATCATCACTTACGGCGCTGGCAATTTCATCGGCGAGCTGGCGCAGCTGTCGAGCCGGCCGTCGCTGGTCAATGCGGAGGCGATCGAGCCGGTCGAAGCCATCGTCATCCCGTCGCAGCGGCTGCGCGACCTGATGGTGCAGGAAGCCAATCTCGGCGAGCGCGTGATGCGGGCGCTGATCCTGCGGCGGGTCGGCCTGCTCGAAAGCGGCATCAGCGGACCGATCATCATCGGACCGCCCGGCAATGGCGACGTGTTGCGGCTGGAGGGGTTCCTGCGCCGCAGCGGCCTGCCGCACCGCGCGCTCGATTCCGATACCGACCCTTGCGCCAAGACGCTGATCGAGCGCTTCCATGTCGACCCGCACCATCTGCCGATCGTGCTCTGCCCCAACGGCAAGCTGCAGCACAATCCCAGCGAGAGCGACCTCGCCCGCTGCGTCGGCCTGTTGCGGCCGATCGATGCCGACAAGGTCTATGACGTGGCGATCGTCGGCGCCGGGCCGGCCGGACTGGCGGCGGCTGTCTATGCGGCCTCCGAAGGGCTGTCGACGATCGTGCTCGACTGCCGCGCCTTCGGCGGACAGGCGGGCGCCTCCTCGCGCATCGAGAACTATCTCGGCTTCCCGACCGGCATTTCGGGCATGGCGCTGATGGCGCGCGCCTATAACCAGGCGCAGAAATTCGGCGTCGAGATGGTGATTCCCGACGAGGCCAAGCTGCTCGGTCCGGCCGGCGACGGCGCGCGCTATCGGCTCGATGTCGGTGACGGCGAGACGGTGCGGACGCGCACGGTGGTGATCGCCAGCGGCGCGCGGTACCGCCGGCTCGATATCGACAATCTCGCGCAGTTCGAGGGCACCTCGGTGCATTACTGGGCTTCGCCGATCGAAGCGCGGCTTTGCCGCGACCAGGAGGTGGCGCTGGTCGGTGCCGGAAACTCGGCTGGACAGGCGGCCGTCTACCTGGCCAGCAATGTGCGGAAGGTGACGCTTCTGGCGCGCCGCGACGGCCTCGACGCCACCATGTCGCGCTACCTGGTCGAGCGCATCGAGGCGCAGCCGAACATCGAGGTGCTGACCGAAACGGAGATCACGGCGCTGGAAGGCCATGAGGGCAATCTCGAAGCCCTGCGCTGGCGCAACAGGGCGACCGGCGTGGAAACGACGCGCCCCATCCGGCATCTGTTCCTGTTCATCGGCGCCGATCCGAACACGGACTGGCTGGCCAACTGCGAGGTGGCGCTCGACGCCAAGGGTTTTGTCCGCACCGGGCCGGACGTGACGCCCGGGCATGGGCTGATGGAGACAAGCCGCGGCGGCGTCTTCGCCATCGGCGACGTGCGCTGCGGCTCGACCAAGCGTGTGGCGGCAGCGGTCGGCGAGGGCGCCCAGGTGGTGGCGGCGTTGCATGCCTATCTGGCGCGGAATGGCGGCCGCGCCGCCGAAAAAGGATAGAGCGAGGAGAGCGTGATGGATGAATGCGGGCATACCAAGGACATCAAGGACGTCACGCCGAGCGCGCTCGGCTGCGAGGAATGCCTGAAGAGCGGGTCCTGGTGGGTGCATCTCAGGCTGTGCCGCACCTGCGGCCATGTCGGCTGTTGCGACGACTCGCCCAACCGCCACGCCACCAAGCATTTTCACGCCACGCAGCACCCGGTCATCGAGGGCTACGACCCGCCCGAGGGCTGGGGCTGGTGCTATGTCGACGAAGTGTTCATCGACCTTGGCGAGCGCACCACACCACAGAACGGCCGGATCCCGAAATTTGTTTGAACGGCACGGTCCAAGGGCATCGGCCAACCATAGGCCACCGGCGCCCGAAGCCGAGTGGCGGGCAGCTTACTTCACCGAGCTGGTGACGGTGCGGTCGATGCCGTCAGGAACGGACCTGCGCTCGTTGCCGGCGATGACGCCGATGATCAGCAGGCTGAGCAGGATCGGCACGAACAGGACGGCGACACGGGCTTGTACATAGAGAATGGCGCGCCACTCGCTGCGCTTTTCGGAGCTGTCGTTCATCGTCCTCACTCTGTCATGCCTCCCCGGGGCACGACATAGTTGCGAAGCGTTAAACAACCCCTTCCGATTCCGTTAACGCGCGGCTTTGCGCAGCGCCGCCCATTCAAACAGCTGGCAGGGCGAACAACCTGCCGCCGGCCGAGACGACATCGTCGATGCCGGCGAGCCTGAGGCAATGCCAGGCCATGGCGTGGTTGGACGACGTGACGGGGATGCCGATGCGCTGTTCCAGCCCGGCGACCGCCTCGGCGACGCGCAGGCTGGTGCAGGAAATGAAGATCGCGTCCACGCCCGGCGCTTGAGCCATCTTCTCGGCCGCGGCCTCGATCGAGGCGAGCGAGATGCGAGCCGCTTCACGGTCGTCGCGCCGGTCGAAAGTGGCGACGGCGGCGATGTCGAGGCCCCGCCCAGTGAAATAGCGCACGAGGCCCTGGTTGATCTCGGGCGCGTAGGGCGTGAGCAGGCCGATGCCCCTGGCGCCGAGCGCCTTGAACGCCGCTAGCGCCCCGGTGACGGGCGTCGTGCAGGCGACGCCGGGCCGTGCCTTCCTGATCTCGGCGAACACAGCCTCCTCGCCGAGCGTCATCGTCGCCGACGTGCAGCCGAAGCCGACCACGTCGAGCGGGATGCTTGGCAGGATGAGGTCGACCGTCGGCGCGATCCTCGGCCCGATGGCGCGCAGGGTTTCGGGCGTGATGTCGTTGTCGTTGAAGAGGCGGGCCTCGTAGAAGGCGACGCCCGGGATGCGGACCAGCGCCCGGAACTCATGCTCCAGCGTCTGGTCGGTGGCGAGGATCGCAAGCCCGATCGCCGCGCGCGAGGCAAGGCCGCCGTCGAGCTCGGACGGCAAGATGCCCAAGTCGACAGGCTTTGGGTCGACCGGCTCGGAAGAATGAAGGCGGGCCGCGCTGACAGACATGGCATTCCCTTTCTTCTTGCCGGCCGCGTCGGACCGGCGCGTTCAGTTCAAAAGACCATCCATGGAAATCGCCGGCTTGCGGCCGGCGATGAGATCGGCGGTGATGCGGGCCGAGCCGTGCGACATGGTCCAGCCGATATGGCCGTGCCCGGTGTTGAGGTAGAGATTGCGCAGCCGACGTCGCCCGAATGCGGGCAGGTTGTTCGGGGTCATCGGCCTCAGGCCCGCCCACATTTCGGCGCGGCCGTAGTCGGCGCCTTCCGGATAGAGTTCCTCGGTCACGCCCTTCATGAAGGAAAAGTCGGCCGGCTTGTGGCTGGTGTCGTAGCCGGCGAATTCGGCCGTGGCGGTGACGCGCAACCGGTCGCCGAAGCGCGAGATGGCGACCAGATTGTGCTCGTCGATGCAGGCGATGGTCGGCGGCGCCGGCCGGTTGCCGATCGGGATGGTCAGCGAATAGCCCTTGATGGGGTAGATCGGCAGGTTGATGCCGATCTTGCCCGCGATCAACGGGCTGTAGGAACCGAGCGCCAGCACATAGGCGTCGCCGTCGAAGCTGCCCTTGTCGGTGACCACCTCGGCGACGGCGTCGCCCGAGGTTTCGATGCCGGCGATCGTGGTTCCGGTATGGATGGCGCCGCCGCGCTCGACGACCTTCGCCGCCAGGCCCCTGGTGAATTTCGCCGGATCGCCGGTCTCGTCGGTCGGGCAATAGATGGCGCCGGCGATCCTGTCCCTGGTCGATGCCAGCGCCGGGTCGAGCGCGACGACGCCGTCGCGGTCGAGCACCTTGATCTCCTGCCCGTCGGACTCCAGCAGCTTCATGTGCTCGACGCCCTTGTCGAGCGCCTGCTGGCTGCGGTGGAAATAGACGATGCCGCGCCCGTTGCGGTCGTAGTCGATCCGCTCGTCGGCAACGACCTCGTGCAGCACGGATTGCGAATAGGCAGCCAGCCGATGCTTGAGCAGCGTGTTGCGCCTGGCCTTTTCCGCCGTGCATTCCATCAGGAACAGCCACGACCAGCTGTAGAGCCTCGGATCGGCCGAGAGCTTGAAGCGCAGCGCCTGGTCCTTCAGCACCAGCGATTTCAAGAGGATCATCGGCGCCCGGGGCGACGACCAGACGAAAGAATGTCCCGGCGCGATCATGCCGGCATTGCCCCAGCTGGTCTCGGCGGCGACCTGCGCCTGGCGCTCGAGGATCACGACCTCGTGCCCGTCCTTCTGCAGCTGATAGGCGGTGGTGACGCCGACAACGCCGCCACCCAACACGATCACGCGCATGGCGCCTCCGGAGATCGCAAGCCGGATTAGTTTAGTGTGTGAATTGCGGTCTGCAATGGCACACATGCCGAGATGTCGCCGGGACAGCGCCTGGGCGCGAAGGAACGAGGCGGAGGCTATTCAGCCCCTCAACGCCTGCTCCAGATCCGCGATCAGATCGTCGCCGTCCTCGATGCCGCAGGACAGGCGCACCAGCGAATCCGAGATGCCGATAGCGGCGCGCTTTTCGGCCGGGATCGAGCCGTGCGTCATCAACGCCGGATGCTCGATCAGGCTTTCGACGCCGCCGAGGCTTTCGGCCAGCGTGAAAAGTTGCGTGCGCTCGAGGAAGCGCTTGGTGCCGGCGAGGTCTCTGTCGAGGTCGACCGAGATCATGCCGCCGAAGGCGTGCATCTGCTGGACGGCGATGGAGTGCTGAGGGTGGCTGGCGAGACCGGGATAGAGGACCCGGCGCACGTCTTTTCGCGTCTCCAGCCACTGGGCTATTTTCAGGCCGTTGGCCGAGTGGCGTTCCATCCGCAAAGCCAGGGTCTTGAGGCCGCGCAGCGCCAGGAAGCTGTCGAAGGGGCCGGAAATGGCGCCGATGGCGTTCTGCAGGAATTTCAGCCGCTCGGCGAGGTCCCTGTCGTCGCCGACGACCGCGACGCCGCCGACCATGTCGGAATGGCCGTTCAGGTACTTCGTGACGGAATGCACGACGATGTCGATGCCGAGCTCCAGCGGGCGCTGGATATATGGGCTCGCAAACGTGTTGTCGGCGACGGTGATCAGGCCCTTGCGTCGTGCGAGCGCCGCCAGGCCTTCGAGATCGACGACGCGCAGCAGCGGATTGGTCGGCGTCTCGACCCAGAGCAGTTTCGTTTCCGGCCGGATCGCGGCCTCGACCGCGGCAAGGTCGGTGAAGTCGGCGAAGCTCACCTGCAAACCGGACGAGCGCTTGCGCACCCGCTCCATCAGCCGGAAAGAGCCGCCATAGATGTCGTCGGTGGCGACGACATGGGCGCCGGCATCGAACAGCTCCAGCACCGTGCCGATGGCCGCCAGGCCCGAGGCGAAGGCGAAGGCCTTCGTCCCGCTTTCGAGGTCGGCCACGGCGCGCTCGAAGGCGAAGCGCGTCGGGTTCTGGCTGCGGGCGTATTCAAAACCCTTGTGCACGCCTGGCGACTGCTGGCCATAGGTGGAGGTGGCGTAGATCGGCACCATCACCGCGCCGGTGGTCGGATCGAGATGCTGGCCGCCATGGACAGTGCGGGTGGAGAAGGCCAGGCGGTTCTTGCCGTTCGAAGTCATCTTGCGCGACGCCTCAGATGGTTGATCAGGTCGATACGGGTTATCAGGCCGACGAACTCGTCGCCATCGAAGACGATGGCGACCTCGTTGCGATCGAAGACCGGCAGCAGCGCGTCCAGCGTCTGGCTGGCCTGCAGCGTGTGGAGGTTCGAGGTCATGGCCGTGCGGACCGGGGCGTTGAAACGGTCCCAGCGTCCGTCATAGGGGCCGTCGACCCTGGCTAGGATATCGCTCTCGTCGACGATGCCGACCAGCTTGCCCTCATCGAGCACCGGCAGCTGCGAGACGTCGGAGCGGCGCATGCGGCCATAGGCGTTGAGCAGGCTTTCGTCCGGACCGACGACGACGATGTCGCCGGTGCGGGGCGAGCGCATGACGAGGTCGCGCAGGTCGCCATGCTGCTCGTGGTCGGCGAGGCCCTGCTCGGCCAGCCAGATATCGTCGAAGACCTTCGAAAGATACTTGTTGCCGCTGTCGCAGACGAAGGTGACGACGCGCTTTGGCGCCGTCTGCTCGCGGCAGTAACGGAGCGCCGCGGACAACAGCGTGCCGGAGGACGAGCCGGCGAGGATGCCTTCCCTCGACAGCAGGTCGCGCACGGCCAGCATGCTCTGCTTGTCGGGAATGGAGTAGGCTTTCCTGACCAATGACAGGTCGGCATTGGGCGGAACGAAATCCTCGCCTATGCCTTCCACGGTCCAACTGCCCGCTTCTTCCATCTTGCCGGTCTTGATCAGCGGCGCCAGCACCGAGCCGACCGGATCGGCCAGCACCATCTCGGTCTTCGGCGAGTGCCGCGCGAAATAACGGCCGAGGCCGGTGAGCGTGCCGCCGGAGCCGACGCCGACCACCACCGCGTCGACATCGCCATCGAGCTGCGAGAAGATTTCCGGGCCGGTGGTTGTCTCATGGGCCAGCGGGTTGGCCGGATTGGCGAACTGGTTGGCGTAGAAGGCGCCGGGCAGTTCGGCGGCGATCTTCTCGGCCATGTCCTGGTAATATTCCGGATGGCCCTTGCCGACATCGGAGCGGGTCATGCGCACCTCGGCGCCCAGCGCGCGCAGGTGCTGGATCTTTTCGCGCGACATCTTGTCGGGCACGACGAGGATGATGCGGTAGCCTTTCGGGATGCCGACCTGGGCGAGGCCGAGGCCGGTGTTGCCGGCGGTGGCCTCGACGATGGTGCCGCCGCGCTTCAGCCTGCCGTCCTTTTCGGCGGCCGCGATCATCGACAGCGCGATGCGGTCCTTGATCGAGCCGCCGGGATTCTGGCTTTCCAGCTTGATGAACAGCCGGCACCTGCCGGTGTCGAATTTGGTCAGCTCGACGATCGGCGTCTGGCCGATCAGGTCGAGCACCGAGGCGTAAGGCGGACGCAGGCGGGACAGATTGGTGTCCACGCCGTCCGGCGCCGCTTTGCTCTGCTCGCTCATGTCCGCTGCTCCATGGGTCGAAACCAGCGTCTTTTCCGGCCGATCGCTGTTGGAATGAAGATAGATCGTGCCAATCCGTCGGCGAGTGGAGAAATGGAATTCCACAAGAGGCAGCCGACGGGCTGAGATCGGCATTACTCGCCGCGGCCTGCCTGGCGCCTGATCGGGACTTTGCGACACGAACCGGCGATCGACCGTCAACGAACCATCTCGTTCGTTGCCGCCGCCGATTTCACCATGCTAGCCGGACTGAGCGCGGGGCGAACAGCAGAGCAAGGAACGGCAGATGAAGATTCTTGCCTATGACAATTTCAAGCCCGGCGTCACGCTCGACGACCTGCGGCCTTATCTGCGCGACGAAGTCTCCAATGTCTGGCGGTTGTGGAAGGCGGGGATCGTTCGCGAGAACTACGCCCGCGCCGATGTCGGCGGCGTCATCATCGTCTTCGAGCTCGGCAGCGTCGAGGAAGCGATGCGCTACACCGACGATTTCCCGCTGTCCAAAGCCGGACTGTTGGAATGGCACTTCATCGCCTTCGACGCGCCACTGCCGCTCGAATACCTGTTCGACCCAACCGTCGACATCGCCAAGCCGTGGGATCGGACGGCGGCATGATCCGGTCGGGCGAAGGCATCGAGATCCCCACCACTCTGGCCGAATGGTGCGACCGGCGCCGCACGGCGCTGATCGTCTACGACATGCAGGTCGGCATCTGTCGGCAGGTGGCGGGCGCCGCGGCGATCATCGAGCGCACCGGCGTCGTGCTGGAAGCGGCGCGCTCAGCCGGGATGCGGGTGGCATTCACGCGCCATCTGTCGCTGCCGCTGAAATGGATGGGCGCCA
>JBFLWR010000340.1:0-4738 GCA_040755925.1 Pseudomonadota bacterium
GCTCGATCTGCATGTCGACGCGCAACGCCTTGTCGAGCGCGCCGAGCGGCTCGTCGAGCAGCAGCACGCGCGGCTTGGTAACGATGGCGCGGGCGAGCGCCACACGCTGGCGCTGGCCGCCGGAAAGCTGGTGCGGCTTACGCGCCCCGAGCTTGCCGAGTTGTACGAGATCCAGCGCGCGTTGCACTTCCGTGGCGATCGTTGCCTTGGCTTCGCCACGCACCGAGAGGCCGAAGGCGACATTGTCTGCGACGCTCATGTTGGGGAACAGCGCATAGTTCTGGAACACCATGCCGATGCGCCGCTTCTCGACCGGCACGCGCTCGACGCTTTCGCCGCCGATGGCGATGCGCCCGGTGTCGGGAAAATCGAAGCCGGCGATCTGCCTGAGCAACGTGGTCTTGCCGCTGCCCGAGGGGCCGAGCAGCGCATAGAAGCCGCCGTCGGCGAAATCGATCGAGACGTTGTCCAGCGCCTTGTGAGCGCCGAAGCTGCGCGAGACGTTCGATACCTGGACGCCTGCCATTATTTCTCTCCGCCGAATTTGAAGAAGCGTGCCGTGAGCAGCATCAGCGCCATCGACACCACGATGATGATCGTCGAGACCGCATTGATCTCGGGCGTGAAGCCCTTGCGGATCGCAGCGTAGATTTCGACCGGCAATGTCGTCTGGCCGGGCGTCGACAGGAAGTAGGAGACGACGAACTGGTCGAACGAGACGGCGAAGGCGAACAGCCCGCCGGCAATGACGCCCGGCATGATCCACGGCAAGGTGACGCGCATGGTCACCTGCCACTGGTTGGCGCCGAGCGAGCGCGCCGCCTCCTCGAGCTCCGGCGCGAAAGTCTGCAGCCGCGCCGACACGACGACGATCACGTAAGGCAGCGCCAGCGCGACATGGCCGAGCAGGATGGCGAACAGGCCCCGGCCGATGCCGATGCCGAAGAAGAAGGTCAGCATCGCCGTGCCGGTGATCAGCCACGGGATGGCGATCGGCGGGAAGAGCAGCGCCTGCAGGACTTTCTTGCCGCGGAATTCGTAACGGTAGAGCGCCAGGGACGCCATGGAGCCGAGCACTGTGCAGATGATCGTCGTGATGACAGCGATCTCGAGGCTGTTCCAGGTCGCCGAGATCAGCTGGTCGTTCTGCCAGAGCGAGGCGTACCAGTCCGTCGTCCACTCGAACGGCAGCTGATAGAAGGGCGATGCGTTGAACGACATCAGCGCCATGATGATGATCGGCAGATAAAGGAAGGCGAGCAGCAGCACGATGTAGAAGCGCCCGAGCCATTCGAGGATGCGTGTGACAGGCATCAGCTTGCCCTCCGCAAGACCGGCGAAGCCACCGCCAGGATAATGAGCACCACGGCGAGCAGGATGAAGGAGAGCGCGGCGCCCAGCGGCCAGTTGAAGACGGCGACGAACTGGTCCTCGATGACGGTGCCGTAGAATGTGCCGGTGCGGCCGCCGAGGATGCGCGGCTCCATGAAGGAACCGACCACCGGCACGAAGATCAGGGCCGCGCCCGCGATCAGGCCCGGCATCGACAGCGGAATGATCACCCGCCACAGCACCTGCCGCCGCGAGGCGCCGAGCGACCGCCCGGCCTCGATCAGCGAGTCATCGATCGCCTGCAGGGTGAGGTAGCAGGTCAGCACCATGTAGGGCACGTAGGAGTGCACCAGGCCGATGATGACGGCCGGATAGGAATACATCAGATCGATGTTGATCTTGAACGGCAGCACGGCGTTGAGCGCCGTATCGAGGATGCCACCCTCGCGCAACACCATCGCCCAGGAGAAGATGCGCACCAGCCCGTTCGACCAGAACGGCAGGATGACGAGCAGGAAGATCGCCTCGCGGCTGCGGCCCTTCAGCACCTTGGCCAGCACATAGGCCGCCGGATAGCCGATGACGACGCACCACAGCGTGACTTCCAGGCCGAGCCGCAGCGAGGCGAGCAGAAGGGTGGAGTAAAGGCTTTGCTGGAAGAAGGCCGCGTAATTGCCGAGCGTGAATGACCATTCCTTTCCTGCCAACGGCAGGTCGGTCATGAAGGAGAAGAAGACCATGGCCGACAGCGGCAGGAAGATCGCCACCGTCAGCCAGAGATAGGCTGGGAGGAGAAGCGGCAGGGCCGGTCTCAGTCCGCGGCGCGGACCGATCGCAGTCTGGTTCGCCATCTTTGCCTCTCCTCCCCGAAAGACGCCTGTTACTTCACGTTGACCTTCAGTTCCTGCCACAGCGCCAAGTACTTCTCGCGCTGCGCATCGGTGATCGGCGCCTGGAACTGGATGCGCTTGGCGACCTCGGGGCTGCCCATGACCTTGCGGTTGAAGGCATCCTCGGGCAGAGCGTCGACCGCCTTGGTGTTGGCCGAGACCGGCGCGCCGACCTTGGTGACCCACTCGACATAGAATTTCGGGTCGGTCATGTAGTTGATGAAGGCCTCGGCGCCGGCGACGTTCTTGGAACCGACCGGGATCGAGAAGGCGTCGAGCCAGGCGACGGCGCCTTCCTGCGGGACGACCAGCGAGACCGGCAGCTTGAAATGCGTCTTGGCGCGGTCGGCCGAGCCGCTCCAGTAGGTGCCGATGTCGATCTGGTTGGACGCGACCATCTGGTTCCAGTCGTTCTCCGAGCTCCAGAAGGTCTTGATCTGCGGCATCAGCGAGGTGAGCTTGGCCTTGACTGCATCCATATCCTTGATGTCGTTGATGTTCTGGCCGCTAGCGATGGCGCCGAACTGCACTGCCTCGACGGCGTCGTCGCGAATGATGACGCGGCCCTTATGCGCCGGATCCCACATCTCGGCGATGCTCGTCGGCGGCTTGTCGAAGGATTTTTCGTTGATCGCCAGCGCGGTCAGGCCCCACACCCACGGCACGCCATAGACCTTGCCGTCATGGTTGAGCATCGGCGAGCCGGCCTTGTCCTTGGCGATGTCGGCATAGTTGGAGAGCTTCGACACATCGATCGGCTGGATCAGCTTGCCGGCCATCGCCTGGTCGTTGAAGGCGGCGTTGATCATGACGACGTCATAGAGGCCAGGATTGGTCCTGATCTTCGTCAGCATCTCCTGCTCGGAATTGAAGAAGTCATTCACCACCTTGTAGCCGGTCGCCTTCTCGAAATTGGCGACTGCCCACGGCTCATCGGCGCCGTAGCCCTTCCAGTTGAGCACATGCACTTCCTCGGCGGCCTGGGCAGCCAGCGTGAAGGCTGAAACGAAGACGGCGGTCGCCGTCAAAAAAGCGGTCAGTCTGGGCATGCGCATGTTTGTTTTCCTCTCATTGTTTGCCCGATTGACGGGCTTGTTAAGTTGCAGTCACTTCCTCCTGCCCATGCGTGATCGTCCCTTGATCGGCATGGCTCAGGAATTCCTGGATTTCTTTGTCGGTCGGCGCCGAGGACCCGCCGTGTCGGGTAACGGAAAGCGCCGCGGCGGCATTGGCGTAGCGTGCCGCCTCGCAGGGCGGCATGCCGCGCGCCAGTCCGCTGACGAAGGCGCCTATGTGGGTGTCGCCGGCACCGTTGGTATCGACGGGCTCGACCTTGAAGCCGGGAATCGTCCGCGTTCCGCCATTGGCCAGCCGAACCAGGCAGCCGCCCGCGCCGGCGCGGATGACCACGCCTTCGGCCCTGGGGCAATGCTCGGCGAGCAATCGGATGGCGACTGTCTGGGCATCGCCCGCGCCGGCTATTTCGGCCGCCTCGTTGGTGTTGCAGCTCAACCAGGTGGTGCGCGCGAGCACCCTATCCAGGATCGGTCGGGGGATCTCGGCGATAACCGGCGTCGGATCGAACACGAAGGGGATCGCCGCCGGCAGCGCCTCGATCCAGCCGGTGAGCACGTCGCGGCTGCCGGGGTAGCTCAGCGTATAGCCGGAGGTGAAAACCCAATCCCCAGCCTCGACCTTGACGGCCGCCATCATGTCAGGATCAAGCACGCTCTCGGCGCCCGGCCATGAGACGAAGGTGCGTTCCGCGTCGCTGCTGATCATCGCCACGGAATTGCCGCTGTCCATCAGGCGTGACGGCGGCGTCAGCGTCTCGATGCCTTCATTCTCGAAAGCGGCCCTCAGGAAATCGCCGTCCTGCCCGGTGCCCAGTTGACCACCGAACGCCACCTTCATTCCGGTGCGGCTGGCCGCGACCATCATGTTGAAGCCGCCGCCGGCGACCCGTGCATAGCTCGACGCCGTCTTCTCCGTGCCCGGCGCCGGCAAGGCGTCGATGCGGTAGACATAGTCGACCACCGCGCTTCCGACATGGACGAGACGACCGCTCATGCCGCCCCCTCCTTGGCCGAACGGGCTTTCGCCGTCCGCGCTGCCACAAGCTCGTCGGCAAGCGTGCGGACCTCCGCGAGGTCGATGCCCTTCAGTCTTGCGACGCGATCCTGCGGGAGGCGCGACAGCCCTGCGCAGGCGCCGGCCATGCCGGCGGCAATGGCGCCGATCGTGTCGGTGTCGCCACCGAGATTGGCGGCAATGACCGCCGCTCGCCACGCATCGCCTTGCGCAACCTCAAGCACTGCGAAGGCAGCTGGAACAGATTCTTGGCTTGCTACGCCGGTGCCGACCAGATCGACGATCAGCTTGATGGCGTCTTTCTCGGCCTTACCCCGCACGAGTTCCTGCGCCCAGCCGATCCGCGCCGCGATATCGCCGCCGGTAACCCAATGCCCAAGCGTGGCACCCAGCCGCGCCGCCGCCACAGCATGTCCGGAGGCCGC
>JBFLWR010000341.1:0-21742 GCA_040755925.1 Pseudomonadota bacterium
AAGGACGAGGAAGGCTACCCCGTCTCGAAGGAATTGCTGCTGCTTTGGACCTTCCGTGCCGCGCATCAGGAACTGTTCAGGAGCCGCGGCATCCGCGTCAACGCGGTCAGCCCCGGGCCGGTTGAAACGCCGATCCTGAAGCAGTTCCGCACGGTACTCGGCGACGCCAAGGTCGACAGCGATATTTCACGGGTCGGCCGCGCCGGCACCTCCGGCGACATCGCGCCGGTGGTGCTGTTCCTGTGCTCGGATGGCGCGCGCTGGATCAATGGCGCCAACGTGCCTGTCGATGGCGGCCTCGAAGCATCTATAAACGCCGAAGTGCTCGGCTTCTGAACTCAATCTGCGACGCTCCATCGGGAGCGAGGGAGAGACCAATGGACATCGGACTTCTGATCGACGGCGACGAGCGGGCTGCCACCGGTTCCGCGTCTTTCGACCGGATCGACCCGTTCACCGGCAAGCTGGCGACGCGCGCCGCGGCGGCCAGCATCGCCGATGCCAATGCCGCCGCTGACGCCGCTGCGGCCGCATTCCCCGCCTGGTCGAAGACCGGCCCTGGCGAGCGCCGCGCCCTGCTGTCCAAGGCAGCCGACGTGATGGCCTCCAAGGTCGGCGAGTTCACCAGGTTGATGATGGAAGAGACCGGCGCCACCGGCCCTTGGTCCGGCTTCAACGTCATGCTCGCCGCCAACATGCTGCGTGAAGCGGCGGCGATGACCACCCAGATCTCCGGCGAGGTCATCCCTTCCGACAAGCCGGGCACGCTCGCCATGGCGATCCGCCAGCCGGCCGGCGTTTGCCTCGGCATCGCGCCGTGGAACGCGCCTGTGATCCTGGGCACCCGCGCGCTCGCGATGCCGCTTGCTTGCGGCAATACGGTGGTGCTCAAGGCCTCCGAAATGTGCCCCGGCACGCACCGCCTGATCGGACAGGTCCTGGTCGAGGCCGGCCTGCCCAAGGGCGTCGTCAATGTCGTCACCAACGATCCCAAGGACGCGGGTGCAATCGTCGAAGCGCTGATCGCGCATCCAGCGGTGAAGCGCGTCAATTTCACCGGCTCAACCAAGGTCGGTCGCATCATCGCCGAGCTGTCCGGACGGCACCTCAAGCCGGCCCTGCTCGAGCTCGGCGGCAAGGCGCCGCTCGTGGTTCTGAACGACGCGGATATCGACGCCGCGGTGAATGCCGCCATCTTCGGCGCATTCATGCATCAGGGCCAGATCTGCATGTCGACCGAGCGCCTGATCGTCGATGAAAAGATCGCCGACGAGTTCGTGGCGAAACTTTCGGCGCGCGCTTCCCAACTTCCGGCGGGCGACCCGCGCGGCCATGTCGTGCTCGGCTCGCTGATCAGCAGCCAGGCCGCAGACAAGATGGAGGAGTTGATCGCCGATGCGACTGCCAAGGGGGCGAAGCTGGCGGCTGGCGGCAAGCGGGCAGGCACTGTGGTGGAAGCAACATTGCTCGACCACGTCACGCCGGCAATGCGCGTCTATGCGGAAGAGTCTTTCGGGCCGGTCAAGCCGGTGATCCGCGTCAAGGGCGAGGACGAGGCGGTGCGCGTCGCCAACGACACCGAATACGGCCTGTCGTCCGCCGTCTTCAGCCGCGATATCCGCCGCGCCATGGCGGTCGCCGCGCGCATCCAGTCAGGCATCTGCCACATCAACGGCCCGACCGTGGGCGACGAGGCGCAGATGCCGTTCGGCGGCGTCAAAGGCTCAGGCTATGGCCGCTTCGGCGGCAAGGCCGCGATCGCCGAATTCACCGACCTGCGCTGGCTGACGATCGAGGATCCGGGCCAGCACTACCCGTTCTGAGCGGCCTGCCGCGCTAGGCGGTCGTCAGCGCACGGAACAGCTTATCGAGCAGCGTCACCAGTTGCTGCTGCTCGTCACGCGACAGGTCGACGAACATTTCCTTGTTGAGGTTCCAGGCGAACTCCATGACCTCGCCGTAGAGCCTGTCGCCTTCAGGTGTCAGCGCCAGATCGTTGACGCGACGGTCTTCGCTGCTCACCGACTTCTCCAGCAGCCCGCGCTCGATCAACCCGCTGACATAGCGGCTGAGCTGCCCCTCGTCCTGCTGGGTGGCGCGGGCGACGGCGCGCACCGATGGCCGGCCGAGATACTTCACCACCGCTAGCGTCCGCCACTCGCCGAGCGTGATCCCATAGGTGCTGACCAGGACGTTCTGCGCCTGCCGGTCATTCACCCGCGTCAGCAGGGCCAGGCGGTAGGAGAACATGTCTCTGATGTCGTTCGGCCTCTCCCACGGCGGCGGGGTCGGATTGAGGTCGTCATTGTAGGGCGTAGGCTTATTGATTGACATTGTCAGGCAATTCCATGATAGTGTCAGACAATTGGGTGCCACGAAACGAGCACCGCGGCAAGCGCACAGATGGAGGAGAACATATGTCGAAAGCCTTGAAATATCGGTTCGGACGCACTCTCGCTGCAGCCTTGGTCACGGGATTGGCCGCGCTGACCTGCGCCACCGGCGCCATGGCGGACAACGCAAAACTGCGCTTTGCCTATCTGCTCGCCGACTCCGACCTGCCGATCTTCGTCGCCCAGAAGAAGGGCGCCTTCCAGGCCGCCGGCCTCGATGTCGAGCTCACCGAAGTGCAAGGCGGTCCGGCGGTCGTCGCCGCGATCGCTTCGGGCTCGGCAGATGTCGGCTACGCCGCGCCCGTGCCGCCGATCAACGCCCGCCTCAACGGCGTGATGGTCAAGATGGTCATGGCGCTGGGCCACGAGGTCGACCCCGACAAGAAGTTCCTCTGGCTGGTGGCCTCGAAGGCGTCGGGCGCCAAGGACCTCGCGGGGCTCAAAGGCAAGAAGATCGCCTTCAACGCCAACGGCTCGCTGTGCGAACTGGCCTGGCGCGACCATCTCGCCAAGGCCGGCATGAGCATGGACGATGTCCAGGTCGTCATCCTCCCCTTCCCGCAGCAGGAGGCCGCGCTCGAGCAAGGCGCGATCGACGCCACCTGCACCGTCAATCCTTTCTATGCCTCGATGTCGAAGAATGCGGCTGTCGGTGCCGAGGTCCTAGCGGCAGGCGTGCTCGCCGATGAGAGCAAGCCCATCCTGAACGATGTGATCTTCGCCAGCGACGATTACGTCGCCGCCAACGCACAGACCCTCAAGACCTTCGCCAAGGTCATCTTCGCCTCCCGCAAGGAACTGCTGGCCAACCGCGCCGAGCTCGAGGTCGCCGCCGTCGAGTTTCTCGGGCTGACGCCGGAAGCGGCCAAGGAGTTCAATCTTCCGATCGTGAGGCCCGAGGTGAACATCGGCGAAGCGGACGTCCAGCCCCTGCTCGACGCCATGAAGCGCGCCGGCATGCTGACGCAGGACATCACCGCCGCCGATATGGTCGCCAACATGGCGCCGTGACATTATCGGTGGGGCTTCATCAGCCTGTCGGGAGGAAGCGTTGGACATCGTGTTGAAGGTCGACGGGCTGACCAAGTCCTACGGTCGCGGCGCCGACGCCGTGAAGGTCCTGGGCGGCATCTCCTTCGAGGTCGGCCAGGGCGAGTTCGTCTCGGTGGTGGGTCCGTCAGGCTGCGGCAAGACCACGCTTCTGTTCGCAATCGCCGGCCTGCATTCGCTGACCTCCGGATCGGTGCGCCTGAAGGGACAACTCGTGACCGCTCCGCCCAGGGGCGTGGCGGTCGTCTTCCAGGATTACTCGCGCTCGCTGTTTCCCTGGAAGAACAACCGCGACAACGTCGCTTTCGGCATGGCCCGTATCGCCGGCCGCTCGACGGGCGAGAAGCGCGCCAGAGCCGAGGCGATGCTCGAGGCCGTCGGCCTTGGCGGCTTCGGCGACAAATATCCCTGGCAGCTCTCGGGCGGCATGCAGCAGCGCGTCGCCATTGCGCGGGCTCTCGCGTCGGAAAGCGAGTTGCTGCTACTCGACGAGCCTCTGGCTGCCGTCGATGCGCAGACGCGCTCCGACATGCAGGACCTCCTGCTCGACATCGCGATCCGCTTCCGCCAGACCTGCCTGCTCGTCACCCACGATGTCGACGAGGCCGTCTACATGGCCGACCGCGTCGTCGTGCTGACGAGGCGGCCGACGACGGTCGACCATGAGATCAGGATCGGCCTCGGCAAGAAACGCGACCAGATCGCCACACGCGAGAACCCTGTCTTCCTCAAGGCGCGTCACGACGTGATGACGAGCATCCGCAATTTCCGCGCGGCCGCGCCGGCGGACGCCCTGGCATGAGCGCCGGGTCGTTGACCTCTTTCTCGGCGTTGCACCGGCTGAACGCGGTCGTCTCCTTTCTGGTGATCGCGGCCGCCTGGCAACTCGTGGCGATCTCAGGCGTGGTTCCCGCCAAGTACTTCCCGGACATTCCTGCGATTGCTTCCGCCTTCTGGTCGATGCTTGCCTCTGGCGAATTGCCTGGCGCGGAGTTGCGGACGCTGACACGTGCGCTGACCGGATTGGCCGGTGCCTCGATCCTCGGCATCGGGCTAGCGGTCCTCAGCGACCTGTCGCCGGTCTTCCGCCGTGGCTTCGCGCCCGTCGCCGCGCTTGTCCAGCCGATCCCGCCGGCCGCCCTGGTGCCGATGGCCGTCTTCATGCTTGGCCTCGGCCCCCGCCTCTATGCCTTCATCATCATTCTGGTCACGGTCTGGCCGCCTTATTTCAACGGCGTCGCCGCGCTTGCCGGCGTGCCGGGCGAGCAGATCCGCAGCGGCCAGATGATGGCGCTCGGGCGGTGGCAGATGCTGTGGCAGATCAAGCTGCCCGCGGCCTTGCCGGAGATCTTCGCCGGCATCCGCTATGCCTCGACCATCAGCCTCATTGCTGTCGTCGTCGCCGAAATGCTCGCCGGCCATGACGGACTCGGCTTCCTCTTGATCCGCAAGGCTTTCGCCATCCGCATCCCAGAAGTCTATGCGCTGATGTTCGTCTGCGCGCTGAACGGCATCCTGATGAACGGGATCATCGGCCTATTGCGCTGGCAGCTTACCGGCTGGCACATGCGCATGACGGAGCAGCCCGCGTGAGGGCCGCGCTCGGCAAGGACATGGCTTCAGGCCTGATCGTCCCTGTTGCGATCCTTCTCGCCTGGCAGGCGCTTGCCTGGCGCGCCGGAACGCCGCTCTTTCCAGGCCCGTGGCAGGTGTCGCTTTCCATCTGGAAGCTCTGGCCGGCGATCACAGGGCAGATCGGCTACACGCTGATGCGGGCATTCGCGGGCTTCTTGGTGGCGGCCGTTCTGATGATCCCGCTCGGCATCCTGCTCGGCCGGCTGAAGACCGTGGGCCGGATCGTCGAGCCGATGATGGACATGCTCGCCACCTTGCCGCCGCCCGCGGTGGTGCCGATCGTGATGCTCTTTGCCGGCACAGGCGACATCGCCAAGATCGTCATCATCGCTTACGCGGCGGCCGTCCCGCTGATCATGAACACCTACGAGGCCTCGAAGAGCCTGCATCTGATGGCGAACCAGGTGGCGCGGTCGCTGCGCCTCACCCGCCTCGAAACCATGCTGCACATCGACCTGCCGGCCTCGCTGCCGATGATCGCCACCGGGCTGAGGCTGGCGATAGCCTCGGCGCTGCTGGTCAGCGTCACCTCCGAAATGCTGCTGGCCACCAACGGCATTGGCGTCTTCATCCAGCGCCAGCAGGAAAACTTCCAGATCGCCGGCGGCCTCGCCGCCATCGCCTTCATCTCGGTCATCGGGCTGATCATCAACAACCTCGTCTTCCAATTGGAAAGGCGCTGGTTGTTCTGGCATTACCGCTCCTCTGAAAGCCACTCCGACGGATAGCAATGACTTCAAAGCGCAACGTCCTTTTCATCATGTGCGACCAGCTTCGGTTCGACTATCTGAGCTGCGCCGGACACAAGAGCCTTGAGACGCCGAACATCGACCAGCTGGCCAGCCGCGGCGTGCGCTTCACCAACGCCTACGTGCAGTCGACGGTGTGCGGCCCCTCGCGCATGAGCGCCTATACCGGCCGGTACGTCCGCTCGCATGGATCGACGCATAACGGCGTGCCGCTGAGGGTCGGCGAGCCCACGCTGGGCGACCATTTGCGCGACGTCGGCGTGCGCTCGGCACTAATCGGCAAGACGCACATGACCGCCGATGAGGAAGGCATGGAGCGCCTCGGCATCGCCAGGGACTCGATCATCGGTGTGCGCGTCGCCGAATGCGGCTTTGAACCGTTCGAGCGCGACGACGGCCTGCACCCTTCGACCGCCTACGATCCTGACCCTGCCTATGACAGCTATCTGCGCGAGCACGGTTTCGACGCCGAGAATCCATGGGAGCATTGGGCGAATTCCGGCGAAGGCGAGAATGGCGAGAACTTCAACGGCTGGCTGCTCGTCCACGCTGACAAGGCGGCGCGCATTCCCGAGGAGCATTCCGAGACGCCGTATATGACGCGCCGCGCCATGCGCTTCATCGAGGAGGCCGAAGCCAAGGGCGAGGCCTGGTGCGCGCATCTTTCCTACATCAAGCCGCACTGGCCCTACATCGTGCCAGCGCCCTACAACGACCTGTATGGCAAGGCGGATATCCAGCCGCCGGTCCGCAACGAGGCCGAGCGCGTCTCTCCCAACCCGATTTTCGGGGCCTTCCAGCAGGAGCGCTATTCGAAAAACTTCTCGCGCGACGAGGTCCGCGAGAGGGTCATCCCCTGCTACATGGGCTTGATCCGGCAGATCGACGACCAGCTCGGCCATCTCTTCGACTTCATGGAAAAGCGCGGCCTGTTCGACAACACGTTGATCGTCTTCACCTCCGATCACGGCGACTATCTCGGCGACCATTGGCTGGGCGAAAAATACCTGTTCCACGATGTCGCGGTGAAGGTGCCGATGATCGTCTATGATCCGCGTCCCGAGGCCGATGTCACGCGCGGGACGACCTCGGACGCGCTGGTCGAGATGATCGATCTTGCGCCGACCTTCCTCGACTATTTCGGCGGCAAGGCCAAGCCGCACATCCTCGAAGGCCGCTCGCTGCTGCCGCTTACTTCCGGCGAACGGCAAAGCCTGCGCAACTATGCGATCAGCGAATACGACTATAGCGGCGACGCGGCGCGGCTGAAGCTCGCCATGCCGGTGTCGGACTGCAAGCTCTACATGGTCACCGATGGACGCTTCAAACTCGTCCATGGCGAGGGTGTGCCGCCGATGTTCTTCGATCTGGGAAACGATCCAGACGAATTGCGCGATCTCGGCCGCGAACCGTCAGCATCGGCCGACATCAAGCGCATGTGCAAAGTGCTGATGCATTGGATGGCGCTGCCCAACAACCGCATCACCGTCCCCGACGAATGGCTGACCGAGATCGACGACAAGGTCGACCATTTCGATCCGATCGTCGGGTCCGGCGTGCTCATTGGTTATTGGGACGAGGCCGAGCTTGCCGAACAGCAGGAAGCACGCCGCCAGTGGCTGGCGCGCCAGGGCGGCAAATAGCATCGTCGCGGGTGTCGCCTCACACTTCGGTGCTGTCGAAGATGAACATCTCGGCGCCGCCGGTGGCGAAGACCTGAACATCGGCCGCGGCGGCCTGTCCCTCCGGGCTGGCGAACGCGTTTTGGATGGCGGCCAGATCGTCGAAGCGCAGGGTCGCGATCAGATGGTACTTGGAACGGCCAGCAGGTGTCGCAACCGGCCCTTTGCTGATCTCATACGCACGCAGGCCGGGGATTTTCTTGGCCAGAGGGATATGGGCCGTGTGATAATAGCTGTCGAAAGCCGCCGGATCCGCCGGCGTGCCGTACATCACCACCAACTTGGCCATTACATCCTCCCGGACAATTTGCCATCGACCGGAGCCTGATTGCTTTGCGGCGCGCTTGTCAATCCAGCGCGCCGCCGTTCGTTCGAGCTTATTTACGCCCGTTCACCCCAGCGTCAGCCCCGCCTTCTTCGCTTCCTCGCGCAGGAACGGCAGGCCGACCTCGATGACGTCACGCGGGTCTTGCGCTACCGGGCGCCAGACCGCGAGCCCGCCGGCGATGTCGACGTCGACATGGTTCATGCTTTCGAGCGTGATCGCGCCCTGGTAGCCGATGTCGGCGATCGCCTTCATGCAGGCCGCCCAGTTTAACATGCCTCGACCCGGCACGCCGCGATTGGCCTCCGACACATGCACATAGCCGAGGAAAGGCGCGGCCGCCTCGAAGCCGGAAGCAAAGCTCTCCTCCTCGATGTGCATGTGATAGGTATCGAGATGGATGAAGATGTTGTCGGCGCCGATGCGCTCGATGATCCGCGCTGCGTCGATGCCGCGGTTGATGAGATGCGTCTCATAGCGATTGCACGGCTCGATGCCGAGTTTTAGCCCGCGCGACTTCGCCGACTTCGCGGCACGTTCGAGGAAGCGGCACATGCCGTCGATCTCCTTGCGCGTCGGCGCCCGGCCTGTGGTCTTGCCGATCGTGCCATAGGTGACGCCGCCCAGCGCCTCGGCGCCCACCTCGTTGCAGACCTTGAAGGCCGGCTGCAGGAAGTCGAGCGCCTCTTCCGGCCGCTCGACCACGTCGAGCGCGCGCGGCAGGCCGAGCGACGGGATAAGCTGGACACCATAGTGGTTTGCGAAGCCGCGCGTGCGCTTGGTGTCGATCTCCTCAGGGCGTAGCAGCGGGATCTCCATCAGGCCGATGCCGAGCTCTTTCAGCCGATCCATCTGCGGCTCGATGCGGGCGAGATCCCAGACCGGGGCGATGGCGAAAGTGTGCAATCCGAATGTATTCATAAGCTCAGCCTCGTTGTTCGTGCGCCGCCGCGGCGGCCGTGTCGCCGCCGCCGACGATGCGGCTGACGACTTCATTCATGTTGGTTTTTGCCGTGACAAGATCGGCGTCCGCCCTGCCGTGGCGTAGCACCACGATACGGTCGGTGACCGAGAGCACGTCGTTCAGCCGGTGCGAGATCAGGATGACGGCGATGCCTTCCGACCTCAACCGCCGGATCAGATCGAGCACGCTCTGCACCTCTCGCACCGCAAGGGCCGCCGTCGGCTCGTCCATGATGACAAGCTTCGGGTTGAAGGTCAGCGCACGCGCGATCGCCACCGTCTGCTGCTGGCCGCCCGAAAACGAGCCGACGGAGCGATTGATCGATGGCAGATGCGCCCCGAGCCGCTCGATCATCCTGGAGGCTTGGCGATCCATCTCGCCCTTGTCGACGAAGCCGGGGAAAAGACCGAACAGCCTTTTCGTCGGCTCGCGTCCGAGGAAGATGTTGGAGGCGACGTCCTGCTGCTTGGCCAGGGACAAGTCCTGATAGATCATCTCGATGCCGAGCCGCCGCCGCTGACCCGGATCGAGCGCAAGGATGTCCTTGCCGTCGAACTCGATCGAGCCCGTATCAGCGCGGTAGATGCCGGTGATGGTTTTCATCAGCGTCGACTTGCCGGCGCCGTTGTCGCCAACCAGCCCGACCACCTCGCCCGCCGCGATCGAGAGGTCGACGCCATGTAGCACATCGACCGCGCCGAAGCTTTTGCGGATGCCACGAAGCGAAAGCAGGGTCATACGCGCGACTCCTTCCGCACCTGGTACTGGTCGATGAAGACGGCGAGGATCAGCACCGCGCCAATCGCCATCTGCTGGTAGTAGGACTGCACCGCAAGCAGCGTCAGCCCATTTTGCAGCACGCCCATGATCAGCGCGCCGATCATGGTGCCGAGGATCGAGGCGCGGCCGCCGAAGAGGTTGGTGCCGCCGATGATCGCCGCCGTGATCGCGGTGAGTTCGTAGTTGATGCCGGCGGTCGGGTCGCCGGCATTGACGCGGGCGGTGAAGAGCAGGCCGGCGAGCCCGGCAAGCGCGCCGGAGAGCGTATAGATGATGCGGCGGTGATGCTCGACGCGGATGCCGGCCGCGCGGGCAGCACTCTCACTATCCCCCAGCGCCAGCGTATGGCGGCCGAAGCGCGTGTAGGCAAGCACCGCATGCGCGACGATCGCCGTCAGCACGAGGATGATGACCGGCATCGGAATGCCGAACGGCCTGCCTTGTCCGATATAGACGATCTCGGGCGGCAGGCCGTAGATCGCCCTGCCCTGCGAGATGACGAGCGCCAGCCCGCGCGCCAGGCCCAGCATGCCGAGCGTGACGATGAAGGCCGGCACGAAGGCGCGGGTGACCAGTTGCCCATTGATGTAGCCGGCAATCGCGCCGGCGAGGATACAGGCGATCACCGCGAACACCGACGGCCAGCCGAGATTGACCGCAACGAAGGCACCGGCCACGCCGGCCAGGCCCATGACCGAGCCGAGCGACAGATCAAGCCCGCCCGAGCCGATGACGAAGGTGGCGGCGATCGCCAGCACGCCGATCGTCGAGGTCGCGAGCAAGATGTTGAGGAAATTGCTGAGCGACAGGAAATAGGGCGACAAGAGCGCCATCGCCGCGCTCAACGCCAGAAGCACCACCAGCGACTCCAGCCTGATGTGGAGCCTTTCAACGGATGTGCGCTGCACCCGAGCCCAGAAGCCGGGCTGCGTCGTTTGGGAAGCCATCTTGCCTCGCTGTTGCAAAAAATTGGCTGGCGCAGGTTAAGCCCGCGCCAGCCCGTCCGGGAGGACTATTTCACATATTGCAGCATCGGCTCCTTGCCGGCGTCGATGACATCCTTGGTCAGCACCAGGGTGGGCACGGCGATGCTCTCCTCGACCTTGTCGCCGGCCAGCGCCTTCTTGACGTTTTCGACCGCCTGCTTGCCGACGAGGTAAGGAAGCTGCGCCACCGAGGCGTTGAGGCGGCCTTCCTTGATCGACTTCACAGCGTCCGAATTGCCGTCGACGCCGATGATCGTCACCTGCGGACCCTTGCCGGCCGCGTAGACCGACTCCACCGCGCCGAGCGCCATGCCGTCATTGGCGCAGAAGATGGCGACGAGGTCCGGATGCGCGGTCAGCGTGTCGGTGGCGATCGAGGCGGCCTTGCCGCGGTCCCAGTCACCCGGCAGCGAAGCGACGATCTGCAGCCCCGGCGCCAGCTCCTTCAGCTTGTCTGCAAAGCCCTTGGCGCGCTTCTCGCCGGTGATGTTGCCGGACAAGCCCTCGATCACCAGCACCGGTCCCTTGGCGTCCTTGCCGAGCTTGGAGACGAGATATTCGGCGCCCTGCGCGCCGGCCGCGATGTTGTCGGAGCCGATATGGAAGGTGACCTTGACGCCTTCCTTGTCGAGCACCGCCTGGTCTAGGTTGTTGTCGAGATCGACGATCTTGATGCCGGCATCCTGCGCCGATTTCAGGCAGGGCAGAAGGTTGGTCGAGTTGATGGCAGCGGTGATCATTGCCGCCGGCTTGCGCTCCAGCATGGTGTTGCACAGGTTGAGCTGCGGCTCGGCCGCCTGGTCGCTTTCGGCCGCCTGCTGGAAGTACTTCACGCCGGCTTCCTTGGCGCCGTCCGCGACACCCTCGGCCATCGCGCCCCAGAACGGGTTGGCCAGCGTCTTCATCAGCACGCCGTATTCACCATCCTCAGCCCTCGCGACACTGATGGCGGAGAACGCAATTGCCATGCCCAAAGCAACGGTAAATCGATTTATCTTCAGAACAGACGATGTCATTCCTTCCTCCGTTGATCGCGCCGGATGCCTAGGCCAGGGCCGGCGCCCTACTTCCGTTTTCGACAATGGGGGCTATTGTCGGTCTCCTCCCCCGGAATGCGGGCCGCCGCCTGGCGAGCCAACGGACTCCCGCATCAACACCTGACAAGGCTCGAGCCGCGCCGTGGGTGGCCCCTCGCCGCCTTCGACCCTGCGAAACAAAAGGTTCATTGCCTCGCTGGCGATCTGGCGCACCGGCTGCACCACGGCGGCGATCGCCGGCCATGTCACCTGCATCCATTCGGCATCGTCGAAGCCGACCAATGAAATGTCGTTCGGGCAATGCCAGCCGCGCCGGCGGAACTCCGACAGCGCCACCAGTGTGCCCTTCAAAAGCAACGAGTAAACGGCGGTCGGCCGCTCGCCGCTCGCAAAATAATCGCGAAGAGAGGAGCGCAGCGGCTCGACACTGACTTCCGATGTAATGACGTCGATGCGGATCGACGGGTCGAGCGCCACCGCCTGGACGCGGAAGCCGTCGAGACGGGCGCGAACTGTCGCCGCCTGCTCGGCAAGGCCGATGATCAGGATGTGTTTGTGGCCCTTGCCGACCAGCATGTTCGCTACCTCCGCGCTGGCGGCCGCGCTGTCGGCCGATACCGTATCGAAGGCGTCATCGGAGAGCACACGATCGATCAGCACGCCGGTCATGCCGTTGGCCTTCATGAAGTCGGCGGCAGGTCCGTGTTCGTTCCGCACCGGCGCCAGTACGACGCCGGCAACCCGCCAGTCATGCATGCGGGCGAGGATTTCCTTTTCGCGCGTTTCGGATTCGCGGCTCGACGCCGCCACCAGCGTGTAGCCGCGTTGCTCGGCAAGGCCCTCGAGTTCGGTGACCATCTGGCCGAAGAACTCGCTTTCGAACTCAGGCATGATGGCGCCGATGATACGGCGCTTGGCGCGTCGCATGTCGGAAGCGAGCGGATCGACGCGGTAGCCGAGCAGTTCCACGGCGTCGAGGACGCGCTGCGCATTTTCCGGTTTCACGGTCGTGACGCCGGCCAGCACCTTGGAGACGGTGGCCGCGGACACGCCGGCATGGCCTGCCACGTCGTGGATCGACGGACGCCGCTGCTGGGCTTCCTGTTGCGCCATTGACCTCCTCCCCGAGGGCAGGCAGCGGCGTGCTGCCTCGCTAGCGTAATCGATAAATCGATTTTTCGCTGTTGTAAATCGTTTCATCGGGAGTAAGACTCACATGTGATTGACGCGGTCCAATCGCACCGGGAGGAAAATTCATGTCCGACAATGCCTTGCCGCTGGTGATCAGCGTGCCCGAACCGCGCACGCTCGACCTGATCTTTACGCCACCGCAGCTGACGCGACTGCGCAGGAACTACCGTATCGTCGAGACAACACCGGAGGGTGTTGCCGCCCTGCCCGCCGAAACGCTGGCCGAGGCGCGCTATATCATCGGCCAGCCACCGATCTCCTCTGAAACGCTTGAGAAGCTGAAAGCCCTGCGCTGCGTCTTCAATGTCGAGACCAATCTCATCAACAACATGCCCTACGAGACGCTGTTCGCCCGCGGCATCCATGTCGTCACCACCGGCCTGGTCTTTGCCGAGCCGGTCGCGGAGCTTGGCCTCGCCATGGCGCTGAACCTCGCGCGCGACATTGTCGACGCCGACCTCTCCTTCCGGCAAGGCAAGGAGTTATGGGGCGGCGATGGAAATGCGAAAGCCCGACTGCTCTCCGGCGCCGACGTGGGTATAATCGGCTTCGGCGACCTCGGCCGCGCGCTCAACCGACTGCTGACTGGCTTCCGCACCCGCACCAAGGTCTTCGATCCCTGGCTGCCGCCATCGATCCTCGTTGACAACGGTGTCGAACCGGCTTCGCTGGATGAAGTGCTGTCGCAAAGCGATTTCGTCTTCGTCGTCGCTTCGGTGACCAGCGAGAACCAAGGTTTCCTCGGAGCGGACTCGTTCGCCAGGATGCGCAAGGGCGCCGCTTTCATCCTGCTCAGCCGCGCCGGCGTTGTCGATTTTGCAGCACTTATGGCTGCCGTGAAGAGCGGCCATATCGTAGCCGCCAGCGACGTCTTCCCGGAAGAGCCGCTGGCGAATGACCACCCGGTGCGGTCCCTGCCCGGCTTCCTGCGCTCGGCCCATCGCGCCGGCGCGCTCGACATCGCCTTCAAGCGCATGGGCGACATGGTGCTCGAGGACATGGATCTCATCGACCGCGGTCTGCCGCCGCTGCGTTCCAAGCGCGCCGAACGCGAGACGGTGTCGCGCATGCGCTCGAAGCCGTCCGACAGGAACTAGGCAACAACGGAGTCAGGCGACAAGATCGTCTCTGCCAATGCTTTTACCGGGATCGCCGAAATTGGCCCCAAGCCAGGCAATCGCGTCGGCCACGTCGGCGACGGCAAAACGCGCTGCGGTTTCGCCCCGCGGCTTCACGCGGATCGAGATCCCGCCCAAGGCATTGACAGTCTCGAAGCCATTCTCGTCCGACGTATCGTCGCCAAGGAACACCGGGCGTCTGCCTCTGAAGGGATCGAGCTGCATGAAGCGTCGGATCGCGGCGCCCTTGGCGGCTTCCAGTGGCATTAGCTCGACACCGGCATTGCCCGCGATCACGCGATAGCCTTTCGGCAGTCGGGTGAGCGCCGCCTCGACCAGTTCCGTCGCGCGGGCGAGCAGGTGCGGCGCCGCCCTCGTGTGGATGGCGAGCACCGGACCCTTGCGCTCGACATAGACGGCCTTGCTCGCCAACTCGAGTTCTATCTCGTCAGCGAGCACGGCCATATCCGCCGGCTCATCCGCCGCCTCGATCCGACCGCCCGGCGTCAACCGGTGCTCCAGCCCATAGAGGCCGGCAATCCGCGACTTCAAGGGCTCGAACAGGTGGTCGACAGCCGCGATCGAGCGACCGGTGATGAAGGCGAGCGCGCCATCGAGCCTGCGTTCGATCCCTTCCAGCAACAGGCGAAGGTCATCGCTCACCGACACGCTGTCTGGGTGGGCAGCATGCTCCAGCAAGGTGCCGTCAATGTCGAGGAACAGCGCCCATCGCCCTTCGGGAAGACGCGGCGTCGAATCGGTCTGGAAATTCATCGGTAGCCTGCAGCCTTTCTGCGTTCGAACATCGTGACGACATTGTCACTGTTTGCGCTCGCCTGCCGGTCGGATAACGCGGTCACCCGATCGAGTTCGTCGCGCTTCCTGAGCCGCGCCGCGTCGAGCAGCATGCTGCCGGCCCAGCGGTAGACGTTGTTGTCGCGCACGATCTCGCGCATGCGCCGCATCCGCTCACGCTGCTCGTCAGGCCCCATGGTCAGCGCCTGCAGCATGGCTTCGCTCATTGTCGCCGCGTCGTAGGGATTGACAATCAGCGCTTCCAGCAACTCGCGCGACGCGCCGGCGAAGGTGCTGAGAATAAGCACGCCTTGCTCGTCGTCGCGGGAGGCAACGAATTCCTTGGCCACAAGGTTCATCCCGTCATGGAGGCTTGTGACGAGGCAGATGTCGGCGGCACGGTAAAGCTCGTACACAGCTGCCTGCGAATGATGCTCGGCCACCAGGACGACAGGTCGATAGCCCTCCGTGCCATAGCGTTGATTGAGTTCGTCGGCATAGCGCAGGCATTCGTCGTGAAGTTGCCTGTAGGCGGGCAGCGTGCCTCGGCTAGGCGCGGCGATCTGGAGGAACACCACCCTGCCGACCATATCCGGATTGCGGACAAACAACTCCTCCAGCGCGTGGAAGCGGTCGAGGATGCCCTTGGTGTAGTCGAGGCGCTCGACGCCGACACACAGCCTGGCATCGGCCGGAATGCCGAACCGTTCGCGAACACGCGCGCGGCATTCCTCAGCGGGCGGCAGCGTCTTCAGCAACTCTGTCGGCCATTCGATCGAAATCGGATAGGCGTGCACCAGCGTCACCTGACCGCCATAGGACACGGCGGCGTCCGCACGCTCAATCCGGCTCTCCATGAAGCGGTCGACGCTCTCGGTGAAATTGTTGGCGTGGAACTGGGTGTGGAAGCCGATGATCGAACTGCCGAGCAGGCCGTCGAGAATGCGCTCGCGCCAGGGACAGATGCTGAACACTTCCGAGTTCGGCCACGGTATGTGCCAGAAGGTGATGACGATGGCATCGGGCAAGCGCTGGCGGATCATGCGCGGCAGGAGCGCGAAATGGTAGTCCTGCACCAGCACGATCGGCCGCTCGTTGCGCGCCTCGGCGACCACCGTATCGGCAAACTTGCGGTTGACCGCTTCATAGGCCTCCCAGTCGGAGGCGCGGAAGATCGGCCGGGTGAAAGCGATATGGCAAAGCGGCCATAGGCCTTCATTGGCGAAACCCAGGTAATAGCCCTGGTATTCCTCGTCGTTCAGCCACACCCTGCGCAGCGTGTAGGAGGGATTGCCTGGCGGCACCTGCACACGGTCGTTCCGGTCGACCACCGCGCGGTCGGCGGTGCCGCCGCCATAAGCGATCCAGGTGCCGGCGCAAGCGCGCGTGATCGGCTCCAGCGCCGAGACCAGCCCGCTCGCCGGCACGACAAGCTCGACGCCGCCATCCTTGGTCTCATTGTGAATGTAAGGTTCGCGGTTCGAGACGACGATCACCTGCGCGTCCGGCAGATCCTCGGCAAGGATCTTGCGCAGCGTTTCCGGCGACCACGTCACGAGCGCGGCGTCCACTGACTGTCCGTTCTTCTCGAACTCCCGCAGCACTTTTCGCGCCGCCTCGGACGCCACATCGTCACTGGGCTGGATCGCGACACGCGCATGCCGGCGACGATGCCTGGACACCGACATGGAAATCGCGAGGGCGGAAAGTCCGAGACTTACGAGGATAAGGACCCACGACAGGTCGACGCCGAATTCAGTCATTGAATGCCAGGTTGCCTCCGGCTGTCCGCTGTTTTGTTCTTTGTTCTTGCCGGCTGCGGACCGGTGGGCCGGTACAGGTTTGCAACGCACAAACCGTTGGTCGGTTCCGACATTTTTCGATTGTTGAACGGGTGTTTGCGGAGACCTGCTCTACGTGCGCACGATCAGTGGAACCTGGCCTTCATGCCGATCGGCGAGGAAGGCGACGACTCGATCGCCGACCCGCTGAAAGGAAAGGTCGACCGCCTTGTCGCCGACCGTCAGATGCCGGAGCGTCAGCGTATCGATACCGATCGGCAGCCGTGGACGCGTAACCCGCAATTCGCCTTCCCAACCATCGATTTCAAGACCGAGGCAGGCCTGCATAAGCATGAAGGCCGAGCCCGCCGACCAGGCCTGCGGCAGGCAGGCGACTGGATAGGCGATCGGCGCCTCGCCTGGCGCCCGGGTGAACCCGCAGAACAGCTCCGGCAGCCGCATGTTGAAATGCACGGCCGACTCGAAAGTGCCGCTCATCAGTCGCACCACGCTCTCGCGCTCGCCATAACGAGCCAACCCCACGCCACAGAGCGCCGTGTCGTGCGGCCAGATCGAGCCGTTGTGGTAGGACATCGGGTTGAAGAAGATCGCGTCATCGGCGAGCGTCCTCAGCCCCCAGCCCGAATGGAAGGACGCCGACAACAACTGGTCCGCGATCAGCTTGGCCCGCTCCGGTTGCGGCAGCCCGACATAGAGCAGATGCCCGGCGTTCGAGGTGCGGACCTTGCATGGCTCGCCATTGCCATCGATGGCGATGGCGTAGAAATCGAGATCGTCGATCCAGAAATCGCGCTCGACGGCGACACGCATTTCCTCGGCGCGGTTCTCCCAATGCTCGGCATCGGCGTACTCGCCGCGGCGGCGTGCGAGCGACGCGAGCCCACGGAAAGCGGCAAACACATAGCCTTGCACCTCGACCAGCGCGATCGGGCCCTTGGGAATGCGGCCATCGGCATGAAAGACGGAATCGAAACTGTCCTTCCAGCCTTGGTTGGCGAGCCCGGACTCGGCCGCGCGCTGATAAGTCACAAAGCCGGTGGCACTGCTCGCCTCCTCGGTCCAATCGGCGGCCGCCTTGAGCGACGGCCAGAGCTTGTCGATGAAGCCCATGTCGCCAGTGCGATCCGCATAGGCGCAGGCGAGGTGGATGTAGAGTGGGGTCGTGTCGACGCCGCCATAATAGCGGCCGAAGGGAAGCTCGCGCAGCGCCGCCATCTCACCCTTGCGCGTCTCATGCATGATCTTGCCCGGCTGGGAATCGCTGAAAGGCGACGTCTCCGTCGCTTGATGCTCGGCAAGAAACGCCAGCACGCCCCGCGCCAGGCCCGGATTGAGCCACAGCATCTGCAAGCCCGAGATCACGCCGTCGCGGCCGAAGGCGGTCGAGAACCAGGGGATGCCGGCATAGGGGTAGGGACCGGTCGGGAGCTCGGTTGTGAGCAGCGCCACGTCGGCGCGAGCGCGCTCGACCCAGTCGTTGAAGACGCGGCCGGAGCTGCGCAGGGTCGCGCCATGTCGGCGCTTGGCGCGCATGCCGAACCGCGCGCGAGCGGCCGCCGCGCGGAAGCGGTCGCGGTCGGGGGTATCGGCGACCTCGGGTCCGACCTCGACATAGACCACTTTCTTGCTGCGTTTGGTCACCGCGATCAGGAAATCGGCGCGATCGGCGCTCAGCCGATCGGGCACCTGCGAGAACGAGATCGCCGAAAGGCGCGGCAAGCCGTCGAGGCCATCATAGCCGAGCAGCACGGAGGCCTTGTCGGTCTTCGCTACATGCGCGGTTCCGCGCTTCGGTCGTGTCGAGCCCCGTACCTCGAACATGTCGCGGAAGTCGGCGGCGAAATGCACCGACACGACAATGGTCGAATGCTCGCGGCTGTAGTTGGAAAGCGTGATGCGCTCGAACAGCCTGTCCTGCCAGATGAGCCTGGCGCGCTCGATATGGATCGCACCCTGAGGAATGTCGCGACCGCCCGCACTTTGGATCGGCAGGTTGGTCAGGTTCGAGGTGAACAGCACATTGTCTTGGCTGAGCGAGGCGCCGAGCAACGACATCTGCCGGCCGCCGACGGTCAGCCGGAATTCGGACAGCACCCGCGTGTCGTCGCGAAAAAAGCCATCGCCGGCGCCCCTGATGTCGCCGTAAGCGTCGGCGACCGCAAAACAGTCGCCCTGCTTGAGAGCGAACAGGCGGTGCGGTTCCCGAGGCGCCGTTTCATCGAGCGAGGCAAGGGCCACGGCGGGATCGAGCTTCCGCTCGTCGAGCTCGGTCATTCGTCACCTCTTCGTTTTGCCCGCCGCCCCGCGGACATCAGCTTTCAGGAGGCTCTCGCCACCCGGGTGTCGATCAGGCGCATATAGGCGGCAAGGTAATCGCGGGCCATTCGCTGGGCCGAGAACCGCTTTTCGAAGACCGCCCTCACCTGACGCCGGTCGAGTTTGAGAAGAGCCGGCATCGCCGCGACGGCGCTGTCGACGGAGTCCACGACGAAGCCTGTTACAGCGGGATCGACAATCTCCGGCTGGGCGCCGCAATTCCAGGCGATCACGGGCGTCCCGCACGCCATGGCCTCGACCGGGGCAAGGCCGAACGGCTCCGGCCAGTCGATGGGGAACAGAAGGCCCGCCGCGTTGCCGAGAAACTCGGCCTTCCCGCCTTCCGAAATCTCACCGACATAGTCGACGCGGTCACCGTCGATGAGCGCTTCGATTTCGTCGTGAAAATAGGCGCGGTCGTCATCGCCGATCTTGGCCGCGAGCTTCAGCTTCAATCCGCTGCGGCGCGCGATCTCGATGGCCCTGTCCGGACGCTTGTCACGCGACATGCGCCCGAGAAACGCCAGGTAGGGTTCTTCGGCAGACACGTCGAAGGTCGGCTCGTAGGCGTCGAGCGGAATTCCGTGATGGATCGTCGAGACCCAGTTGGCATCGGGCAGTCCACGCTTTTGGCTGTGCGAGATGGAAATCATCGGAAAGCGCGGGAAGCGCCTGTAGGCCGGCGCCAAGTCGACATAGTCGAGCCTGCCGTGCGGCGTCGTCACCGTGCGACCCGCCATATGCTCGAAGAACGGAAAATGCACGAAGTGGCTGAGATGGAAATGGATGACGTCGAACTCGCCGGCGCGCTCGCGCACATCGGCAAGCATCGCCAGATGCGCCGCGATCTCCGACTTCTTGGAGCGTGGGTCAAGGCGTATGGCCTGGTCACGGCTCGGCGCCAGCCGCGCCGATGTCTCGCTATCGCCGCTCGCGAACAGCGTCACCTCCTGTCCGAGTTCCACGAGCGCTTCGGTAAGATACGAGACGATGCGCTCGGTGCCGCCATAGAGTTTTGGCGGGACAGATTCATAGAGTGGCGCGACATGGGCAATGCGCATTCGTTCCCTCGGACGTTGACGGGAAGCAAATGCATCAAGCGCGAGATCGTTCCTGCCTGGTTGACGCAGGCGCCAGCGACGATCCGTCGTTACGGCACGCCCGCTTCAAAGTTATATTATTAAATCAACTTGATTTTCTAAAGTGACGCCATACACTCGCGTCGGCTGGTAAGTACCTCATGACGCTCAAGAAAGCCATCTCCGGCACCAATCTCGAACAGGCGAAATCCCACAACAGGCGTGTGGTGATCGAGGCGATCCGCACCAATGGCGCGCTGTCGCGCGCCGCGATAGCGAGGTTGACGGCGCTTTCGTCGCAGACGATCTCCAACATTGTCGATGAGCTCGAGAAGGCCGAACTGCTGCGGCCTGAAGCAACGCTCAAGGGCGCGCGCGGCCAGCCGGCTGTCCCCTACTCGATCAATCCCGACGGCGGCTATTCGATCGGTCTGCAGCTAGACCATCAGCTCGCCGTCGGCGTCGTCACGGATCTCTCCGGCACCATGCGTGCCCGCATCGAGCGGACCGTGGACCGGCCGACGCCTGCCGAAGCCATGCCTTTGCTCGCCGACATCTGCGGCGACCTGATCGCGAGTCCTGGCCTCAGCCGGACGAGGCTGCTTGGCATCGGCATGGCGATGCCGGGTCCGTTCGGCGTCGAGGGCATGACTTCCGTCGGCCCGACCGCCCTGCCGGGATGGCATGACTTCCCGGTGGCCGAGGAACTGGAGCGGCTGACCGGGATTGCGGTGACCGTCGAGAACGATGCCACGGCCGCAGCGATCGGCGAGCGGCTTTATGGCGTTGCCCGCAACCTCGGCAGCTTCGTCTATCTGTTCATCGGCACGGGCCTCGGCGCCGGGCTCTTTCTCGACGGCCATCTCTACAAGGGCAGCCGCCACAATGCGGGCGAAATCGGCCACATCATCGTCAGGCCCGGCGGCCTGCCCTGCGATTGCGGTAAGCGCGGCTGCCTGGAGCGTTACGTCTCGCTGCGCGCCGCATATGAGAAGCTCGACCTGCCGGACCCGGACCATGCCTCCCCGGACCTGCTGGATGCTTTGCTGGCAAGCGGCGATACCCGCCTCGAAGCCTGGCTGGCCGAGGCGGCCGATCCGCTGCGGCAAGCGATCGATGTGCTGGAGCTCGCGCTCGACCCGGAAACCGTGGTGCTCGGCGGCTTCATGCCGCTGCCGGTTATCGAGGCTTTGGCCCGCCGGCTCGAGCCACTCCACCTCTCGGTCAGCTCGACCAGCGCCCGCGCCACGCCGCGCGTCATCGTCGGCGCCGCCGGCAAGGACACATCCGTCCTCGGCGCGGCGGCGCTGCCGATCTTTTCGGAAACCAATCCGCAATTCGACGTGCTGCAGAAGCCGCTCGGCTGACCAGGTTCTCACAGCGCTCGAAAAGGCGTCGACCCTACGAGCCCGTCGCGCGGGCCGTGATGCGCTCCAGCCCGAGCAGCAGCGCCAGCGTCGCGACGACCAGGATCATCGTCAAGGCCGCGCCCGCGAAGATGTCGCCGCGATCTGTCAGCGAGAAGATCGACACCGGAAGCGTCACCCAGCCCGGCGGATAGACCATCACGGTGGCGCCGAGCTCGCCCATGGAGAGCGCGAAGCTCAGCCCGAAGGCGGCGACGAGATAAGGCGCAAGCAGCGGCAGCGTGACGTGCCAGAGCCGATAGGCCGGCTTGGCGCCGAGGCTGGACGCGACCTGCTCGAAGTCCGGCGACAGTCGCGCCAGCCCCGCCGACACGTTGCCGAAGGTGAAGGCCGAGATCAGCACGAAATGCGCGATCATGACGATGGCGACGGTGCCGTTGAGCAGCAGCGGCGGCTGGCTGAACGCAACGAGC
>JBFLWR010000342.1:0-13296 GCA_040755925.1 Pseudomonadota bacterium
ACATAAAATTTGAATTATCTAGATTTGAGATTATTTAGAACCGTCGATCTTTCCAGGTATCGCGCTCTTAACAACGCTCACGCGCGACGGGCGGCGGAAAGGGGGCCGCACGCAACAAAAAAACCGGCCGCTGGCGGCCGGTTTTGGATTAGACCCTGCGCGGGCGGTCAGGATCGCGGAGCGTTGAACTCCTGGTCCAGTGTCTCCGGCCGCTGGATGACGGCGAACTCGATGGCGACGCCGTCCTCGAAATGACGCACCACCTGACCGCGCATTGTGCCCAGCATGACCTGGATGCCGATCGCAGGCTTGACGTCGATCTCGACGGCGGCGCCGGAAAGCGACAGGTCGATGATGCGGCATTGGTACTGGCGACCATCGGTAAGCTGTAGCACGCTCATCGGATTGCGTGGCGCGACGCGCTCATGGCGGCGGTCTTCCGGCAGGTCCAGCTCATGTTTGTTGGCGAGCCAGGTCAGCTGCGCGGCAAGCTTGTCCTTCTTGCGGTCCGACGCAACGACGGTCATGGCGAAGCCGTCCCGCGAGGTTCGCGTCACAATGCCTTCGATGCGGCCGATGTGATCGATATAGGCAATCACCTTTTCACCGGGCGTGCCGACGCGGTCGGTACGCAACGCGACATTGCCCGGCGACATGTCGATCACCTGGCACGGATGCTCGGTGCGGTCTTCCAGCATGAAGCGACCATAGATCTTGACCTGGACGCGCTGGAAATTGCGTCGCTCGACCCGTGACGGCGCGTATTCTACCGCCGCTGATCTCATGCTGCCTACACCCCGTTGGCATTCCGCGCGATGGTGCGGGGAATTTCAGCCCCAAAGCTACAGCAAAGCAGGTTAACAAAGGGGAAAGCAGGCCCCGCCCGGCCTCGGATTTTGAGGCCGGAGCAAGCTGAAAATCAGGCCCTGCCGGCGCGAGGTTTCCAGCGTCGGGAACTCATTCGTGACGCCCGCCATCGAAGACGACGAGATGGCGGATGCGGCGCACCCGGCCAAGCGCCGAGATGGTTTCAGGAGCATCGAACTCGGTCGGAACGAGCGAGGGAACGTCGATCGCAGGGCGGTTCTTCAGGAACATGGGTTCCTTATCAGGGTCGATGACGCGGATCGAATCGATGAGCGCATCGGCGAGCGGGTCGGCGCCCAGCCAGAAAGGCTTTTCGAAAGCGCTGATGATCCCGAGGCAGCGTGGGTTCTCGACGCCGCCGTCGAGCGGTAGCGCCAGCAGCTCGAACTTGTTCGAACGCCCGTTTCTGCTGAAACCCTCGTAGGTTATGAGCAGAACCGACTTCTGTTCGAAAACACCGTGAACGAGGCGCGACACGAGTCGCTGGTCCTTCGAGCGCCAGAGCGAGGGAAAGGAGAAACCCTTGAGTTCCCGGCCATAGCAGGCGCAGAGCCTGGTGCCGGCAAGCCGGAACACGGCTTCGCCACGCGTGTCACGTTCCAGGATGAACGTGTCCGCCAAAAGTGACTTGATGTCCGCCGGCTCCACTTCCGACCGTTTCGGGGCAGGGCGGCCATCACGCAGCTGGTTCCAATATTGGAACAGCGTGATTGATCCGTTCTGATTCATGTTCATTCCGCTCCGAGCATTCTGCCGTTTGCTGTCCCATCGGCGAACAGACAGGCGCCCTCCGATGACCTTCATGCGGTGAGGAGCAGGATGCGTGCCAGTATCGTTAACGTTTGTTCACGGGTCGGGGGCGTTAAGGTTAACAAGTGGTTTACGTTGCGAGCGAGCGAGGCGTGTGGCACACCAAAAACCACTCCAAAACGGTCGTTTCACAACGATCGGCAGCACTTCGGTCAAGAGTTTACGGGGAGCGTGGGGCTCGACCAGCCGTTCAGGGGAAACCCTGGACGGCTTTCTTGTTGATTCGCGCCCCTTTGCGATTCGGGGCTGTGGTGATTCGCGGTTTGTGATTTGACCGGGCGTGATCTACATGCTCGCCCGAAGGAACCTCCAGCCGTCGCAAGGGCGCATGAGCGAACCAGCAGATCCCATCGAAGCCGAACCGCAACCGGTCGAGGCGCCCGAGCCCCGCCGCGAGCCGGTGTTCAACCTGCCGCCGGTCGTGTTGGCGGTGATCGGCATTTGCGTCGTCGTCTACCTGCTGCAGCAATATGTGCTGACTGAAGCGCAGAACATGACGCTGCTCTACGATGGGGCTTTCATCCCTGTTCTCTACACGGGCCAGTATGGCTTCGATTGGTTCCTTTTCACGCGCCCCTTCACCTACGCCTTCATGCATGGGGGCCTTGCTCATATCGCCATCAACATGGTCTGGCTCGCGGCGTTCGGGTCGCCGCTCGCAAATCGTCTGGGCGCGGCTCGATTTGCGGTGTTCTATGCTGCGACAGGGTTGGCCTCGGTCGCGCTGTTTTGGGCGCTGCACCCCCACGGCGAGGCGCCGCTGGTTGGCGCCTCGGGCGCGATCTCGGGCATGATGGGCGCGGCCGCCCGCTATGGTTTCCGTATAGACCGCTCATCCGGACGGGCGGCCTTCGCGGGCGAGCCGTTGCCGATAGCAGTCGTGCTGCGCTCGCGCGGCGTCATGACCTTCCTGGGCGTGTGGATGGTGATCAATCTCGCCACCGGCCTGCTCGGTTTCGCACCCGGTATCGATGGTCAGATCGCCTGGGAGGCGCATATCGGCGGCTTCATCGCCGGCTTTTTCGGCTTGCGCTTGTTCGACCGTCCCTTACCCGAGGCATAGCGCTCCCGCGTACTTGAAATGCAACCAATCACGGCGCACGATGTTGCCCAGGCACCCGGCGTCTTCCCAAGGGGCGCTGGGGCTTGAAAAGCCGGCAGGACAGAAGCCGGCGGCAAGGCTGTGGAGGACGCCATGACGGTTAAGGCAATTCTCGAAAGCAAGGGCCATGACGTGTTCACGCTCGGGCCTAACGAAAAGCTGAGCGAAGCCATACGGATGCTGGCCGAGCACAGGGTCGGCGCGCTCGTCATCACCAATGGCGACCGCAAGATCGTCGGCATTCTATCCGAGCGCGACATCGTGCGGGTTTTGGCCAAGGAAGGCGCCGCGGCGCTGGACATCGCGGTGCGTTCGGCCATGACGCCAAAGGTCAAGATCTGCAACGAGAATCATACGGTCAACGAGGTCATGGAGATTATGACCAGGGGCCGCTTCCGCCACCTTCCGGTGGAGAAAAACGGACTGCTCGACGGCATCGTCTCCATCGGCGACGTGGTCAAGCGCCGCATCGACGACGTCGAACGCGAGGCCGAGGAGATCAAGGCCTACATCGCCACCGCTTGAGTGAGCGGAAGGGTGCCGCCGACCTCCCGGCCGGCGGCACAGTGTAGTCAGCGATTGTCGAGCTCGGCGCGGACGAGCTCCAGCCCGCGTCGCGTGATGCGGTAGGGGCCGCCGCCGATAGAAGACACCGCCCTTTTCCGTCTCAGCTTGCGAAACATCTCCAGGTCGAAGCCCGGGTAGCGCCAGCCGTCGCGGGTGAGGCATTGAACGGAAGCGATCTTCCTGCTCTGGTTCTTTTCGATTTCGATGCGCCCGCCTTGCGCGAGCAGGTGAAGGATGCGCTGTTCGTTGCGCGAAATGTCCATCTTGGGATTCCCGGGAAAACAACAAAATCCGCCGCCGCGAGAATTCGCAGCACGGGGTTTCAGGTTTTCTTGCCCTGCCTCGCTACGAGGTCAGGGCCTTACCGGGACTGAGCGTAAGTGGACATCCACTCTCCATTGGGATGGACATCCTAATAGGTGAAGCCGGACGAAAAGGCCAGCAGGCGGCTTTGCGCTTGTCTCGCCGGGCGGTTTGGACTAGCGAAGCAGGTACGTTTTATACCCCTTCGAGCGGCGCCGCGTGGCGCACTCATCTTGGAACTGACGGCAGGCCATGAGCATCATCGACACCCGCACACCCAATCCGAAACGCCTGATCTCCGGCGCCACCGGCGACTGGGAAATCATCATCGGGCTCGAAGTGCACGCGCAAGTGACCTCCGAGGCCAAGCTCTTCTCCGGCGCTTCGACGACCTTTGGTGCAGCGCCCAACGCCAATGTCAGCCTGGTCGACGCGGCGATGCCCGGCATGCTGCCGGTCATCAACGAGGAATGCGTCAAGCAGGCGATCCGCACCGGGCTCGGGCTGAAGGCAGCGATCAACCACAAGTCGGTCTTCGACCGGAAGAACTATTTCTATCCGGACCTGCCGCAGGGCTATCAGATTTCGCAGTACAAGCAGCCGATCGTCGGCGAGGGCAGGGTGATCGTCTCGGTCGGTCCCGACCGGCAGGGCGAGTTCGAGGACATCGAGGTCGGCATCGAGCGGCTGCATCTGGAGCAGGACGCCGGCAAGTCGATGCACGATCAGCATCCGACGATGTCCTATGTCGACCTGAACCGCTCGGGTGTGGCGCTGATGGAGATCGTGTCCAAGCCCGACATGCGCTCGGCCGATGAGGCGAAGGCTTATGTCACCAAGCTGCGCACCATCATGCGCTATCTCGGCACTTGCGACGGCAACATGGACGAGGGCTCACTGCGCGCCGACGTCAACGTCTCGGTTCGCCGTCCCGGCGGCCAGTTCGGCACGCGCTGCGAGATCAAGAATGTCAACTCGATCCGCTTCATCGGCCAAGCCATCGAGTCCGAGGCGCGTCGGCAGATCGCCGTCCTGGAGGATGGCGGCGCGATCGAGCAGGAAACGCGCCTGTTCGATCCCAACAAGGGCGAGACGCGCTCGATGCGTTCCAAGGAAGAGGCGCACGACTACCGCTATTTCCCCGACCCTGATCTGCTGCCGCTGGAATTCGACCAGGCCTATGTCGACGCACTGGCCAAGCACCTGCCGGAATTGCCCGACGACAAGAAGGCGCGGCTTGTCGCTGCGCTGGGGCTGTCGACCTACGACGCCTCGGTGCTGGTGTCGGAAAAGCCGATCGCCGATTATTTCGAGAAGGTTGCGGCGGGCCGCGACGGCAAACTCGCAGCCAACTGGGTCATCAACGACCTGCTTGGCGCTCTCAACAAAGCCGGAAAAGACATTGAAAACGCTCCGGTTTCACCTGAGCAGCTGGGCGCCGTTGTCGACCTGATCAAGGAAGGCACCATCTCCGGCAAGATCGCCAAGGATCTGTTCGAGATCGTCTGGAACGAGGGCGGCGATCCGCGTCATCTCGTCGAGAGCCGCGGTATGAAGCAGGTCACCGACACGGGCGCCATCGAGAAGGCCGTCGACGAGGTCATCGCCGCCAATCCGGACAAGGCCGAGCAGGCGCGGGCCAAGCCGACCTTGGCGGGCTGGTTCGTCGGCCAGGTGATGAAGGCGACCGGTGGCAAGGCGAACCCGCAGGCCGTCAATGACCTCGTCAAGGCCAAGCTCGGCATCGAGTAGCACGATGTTCGTCCGCACCGCCGGAGAGCGCGATCTTGCTGCCATCCGGGTGCTGCTGGTCGAGACCTGGCATGCGACCTACGATGCCATCTACGGTGTCGAGCGAGTGACCGAAATCACCGACAAGTGGCATTCGGTCGCCTCGCTGAGATCACGGCTGACGCGGCCGAACAGCGAGTTCCTCGTCGCCGATGACGGCACCCGCCTTGGCGGCGTGGCTTTCGCCGAAAGCTCCGACGATGGCGGGCAGGTCACGCTCAAGCAGCTCTACGTGCTTCCCGGTCTGCAAGGCCGCGGCATTGGCGGGATGCTGCTTGACGAGGTGATCGAGAGCTTCCCCGAGGCAAGCACGATCCGCCTGGAGGTCGAGGAGAAGAACACGAAAGCCGTTGCCTTCTATGAAGCAAACGGCTTCGTGCGCACCGAGGAAGTCGGTGTGCGTGCTCGCGACGCGGGCAATACCCTCGTCTTCCGGCGGTCTCTCGCCGGCTGACCTCGACCGTCCACCCCTCCCTGGATCACCTTCCCGCGAGCGGCGCGGCGGCGATCCGGTTTTGAATTGACGGTTGGAGCGGCGGTCGCCAAAGCTGACCCGCATCGACATCCGTGCAAGCCGGCCGGATTTGCGCGGATGGTTTTTGGGGGAGAACCATGCCGAACCTGCCGCAATTGATGCCATCGCAAGTGTCGGACGAGACGTTCGGCGGTGTGACCTATCACGTCGCGGGCGAATTGGTGCCGGTGCTGTCGGTCGATGTGACGCGCATGCCGGTCTATTTCGAGCACCATATCCTGCTCTGGAAGAATTCCAGCATAACCATCGGCCTGAAGTCGCTGCGCGGCGCGCTGAAGCGCATGATGGCTGGGATGCAGATATTCGTCACCGAGGCCTCGGGGCCGGGCATCATCGCCTTCAGCCGCGACGGGCCGGGTCATATCGTGCCGATCCATCTTCGGCGCGGCGAGGAAATCCAGGTGCGCGAGCATCAATTCCTCGCCGCGACCGCCAGCGTCGACTACACGTTCGAGCGCGTGCGCGGCCTGGCGACCATGCTGTTTGGCCAGAGCGGCTTCTTCATCGACCGTTTCCGCGGCGAATCCGGCGACGGCATCGTCTGGCTGCATGGCTACGGCAATGTCTTCGAGAAGGTGCTGGCGCCCGGCGAGACGATCGACATCGAGCCGGGCGGCTGGTTGTTCAAGGACGCCTCGGTCAAGATGGAGACAAGGATCGACCGCCTCTCCAGCGGCTTCTTCGGCGCCAATGTGAACTTCGTCGTCAACCGCTTCACTGGGCCGGGGCGCGTCGGCATCCAGTCGATGTACCTGCACATGCCGACGGAGGAATAGGCTCCCGGTCAGCCCGGGGGAGCCTCGACATTGTCGATCAGCCGCGTCGCCCCGAGCCAAGCCGCGGCAAGCAGGCGGCCTTCGTGGCCTCGACGCCAGGGCGCAAGCGTCATGGCCTCGCGCGCGGCGACGTAGTCGACCTTTCGAAAGCCCGCGCGGGCGAGTGCCTCCGCCGCTTGGCTCACGGTCTTGGCTTCATCCGCGCCGGACGCAAGTTGGGCTGCTGCCTGACGTAAGACCACATTGAGCTTGCGCGCGACGACGAGTTCCGCCTCGCTGAGGTAGGCATTGCGCGACGACATGGCGAGACCGTGGTCGTCGCGCACGGTCGGCGCGCCGACGATCTCGACGGGCAGGTCCAAGTCGCGGCAAAGCTGCCGGACGACACAGAGCTGCTGGTAGTCCTTCTCACCAAACACCGCGCAGTCCGGCGTGGCCTGCAGGAAGAGTTTCGCCACCACGGTCGCGACTCCCTCGAAGAAGGTCGGGCGAAAATCCGTTTCCAGGCCGGAAGAGGGGCCGCCAACGAAGATTTTCGTCGCAAAGCCTGTCGGATACATTTCCGCGACACCGGGCGTGAAGGCGAGCTGCGCGCCGGCTTTCCGCAGCCGGTCGAGATCGCGGGCCAGCTGGCGGGGATATTTGTCCAGGTCCTCGGTGGGCGCGAACTGGGTCGGATTGACGAAGATCGAGACCACGCAGCGATCCGCCTTTTCGAGCGCGATCCTGACGAGAGAGATGTGGCCGTCATGCAAGGCGCCCATGGTCGGCACCATGGCGACCTTCAGGTCGGCCTGCCGCCAGTCCCGGACTTGCGCGCGAAGCGCCGCAACATTGTCGACGACGATCGGTCCGCTCATTCGGTGTCCTTGCCAAAAACATGGTCGGGGCCTGGAAACGCGCGGCTGCGCACCTCAGAGGCGTAACGTGCGGCGGCGGCCGAGATCGTGCCCCGCAGATTGGCGTATTCCTTGACGAATTTCGGCACGCGGTCGACGGTCATGCCGATCATGTCGTCTATGACCAGTATCTGGCCATCGCACTCGCCGCTGGCGCCGATGCCGATGGTCGGGATGGCGATGTGGCGGGTGAGCCGCGATGCCACAGCCTCCATCGTCCCCTCGATGACGACAGAGAAGGCGCCGGCCTTCTCGACAGCTTCGGCGTCGCGGAGAAGGGCCGCAATGTTGTCCTCGGTCCGGCCCTTGATCTTGTAGCCGCCTTCCTTCTCGACCGATTGCGGCAGCAGGCCGATATGGCCCATGACCGGGATGCCGTCGGCGACGATGGCCGCGATCTGCGCCACCATGTCGACGCCGCCCTCGAGCTTGACCGCCTGGCAGCCCGTTTCCTGGACGATCCGGCGCGCGGAGGCGACGGCCTGCGCGGCCGAAGTCTCGTAGCTGCCCGCCGGCATATCGACCACGACGCAGGCTTTCGCCGAACCGCGCATCACCGCTTTCCCGTGCGCGATCATCATCTCCAGCGAAGCGCCGAGCGTGGTGGCGTGGCCATGCAGGACCATGGCGACGCTGTCGCCGACGAGCAGCAGGTCGACATGGGGATCGAGCATGCGGGCTATGGGGTATGTGTAAGCGGTGAGGCACACGATCGGCGCGCCGCCCTTGCGGCGGCGGATGGCGCCGGCGCTGATCCGGTCATCGGCGGACGCGTCTGATGCCAATCGTCACCTCCTTCAGCAGAGCATGGCCCGGCGCCGGTGTGCGGGCCGGCGAGGTTTAGAAACATGCACCGCGCTTGGCAAGCAGACCGACTGCCCTGCATGCCGCTATATCGATTTAGCGCACGAAGCATTTGCGTCGCGGGCTCGGCAAAACGCTTGCCTTCCGGGTGGGCTGACGCCATAAGCAGGGCAGAGCGTAGCCACTGCGCCGCGAGGACTTGTATGAAGACTTTCCTGCTGCAGTTTTTCACCTGGTGGAACAGCCAGACGCTAGGCACACGCGTCCACACCTGGCGCTTCGGCAAGAAGGTCGGCGAGGACGAGGCAGGCAACGTCTATTACGAGGGCGGTGTCGATTCGGAAGGCCGCACCCGCCGCTGGGTCATCTATCGCGACTATTCGGAAGCCTCGAAGATCCCGCCGGGCTGGCATGGCTGGATCCATCATCGCGTCGATGCGGCGCCCTCGAACGAGAATTACAAGCCGCGCGAGTGGCAGCAGCCGCACAAGCCGAACATGACCGGCACGCCCGGCGCCTATCGCCCGAAGGGCTCGGTGCTCACCAACCAGCACCGCCCGCAGGTGACTGGCGACTACGACGCCTGGACGCCCGGTTCCTAAACCGCGGGCTTGGCTATCTTTCGGTCCTTTGTCGCCACAATTGACGTTTAGCTGCTTGCCGATATCGCAGCCCTGATTAGCCTTGGGCGATTGAAGAATCACCCCCGGCGCAACCACCGGTATCCTTGCATGAGCTATTCCAAGCAATTCCAGGAAAAGTGCGTAGCGGTTTTCCGTTCGGAATTGCGCCAAAGCAAACCAAAGCAACTCCAGGAAAAGTGCGTAGCGGTTTTCCGTTCGGAATTGCGCGCAAAAGCCTCAAGCCGGCTCTCGACGGGTTTGATCGCGATAGCTTCCGTTCTGGGCGCTTCGACGCTGGCATTCGCCGCCGCGCAGGCGCCGGCCGCGCCCTCGGTTGCTGACCGCATCTCCAATCCGGTGGCCGAATTTGCCGGCATCGACAAGATCACCGGCCGCATCATCACCTTCGATGTCTATATCGACGAGACGGTGCAGTTCGGCGCTCTGCAGGTCACGCCCCGCGTCTGCTACTCGCGCCCCGAGACCGAGCAGCCCAAGACCGATTCCTTCGTCGAGGTCGACGAGATCACGCTCGATCGCAAGATCCGCCGCATCTTTACCGGCTGGATGTTCGCCGAAAGCCCGGGCCTCAACGCCGTCGAGCACGCGGTCTACGACGTCTGGCTGAAGGGCTGCAAGCAGAAGTCGGACGTGCCGCCGCCGACCGCGGCGAAAGCCGATCCGGCCAAACCCGACAGCGCCAAGCCGAAAGCCCCGGCCGCCAAGCCAAAGGCTCCGGCGCAGCAACCGGCCCAGGCGACGCCTGACACGACTGGCGACGAGACCGAGCCGGCCAACACCAACTGACATTTTGGAACCTGCCCGCCCGCCACCCGTTTCCAATCGGCGACAGGCGGGAAGGATTCCGTAATGACCAGCACGAAGCCGATCACGGCCAACAAGCAAGAACTCCTCGATATCGAAAGAGGCTTCTGGACCGGCGATTCAGCCTTCTACGAGGCAAATGCCGATACAGAATGCTTGGTTGCTTTTCCTGGCATGGCGCAGGCGATGACCAATGCCGAACTGGCCGGGACCGCCAGCAAGCCCAACCGCTGGCGCGACCTGGAGATCGACCTGAAAGGCATGGTCGAGCCCGGCAGCGACATCGTCATGCTGACTTACGAGGCGCGCGCGACGCGGGAAAACGGCGAGCGCTACGCGGCTCTCGTCAGCACCGGCTATGTCCATCGCGTCAACGGCTGGAAGATGATGTTCCATGCACAGACGCCGATTGAGGCGGCGGACGGCGGCCGATCCACTTAAGGAAAGAAAATCGCCTGCCCCTTCAACGCCTCGGCCAGCATCTTCTCATACTGGCCGCGTGGCACATCGACGGCGCCGAAGCGCTTGAGGTGTTCCGTGGTGAACTGGGTATCAAGCAGCGCGAAGCCGCGCGCCCTCAAGCGCTCGACGAGATAATAGAGGCAGGTTTTCGAGGCATCGGTTTCCCGGGCGAACATGCTTTCGCCGAAGAAGACGCGGCCCAGCGAAACGCCGTAGAGGCCGCCCACAAGGCGTCCCTCGCGCCACGCCTCGACCGAGTGGCAGTGGCCCAGCCGGAAGAGTTCGATATAGGCTTCCCGGATCGGCGCGTTGATCCAGGTCGAGCGCCGCTCCTCGCGCTTTTCGGCGCAGCCGTCGATGGTTGCCTCGAAGTCGAAGTCGTAGCGGATGTCGAACGGGTGCCTGCGGATCGTCTTCCTGAGGCTCTTCGGCGTGTGGAAGCCGTCGAGCGGGATGATGCCGCGCGTCTCCGGCCGCACCCAGAACACTTCCGGGTCGTTGGCGCTCTCGGCCATCGGAAAGACGCCCGAGGCATAGGCTCGCAGCAAAAGGTCGGTCGGGATGCGATAGCCGGGCGCGTAGGGGCGGGTCATCGCATTCCCGGCTTACTCTTCCTTGGCCAGGTACTTTTCCAGCCAGTGGATGTCGTAGTCGCCATTGGCGATGTCCGGATTGCCGACCAGGTCTCGGAACAGCGGCAGCGTCGTCTTGATGCCGTCGACGACGAACTCGTCGAGCGCGCGGCGCAGCCGCATCATGCATTCGACGCGGTTGCGTCCGTGCACGATCAGCTTGCCGATCAGGCTGTCGTAGTAGGGCGGGATCTTGTAGCCGGAGTAGACGCCGGAATCGACGCGGATGCCGAGGCCGCCGGGCGTGTGGAAGTGCGTGATCGTGCCAGGTGAAGGCGTGAAGGTGCGCGGATCCTCGGCGTTGATGCGGCACTCGATGGCGTGGCCATTGAACTTGATGTCTTCCTGGCGCACCGAAAGCCCGCCGCCCGAGGCGACGCGGATCTGCTCATGCACGAGATCGATGCCGGTGATCGCTTCCGTCACCGGATGCTCGACCTGCAGGCGGGTGTTCATCTCGATGAAATAGAACTCGCCATTCTCGTAGAGGAATTCGATGGTGCCGGCGCCGGAATAGCCGAGATCGGCGATCGCCTTGGCGCAGATGCCGCCGATGCGGGACCGCTCCTCTGCATTGAGCGCCGGCGAGTTGGCCTCTTCCCAGACTTTCTGGTGCCGCCGCTGCAGCGAGCAGTCGCGCTCGCCGAAATGCACGCCGCGGCCGGCGCCGTCGCCGAAAACCTGCACCTCGATGTGACGCGGCTTCTGCAGGTACTTTTCGATATAGACGGCGTCGTCGCCAAAGGCGGCGCCGGCTTCCGACTTGGCCGTCTGCAGCGCGACCTCGAGGTCGGCCTCGGTATGCGCCACCTTCATGCCGCGCCCGCCGCCGCCAGCGGATGCCTTGATGATGACCGGATAGCCGATCTCGGCGGCGACGCGCTTAGCTTCCTTCTCGTCGCTGATTGCGCCATCCGAGCCGGGCACGACCGGGATGCCGAGGCGCTTTGCCGTGCGCTTGGCCTCGATCTTGTCGCCCATGATGCGGATATGGTCGCCCGACGGGCCGATGAAGGTAATGTTGTGGGCGGCGAGGATGTCGGCGAACTTGGCGTTCTCCGACAGGAAGCCGTAGCCGGGGTGCACAGCGTCGGCGCCAGTGATCTCGCAGGCGGCGACGATCTGGTGGATGTTGAGGTAGCTTTCGCGCGACGGCGGCGGGCCGATGCACACGCTTTCGTCGGCCAGCCGCACATGCATGGCGTCGGCATCGGCCGTCGAATGGACCACCACCGTCTGGATGCCGAGCTCCTTGCAGGCGCGCAGCACCCTGAGGGCGATTTCGCCGCGATTGGCGATGAGGATCTTCTGGAACATCTCCGCGCTGTTCCCGGCTCTACTCGATGACCACGAGCGGCATGCCGTATTCGACCGGCTGGGCATCCTCGATCAGGATGGCGGTCACAGTGCCGGAGCGAGGCGAGGGGATCTGGTTCATCGTCTTCATCGCTTCGATGATGAGCAGGGTCTGGCCCTCCTTCACCTTCTGGCCGATCTCGATGAACGCCTTGGCGTCGGGCGAAGGCGCCAGATAGGCGGTGCCGACCATCGGGGAGGGCACTGCGTTCTTGCCCGGGTCCGCCGGCGCGGCGGCTGCCGATGCGGTCCCCTGGGCCGGCGCGGCCGCCGCGGCAATCGCCGGAAGCGGAGCGGCGACGGCATGGACCGCCTGCGCCTGGCGCGAAACGCGCACCTTGAGATCGCCGAGCTCGACCTCGATCTCGGTCAGATTGGTGTCGTTCAGTATGCCCGCCAGGTCGCGGATCAGCTGCTGGTCAACACCGGTCTTCTTTATCGACATTTTCGAGCCTTCTGTTTGGGGGCCGGTCACAGGCGTGCCGCCAGTGCCTGAAGCGCGAGCGTGTAGCCGAGCGGCCCGAACCCGCAGATCATGCCGACAGCGACCGGCGCGACCATGGAAACGTGGCGGAACGGCTCCCGCGCGTGGATGTTGGAAAGATGAACTTCAGCAACTGGAAGTGGCGCGATGGAACGGATCGCGTCGTGGATGGCGATCGAGGTGTGGCTGTAGGCGCCGGGATTGATGACGATACCCGCGGCCTTGTCGCCGGCTTCCTGGATCCAGTCGATCAGGTCGCCCTCGTGATTGGACTGGCGAAAATCGATCTCCAGGCCGAGCGCCGCGCCCGCCGTCTTGCAGTCCTCGGCGATCGCGGCAAGCGTCTTGCCGCCATAGATCCCCGGCTCGCGTTTGCCGAGCGCGTTGAGGTTGGGGCCGTTGAGGATAAAAACCGTTTTCAAAATGCCGACCTTGTCCGCCGCCGGCTCCAAGCCGGCGC
>JBFLWR010000343.1:0-3833 GCA_040755925.1 Pseudomonadota bacterium
GACTTCCACTCCAAGCCGGCGCCGCCTGAAGGCTGCGCCGGCTTTTCGTTGTGGACGGCCGCGGGCTTCCAGCCGCCAGCGGGCTGGGGTGATTCCCTTTGCTTCCTCGAAGCCCTAAGGTTCTGCTCATGAGCGAATCAAAATCCATGATCCTCGGCTGCGCCGGGAAATCCCTTACCCCAGAGGAAATCCGCTTCTATGGCGGCGAGCGTCCGTGGGGCTTCATACTGTTCGCCCGCAATATCGGCGAGCCCGGCCAGATTCGCGACCTGGTCGCCTCGATGCGCGACAGTGTCGGTCGCCCCGACGCTCCTGTCTTCATCGACCAGGAAGGCGGCAGGGTGCAGCGCCTGCGGCCGCCGCTGGCGCCGAACTACCCGGCCGGCGGCGCACTCGGAGCCCTCTGGCGGGAAGATCATGAGGCGGGACGCCGCGCCGCCTGGCTGATGGCGCGGCTGCATGCCTTCGACCTTTTGCGCTACGGCATCACCGCCGACTGCCTCCCCGTGCTCGACGTGCCGGTCCAGGGCGCCAGCGACGTTATCGGCGCGCGCGCCTACGGGGCGGAGCCAGATGCGGTCATCGAGCTCGGCCGGGCCTCCGCCGAGGGGCTGGTCGCCGGTGGCGTGCTGCCGGTCATGAAGCACATTCCCGGCCATGGCCGAGCTTCGGCCGACACGCATTTCGCCTTGCCGACGGTCGATACTCCGCTCGCCGAATTGCGACGGCATGATTTTGCCCCGTTCAAGGCGCTCAACCACCTGCCGATGGCCATGACGGCGCATGTCGTCTATAGCGCCGTCGATCCCGATCATCCGGCAACGACCTCGGCCAGGGTCGTCAACGAGGTGATCCGTGGCGAAATCGGCTTCGACGGGCTCCTGATGAGCGACGACACGTCGATGAAGGCACTTTCTGGGGATTTCCCGACAAAGGCGGCGGCAATCCTTGCGGCCGGCTGCGATCTCGTCCTTCACTGCAACGGCGTTTTCGAGGAGATGTCCGGGATCGCGTCGCGCACGACCGCGCTCGAAGGCAAGTCGCTGGCGAGAGCGGAGCGGGCGCTGACCTATATAAAGAGCCGCGACGTCGCCGAAGAAGCCGCGATACGCGCGGAATTCGCCACCTATTTCGAAGCGGTGGCCTGAACCGAAGGGAAGAAAGGCAAGTGGCGGAGGCATTGGAGAGCAAGGCCGCGAAGGCCGCACCGATGGACCGTCTGTGGGCCGAAAACGACGATTCACGCCTTACCGGCGATCCGTCGCTGGTGGTCGACGTCGCTGGTTTCGAAGGTCCGCTCGACCTGTTGCTGCATCTGGCGCGCAACCAGAAGGTCGATCTGGCGCGCATTTCCATTCTGGCGCTCGCGGAACAGTATCTGGCATTCATCGAGAGGGTGAGGGCGCTGAGGCTGGAACTCGCGGCCGACTATCTGGTGATGGCGGCGTGGCTAGCCTTCCTCAAGTCGAAGCTGCTGATCCCCAAGCAGCCCGGAGAAGAAGGTGAAAGCGGCGAGGAACTGGCGGCGGTGCTGCAGTTCCGCCTGAAACGGCTGGAGGCGATGCGCGATGCATCGGCAAGGCTGGTCAACCGCAACCGGCTCGGCCGAGACGTCTTCGCGCGCGGCATGCCCGAAATGGTCATCGTCGAGAAGCGCAACACTTATTCCGCCTCGCTCTACGATCTCCTGACCGCCTACGCCCAACAGCGCCAGAAGCAGGCGATCAACAACGTGACCATTGCGAGGCGCGCCGTCTGGTCGCTGAAGGATGCGCGCGACGTGCTGGCCAGGCTGGTCGGGACGCTCAGCGACTGGACAGCGCTCGACAGTTTCCTGATCGAATATCTGGCGGCTCCGGAGGAAAAGCGGACGGCTGTCGCCAGTTCCTTCGCCGCGACGCTCGAAATGGTGCGCGAGGGCAAGCTGGAAGTGCGGCAGGACCAGGTTTTCGCGCCGATCTATTTGCGCGGGCGCGCGCAAGCGATAAAGGCAGTCGAGGTGGCATCATGAGCGAGCGCGCCAACGCTTCGGTAATCCCGTTCAAGGTCGAGGACCAGCCGGAGGACGAGACCGCCGAGCAGGGTTTCATCGAGAATCCCGCAGAACGTCTGCAACTGGCGGAAGCCGTTCGCATGGCCGAGGCGATCGTCTTCGCCAGCGCCGAGCCGGTGAGCGAGAAGCAACTGGCGGCACGGCTGCCGGAAGGCGTCAACATCGCAGCGGCGATGGCCGACCTGCAGGAAATCTACGCCAGGCGCGGGGTCAATCTGGTGCGTGTCGGCGACGCCTGGGCGTTCCGTACCGCGGGCGACCTGGCTTTCCTGATGAGCCGCGATACCGTCCAGCAGAGGAAGCTCTCTCGCGCCGCGCTCGAGGTGCTGGCGATCATCGCCTACCACCAGCCGGTGACACGCGCCGAGATCGAGGACATCAGGGGCGTCGAGACGTCGAAAGGCACGCTGGACACGCTCCTGGAAACCGAATGGGTACGGATGCGGGGTCGTCGGCGCACGCCGGGCCGTCCGGTGACTTATGGCACGACGGACGCCTTCCTCGACCATTTCGCGCTGGAAGAGATCCGTGACCTTCCCGGCATGGACGAGCTGAAAGGCGCGGGGCTGCTGTCGACGCGCATGCCAGCGAATTTCTCGATACCGGTGCCGCCGGCCGATCCCGACGCGCTGGCCGAGGACGAGGATGAGCTGACCGACATCGACCTCGAGGAACTCGGCCTGCTCACCCCACGTGTCACGGAAGAGTGACCGTAAAACAAAGCAGGAATGGCGCTTAGCCAGCGCCTGCGCGGATTCGTAGCAAGGCGGTCAAGCCGAAAGTGCGTGACATCCGCCAGCCATTTTATCAACTTCATTGCGGTTGTGTTTGAATCCCAAGGCGAAAACGCATAGATCATCGCCAGGGAAAACATTCGAGAGAGATTTGAAATGGGTTCATTATCGATATGGCACTGGCTGATCGTGCTGGTTATCGTGCTGCTTCTGTTCGGACGCGGCAAGCTGCCGGAGCTGATGGGCGACATGGCCAAGGGCATCAAGAGCTTCAAGAAGGGCATGGCTGACGACGACGCCGACGACCAGCGCACCGTCGAGCACCGCGCCGACGAAACCGTTTCGCCTGCCAAGGAAAAGGCCAGCAAGAGCTGAGCTCGGTGGTTGCTTTGTGCATGTCGTTATCCCAAAACGGTTTCGCGCTTTTGGGCGACATGCACCCGTCGGAATAGATTGCCATGTTTGATATCGGCTGGAGCGAACTGCTGGTGATTGCGGTCGTCATGATCGTGGTCGTCGGGCCGAAGGATCTGCCTAACATGCTGCGCACTTTCGGCCGCACCGCGGCAAAGCTGCGCGCGATGGCGGGCGACTTCCAGAAGCAGTTCAATGATGCGCTGAAGGAAGCCGAGCTCGACGACGTGAAGAGTTCGATCGACAGCCTTCGCGGCCTCAATCCGATGAACGAGGTACGCAAGCAGCTGAATCCGTTCGAGCAGGCCGCGGCCGATGTGCGCTCGGGCGTCGACAACATGATGAAGCCGACGCCGGCCCCCGACCCAGCTGCCCCGGCATCGCCGACGCCGCAGGCGAGCGAGCCGCTCAAGAACGGCGCGACCGCCATGCCCGGCGAAAATGAAGCCGCGCCGCCGTCTTCGACCTTTCCGGCCATGACCGACGCATCGGTAACTGCGCCGGCGCAGGAAGCGGCGCCTGCCAAGAAGGCGACGGCTAGGTCAGCGCGACCGGCGTCGCCCAAGTTGGAGGCCACCAAAGCAACCGCCAAGTCCACGCCGGCGGCGGCAAAGGCCGCCAAGCCGGCAGCC
>JBFLWR010000344.1:0-5987 GCA_040755925.1 Pseudomonadota bacterium
GGGGAGCCGTGCGGCATCGGCGCCTGCGGGGCAAAGTTCCGCCAGCGTAACGGCCGATCCCAGGAGGATGTCGCTGCGTGGCCTGCTTCATTATCTCTGGCACGAGGCCGAACTGACGGTCTGGACATCGAGGTGGGCCGGCAAACGGCATTGGTGGAATGTCCGCTGGCATCTGCTCGAGGCTGCCGGGCAAATGACGGTGAGGGGCGGCCCACTCGCGGATATCCTGTTCGTGCCCGAGCCGTTTCGCGCCGAGACCAAGCAAGCCATCGAGCAACGTCGCAACGCGGTTCTCGGCACGGCCCTCCCGCCTAAATCAGGTCCCCGAAAGTTGCTCGTCCTGGTGGGCGAGATGAAGGAGATGGTTCCCGCCCGCTCCGGTCAGAAACTCGTCATCAGGCATTTGCCCGGTTTTCCCTTCATCATCGACGATGCATTGCATCGCCGCTTGCAGGCGCGTTTTGAAAAAGAATTGTCCCTGTGGGCAGCGGATTCCAGCTCGCATCTCATGACGATCGCGACGTTCGGACTGAACCCGGCCGGCCTCGCCATTGTCGAGGAGATTGCGTTGATGGTGGTCTCCGAGAACTGGATTCCCTACGAGACGGTCCCGGAGAAAAGGCTCGTCGATGGGCTCGCCCGCCTTCGCGAGAAGAGCGTGAAGGGATTGCGCTTTGACCTGCAACCCGACCAGCCGATCGCCAATGCGTTGCTTCAGAACAGGGACCACCCGATAGCGCTCTTTGTCGTTCCGGCCGGAGCGGACGAAAACTACGAAGCGTCGCTCGACGAAATGATCGCCGCGCGACCGGAGATCGGCTCCTGGGTGTGGCGGGTCGGCGAAGGCGATATGCCGCCGCTACCCCTTTGAGCGTCGGGCGGAATTTCCAACGCGCCTCAGTATGGCTTAGGCCAGGCCCAGCTTCTTCTTGAGCTCGGCATTTTCCTTGCGCAGACGGTCGGCAAGCAGGTTCTTGAGGCGCTTGTTTTCTTCTTCGAGCGCGACAAGATCGCGAAGATCGCCGCTCTCAGAGGAAGGTGCGGCAGCCCTCTTCCAATAATAGTAGGTCTGCTCCGATATGCCGGCCTGGCCGACCGCAATCTTGCTGGTCGCGCCGGCAGCGATCGATTTCTCGATCTGGGCAAGCTTCTGGGTGCGTTCATTCTCGGAATATGTCTTGCGGGCGGTCTTAGCTACCACGGGAGCTTCCGCGGCCTGGGGCGCAGATTTCGCTCCGTTCTTGCGGACCGCCTTTACGAGCTCTGCCTTCGCTTTCTTTCCTCGCGAAACTTTCTTCTTGGATTCAGGCACTTCCACTTTGGCTGGGGCAACTGTCGTCTGAACAGTCTGAGCGTCCTGAATATCGGCCATCATATACTCCGCCTGTGGTTTATCTCCTTCTTCAGCATCAAGGGGTCTTATACTGAAGTCAATGACCTGGGAATTTGGCAGCTGAGCAGCATAGCCCGGCTGTGTCATCTCAGTGGCAATTTTGGACAGGTCAAGATCGCCCCAGATCGAATGGCTTGGCTTTTGCAGGTCGCGCTTCTGTTTCATTTCCACGATGAATGGCCGGATCTGGCGCTTCATAGTCTGTTCCTTGATGTGAGCATGACTTGCAATCCAAGTCGCTGCCCGGGTTAGCGGGTACCCGATGTATCTTATCGCTGTCGTCGTGCTTTATCGGAGAAACCCCGCAACGAGCAAGCGGTGTGTCATGGGCCTTGGGCAGCCGGCTCAATCAACGGGGGCGAACATCCCTCCGAGAGGCGATGGCTGATCTTCAAAGCTGCATCATACACCGATGCTCAGGCGTCTAGCCGGCGGTGTGCGATGACTGTGCACAATCCGGCTGGAGCGATTGCAATCCTTATATTCTTGGGAACTAATCCTCTCATGGCGGCGGAAGAGCTGGACGCGCTTGTTTTCGGGATGGCGGTCGACAGCGTTCGTGCGCTTTCTGTTCCTTTCGCGGAAAAAGTCGCGGAAGTCGCCCACAGAAGCCAGGGCGTGCTGCTTTTCAATTTGCGCATCGATGGCGACATGGAACTTCAGCGCGTCGCCGCCATCCGGTATCCCAGCAATCAGACAGGGGTTCTGGTGCTGGATAAGCAGGGCTTGTTGACCAGCCATTGCATGGTCAATGGCACTTTCTCCAACTTTATCGCTCCGTTGGAGGACTGGAACACGCTGCCGCTCGCAACGCAGGCCAGGACGAGTATCGCCGGCCCGGCCAGCCTGTTCATCGGCGCTTTACGCAATGCCGGGTACTTCCCGCGTGGCAGGCACTGAAGTTTTGCTGAAGGCCGGATGCTTGTATCCTCGTTGCAGTTGGCCATACGGTTTCGCATGTCTCAACAGCTTGAGGATGGGCCGTACGCGGGTGCATCCATTGAGCGAAAGTCGGTCACCGTGATGGAGACGCTTTGCCGCCGAAGCGCGGTTCTTATAGATGCCCATCGTCGTCTTCCTTCGTCAGCTCCGACGCAATCGCACTTTGGACAGGTACTCGGCGATCTCGAGATCCGACAGATCATCGAGCAGCCTGAAGGCAGCATCATGCCTTCCGGCGTTAACGAGAATCGTGCGTTTGCCGCGATGTTCGGCCCACCCGGTCTCGGGGTCTGCATTGCGGGCGGTCCCCCTGAGCTCGACAGGGGTTATGTTCCAGATCGCCTCGAGCTTTTCCGCGCGGGTCATGCTGTCGCTCGCGCCGGTCTCGTGGGCGATGATGGCGGCGCGCATCTTGTCTGGCGACTGCCGATCCGTGAGATCGCAGAAGCCATGAAACCAGCGCTCGCGGCCCCGGATCCGGATCGCGAAGAATACGCTGGTCACGTTGCCGGCCTTATACTCCGACATTCCGAACATGCCGGTGCGCATGAAGAGCGGCGGCAACAAATCTAGCATGAAGTGGTATTCGGACGCGGTGATCTCAAACCACTCGCCTGAATAGGGAGTGCCTGAATTGGGATCGATGCCGGGAGTGTCTTTGTGACGGCTGAACAGTTGGAACATCTGCTCGCGGGTGGCGACGCCGTCGAGCACCTTCCTGAAGGGTGGATGTGCGGTCATGAGGTTCTCCTGAAGGCAAGTCGGCCACGCGCGGCATCGCCGCGCCATGGCAACTGCTTGCGGTGTTGTGGCTGGCGACGGGCCGAGCCTGCGGCCGGCACGTGCACTGGCGATGATGGGGTTTGCGGGGGTTTAGGCGGCGCGTCGCTCGGAGGAACACGAAGCGTCTCGACCAACCCCGGTGATGGCACGGACGGCGGCGGCGAGCGCCGGGATATCGTCGAGCATGCCGAGTGCGACGAAGTGGTTGGCCCCGCCGATGTAGTCTTTACGGCCCTTGCAGGTGCGGATCAGGATACCGTGACCTGAGGACAAAACGAACTGGCCGACCTGGATGTAGGCGTCGTCGTGGTGCAGGGTAATTTCACCGGAAACGGCTATGCCCGCCTTGTTCGAGCGCAGGTCAAAGCTTCCCTGCGGCAGGGCAAGTTCGGCGGCGAGTTTCTTCAGCCGTGAACGGGCTATCGTGTGGAAACGTCTCTTCTGCTGCTCGTCGTAGGAGCAGCTTCTGTTCCAGTCGAACATGTCGATCTCCATGAAACGCAAGCGCCCGGGGTCGCGATGGCGATCCCGGGCTCGAGAGCGAGTTGGAACTGAAAAGGGCCCGGCGGGAGTGCCGGGCCCTGTGCGAGCGTGAGGCCGGTTATTCGGCGGCCTGGAGGTGGTCCGCCTCGTCGCTGTCTATGGTCACCGGCTCATCGGAGGACGGATCCGCATCGTCGGCGAGGAAGGCCGGCAGCTCCGCGGCATCGCCGTCGAGAGCCGCTTCCTCCGCCATGTCGCCGGCGGCCGCGTCGCCAGCATCGGCAGACCCTTCATCGACCTCAACGCGCAGCGGCTCTGGCAGCCAGTTCGATCCTTCGAGAAGACGGGCGGCTTCACGGGCCATGATGTCCTTCTTCATGTGGTCGATCAGCTGTGCGGAGTCTGCGCCACGCGCTTCACGGACAGCTTGTAAAATCCGCGCCTTGGTGAGCCTCCCGAGGAACTCGACCGTGGGCGTCCAGCCCGCGTCGATCATGTCGAACTGGAGCGAGCGGCCAAGCACGTCTGCATGCTCGAGCGCCTTCGCTCGCCTGTTCCAGGGTTCGACCACCGCATTGAGGGTCAGTGAGACGCAGTGCGCGAACAGCGCCTTGCGGCTTGCTTCATCGAGGCCGAGAAGGAAGTCCCACAGGCCTTCCGCCTCATCGGGCAAATCGCGGTCCCAGGCTTCGTGCCGCTCGGCGATCTCCTTGGCCCACGTTGTCTCGGCAAGACCGTCGACCTGGCTGAAGCTGCCGCTCTTCATGCTGATCTCCAGGCACGTGTTCGGCGCGAAGCGATAGAAGACCTGCAGCGCGAAGGCATGGAGTGCGGCGATGATGGCGATATCGACGTCGCCGGCGAGCGCGTTGCGTAGCGCCAGCGTGCGCTGCGCGGTCAGGTCGAAGACGAGCCGATCGGGCAGTGGCTTGATGCCATCGTCCTCGCCGTCGTCGCCAGAGGCGTCGTTCACCGGCTGGCCGTTGACGACAACACCATCGCCGTCGTCGTCGCCATTGGATCGGGTTCCGCCGTCGGCGCTCCCTTCCTCGCCCTCATCGACGTCGCCGGTTTCGGTCCGCGGCTCGTCCTCGGACCGCACGAAACCGGCGTCGACCTGGAGCTTGCCGTTCGCGGCAAGCGTAACGAACACACCGGCAATGGCCTTCTGGGCGGGATCGTAGCTTTGAGGACGATCATCGATCGCATCGAGCTCGGCACCCAGCTGGTCGAGCTTCGCCTCGATTGCTTCGTCGGCATCCTCGGCCTGGGCATAGTCCGCATCCAGCTTGTCGTATTCGGCCTTCAGCGCGTCGTAGCGTTCGATCTCCTCGGCGCTGAGCTCCTGCGCCTCGGCGTAGATGCGCCGCATGCCGGAGGTGTGGCCATAGGGAAAGCTGATCGCCGCCTCCACCCATTTCCAGCCTTCGGCGCGCATCGCCTCGGCATCCACCTTCAGCCTGTCGAAGACAAGCTGCTCGAGGAGTGCGGCATCCTGGAACCAGCCGCCGGAATCCTGCTCGAAGAGATCGCGAAGGATGACCCCGCCGGCAGCCTCATAGGCTTCGGCGCCGACATAGACGGCACGGCGATCATCGGCGCGAACGGTGGTCTCCGTCAGCAGACGCCTGATGTAATACGGTTCCTGCGTGTGCGAGCTGGAGATCCGCTCCCAGACCTGCTCCTGGCGCGCATGATCGTCGGAGATCGAAAACGCCATGATCTGTTCGAGCCGGATTTCGTCCTTCTCGTAGAGCTCAAGAAGCGTTGACGATACCGATGCCAGCCGCAGACGCTGTCTTACGGTCGCCGGCGATACGAAGAAGCGGGCGCCAATCTCCTCCGGATCGAGGCCCTGGTCGCTGAGCGTCTTGAAGGCCCGGAACTGGTCGAGCGGGTGCAGGTCGGCGCGCCGCAGATTTTCAGCAAGCGAGTCCTCCTCGGCAGAAGTTTCCTGCGCGCGGTTGACGATGCAGGGGATGGGCTCGTTCTTGGCCAGTCGCTTTTGCTTGATCAGGATGCCGAGTGCGAGATAACGCCGGCCGCCCGCGGGCACCTCGTACGTGCCGGTCTCCTCGCCCTCGCCGTCGAGCACGGGACGGACGTTCAGGCTCTGGATCAGCTTTCGCCGTCCGATGTCTTCGGCCAGCTGCTCGATCGACACGCCGTCCTTGATGCGCCGAACATTCTTCTGCGACAGCATTAGCTTGTCATAGGGAATGTTCTCCGCGGCGTTCATCGCGATCTTCTGAATGGCGTACTTTGCCATGGTCAGGTTCTCCATGACGGGCGGCCCGGGGCCTCTCCCCGAACCTCCAAGCCCGTCATCAACCCTCACCTCCCCCCTCTGCCTCCAGGCCTCACGCCAGCGCCGCCTCCCGACTTG
>JBFLWR010000345.1:0-6174 GCA_040755925.1 Pseudomonadota bacterium
AAGCTTCTCTACGGGCCGTTTACGCAGCTTCTGCCCAACTATCGATATGTGGACGTGACGGGCAAGAAGTCGAACGTCACGGACTTCACAACCCCGGTGGAAGGAATGGCATCGCCCTGGCGCCTCGCCCAGTTTGCCTTCAACTACGATTCTTCCCGCGTGAAGGACGTGCCGCCGACAATCGCGGATTTCCAGCCATGGGCCAAGGCCCATCCCGGTCGCTTCACGCACCCTGACATACGCGATTTTATGGGGGTGACTTTCCTCAAGCAGGCGCTCATCGAGCTGGCTCCCGATCAGGACCAGCTGCAGCAGCCCGCAACGGATGAGGATTTCGCCGCTGAGACGGCCCCGCTTTGGGCCTGGTACGACCAACTAAGGCCGCTTCTGTGGCGGCACGGCGAACAGTTTCCGGCAAACGGCCCGGCCGAACGCCAGTTGCTCGGCGACGGCGAGATCGACCTTTCCATGACCTTCGATCCTGCCGAGGCCGCGGCCTCTATCAAGTCCGGCATGCTGCCCGAAACGATCCGCACCTACACGCTTGCCGGCGGTACCATCGGCAACACGAGCTTTGTCGCTATCCCCTACAACTCGCCGCACAAGGAGGCGGCGATGGTGGTCGCGGATTTCCTGCTAGACCCCGCAACCCAAGCGCATGCGCAGGACATTCGCGTGCTCGGCAGCTTCACCGTTCTCGATCTCGAAAAGCTCTCATCGGAGCAGCGCAAGTTGTTCGACGACCTGCCCAAAAGCCCGGCGTTGCCGACCAGCAAGGAGTTGGGGCCGGTTCTTCTTGAACCGCACCCGTCCTGGATGACAAGGATTACGGACGAATGGATGCGGCGCTACGGCAGATAGGAGTCCGCAAACGCGGCTTCGCACCCTCCCTGTCGGGGCCCGAATCCCGGCTTGTGATCGCCTTGGTCGTCGCGGCCGTCCTCGGCGTTCCGATCGCGGCCGGCTTGATCTTCACGCTGCTGCCCGCATTCGGCTACCTGCCATCGATCGGCGGATATGCGCTTACCGTGAAGCCGTGGCGCGATCTCTTAGCCACACCAGGCCTTGCAAGGAGTGTCCGCCTCACGTTATCGACCAGCGTTGCCGCAACTGCGCTGGCGCTGATCCTCGCATTCGGTTTCTGCGCGATTGTGCATGGGCGAATGCAAAAACGCGGAGCGGAAGGTCTTCTGGCGCCACTCCTGGCCGCCCCGCATGCCGCGATGGCGATTGGGCTCGCCTTCCTGATCGCGCCGAGCGGCTGGCTGCTCCGTTTGGTGAGCCCTTGGCTTACCGGCTTCACGGTTCCGCCGGACGTCGCCACCATTCAGGATGCGTGGGGCGCAGCCCTGGTCGTCGGTCTTCTGCTAAAAGAATTGCCGTTCCTGCTGATCGTTATCCTGGCGGCCCTGAACCAGATCCCGGTCGAGCAGCAAATGCGCGCCGGGCGAACCCTCGGTTACGGACCGGGGATCGTCTGGGTCAAGGTCATCGCTCCGCAGGTATACCGGCAGATTCGATTGCCTCTCTACGTCGTCCTTGCCTTCTCGATATCGGTCGTCGACATGGCCCTGGTCCTTGCACCGACGAACCCGCCGCCCCTCGCTGTCCTCGCGTTTCAATGGTTCATGTCGCCCGACGTGGCGCGCTACATGCCTGCCGCGGCCGCGGCCATGCTTCAATTGCTGCTGGCCGCCGGCTTGATCGGCCTGTGGCGCCTCGGTGAGCAAGGCGCGGCCCGGATTGGCCTGTGGTGGACGATGCGCGGCGGGCGGGGCCTTACCGGCGAGCCAGGGCTGCAATTCGCGGCGGCGCTGGGCATCACCGCGCTTATTCTTGGGTTCGGCTCGCTTGCGGCGCTGGCCGTTTGGTCTCTCGCCTGGCAATGGCCGTTTCCCGATGCGCTGCCGTCAGCCTGGAGCCTCGGAATCTGGAGGCACCAGGCCCATGCCTTGGTCTGGCCGCTCGCGAACACACTTGCGCTTGCGCCCCTAACGTCCTTGGCCGCACTGGTTCTGGCAATCGCCTGGCTTGAAGCGGAGGACCGCGCGGGGATTCGGCGACCGGCCACGGTCTTCCACCCGGTCTATATTGCTCTGCTTGTTCCGCAGATCGCCTTCATGTTCGGCGCGCAGGTGCTTGTGGTGAAGCTTGGGATCGATGGCACGCTCATGGCTGTCGCCTGGGCACATTTTCTCTTCGTGTTCCCATATGTCCTGCTGGCGTTGGCAGATCCCTGGAAGGCTCTGGATCCTCGCTACGCGCGCTCCGCAGCCGCCCTTGGCTCGTCGCCGACAAGCACGCTCATCCGGGTCAAGCTGCCGATCCTTTTGAGGCCAATACTCCTCGCGTCGGCGATCGGCTTTGCGGTAAGCGTCGCGCAATACCTGCCGACCTTGTTTGTCGGCGGCGGGCGGGTCGCCACACTCACAACGGAGGCCGTGGCGTTGGCAAGCGGGGGAGACCGACGCGTTGTCGGCGTCCTAGCCGTCTTGCAGAGCCTGCTGCCCCTCGTTACCTACCTCGCAGCGTTGGCCGTTCCACGTATCGTTTTTGCCGATCGCCGTGGCCTATCGGGGCGCGCATGACCGATATATTGGCGCTTCGCTCTGTATCGATTTCTATCGGGAGCAGGACCTTGATCTCTCGTTTCGACCTCGTGGTCGAGCCTGGCACGGTAGCAACCGTCATGGGGCCGAGCGGCTCGGGAAAATCCACGTTGATTTCCTTTATCGGAGGCCACCTTGATCCGGCTTTCAGGGCAACAGGAAGAGTGTTGATCGGCAGTCGCGACATGACCGAACTGCCGCCGGAACGGCGCGGCATCGGCATTCTCTTCCAGGACGACCTCCTTTTCCCGCACCTGTCGGTCGGCGCGAATCTCGCATTCGGACTTGCGCGCTCGGTGGCCGGATCGGAGGTGCGGCGGGCGCGGATCGCCGAGGCATTGGCGGAGGCCGGCCTTTCAGGCTTCGAGAAGCGCGATCCGGCGACGCTGTCGGGCGGTCAGCGCGCCCGCATCGCTCTCATGAGGACGCTTCTGGCGTCACCAAAAGCACTGCTCCTCGATGAGCCCTTTTCCAAACTCGATTCCGACTTACGGCGGGAGTTTCGCCGCTTTGTGTTCGACCGGGCGGCCGCCAAGCGGCTTCCGGTTCTACTGGTCACTCATGACGTGGGTGACGCCAGATCAGCTGGTGGCCAGGTTCTGAATTTGGGAAGCGGCAGGACAGAGTAGCTCTCATGCCCTCTGGCTACGATCAGTGGCACATTGGTCTTCGCGGCAGCGGCCTACGTCTCCTTCTGGCCGTTTTCTATGCCGGATGGTTGACGTGACTCGACAGCGTCAACTGAGTGGCTGCTTCTGGAACAGCGTCTCGATCAGGGGACATTCCGGCAATGTGCCGTCGCCGCAAAGGGACACGACATTCTTGAGCACGCGCTCCATGCGTTTCAGATCGGTGATCTGACATCGGCAAGATGGACGGAGGCGACGTCACGTGCTTCGGCACAGGGCCGGTCGCGCTCGTCGACGAGACGCAAGAGCTCGCGGATTTCATCAAGGGAAAAACCGAGCTCGCGCGCCCGCAAGACGAAGCGAAGCCGTCGCTCATGCGTGGTGTCGTAGCTCCGGTACGGGAGCAGCCGAATTGAGTGGCCATTCGATTGTGTCGCTGAAGGCCGCTACCCACCACACGCTCAAGATCCTGCGCGCCCTATTTTCCGGAGGAAGCTAGTCGTGAATACCAACGATCTCATCGATTCTCTGGCCGGCAATCTGAGGCCGGTCAAGCGCCTGCGGCCACCCCTGGTGCGGACGGTGCACTGGCTTTGACCATCCTGACGCTGCTTGCCATCAGCCAAGGAAATCGGCCGGATATTTGGGAGCGCTTCCAGAAGGCAGGAGAATTTTGCTGCTGTTTGGGCGCTTCGCGACGCCAGGCGAAGACCTGCTGCTGCCTGAGACCATACCGGCGGGCGACCGCGGGAATGGTTGCGTTTGGCTCCAGCGTCTCCGCGACGATCCCAGCTTTGTCACCAACCGACCACTGACGTCGGCCGCCAGCACCGTTGATCACTTCGAAACGTCGAGGTCACCGCCCCGTCAAGCGTAAGGTCAAGTCCAGACACAAGCCGATCTTCGATCCCAATGCAGAACCGGCAACCTCACGGATTGAGGCTATTCCAGAAAGCTGTCCGGAAACATCGCTCTGATGTCCGCTGTCAAGGTTTGGAATTCAGAGGTTCGGCCGATCGCGAATCGGCTGTTCATTCTGATGATCGCCAAGGGTGGAGGCGGAACTGGCGGACGCGGTGATCAAGCTCTGATGCGCGGATTGGCTACCGCATTCCCCGACTGTGCGTCCCGGGTCGCTCCTATCTTACTGCCTGTTGAGTCCGGCTGGCGGTAACGCTCATCATCCTGCCCCAAGCCTGGATCAGGAAGTCGTAGCCGGTCCTGTCCCGATAGGGACCGGTTTAACCGAAACCGGACATGGAGCTCCAGACGATATCGCGCTTGATCTGCGCCATTTCTTCGTAGACGAGGCCGCGGCTAGCGAGGTCTCCACGTTTGTAGTTCTCGATGGCGACGTCCGAGATTGCGACGCGCTTTTTTAACCCGTCGACCTGCACCTCGCCCGCAAGGTAGACGACGATCGACTTCTTGTTGTGGTTGGCGCAAAGGAAATGAGCGCTCAGATCGCTGTCCATTCCTTCCGCATTCGCCAGGAGGCCCCCTAGCCCCAGGTGTCGCCCCCCGAACCCGGCGTCTCCACCTTGATGACCTCCGCACCGAGGTCGCCCAGCGATTGCGCCGCCATGGGCCCGGCCAGAATCCGCGACAAGTCGAGCACCCGGATACTTGGAAGTGCAGTGATATTGCTGTGCCCCATCTTGCTGCTCTCCCTCAGGCCTTCCACGGCGCCTGCTTGAACCAGGCCGCTCCATAGGCTGTTGCCACGAGGATCACGAAGCCGGCGATATTGGCTACCGCGACAGACAAGGCGTTCCGGCCCGTGTGGTCGAGGGCGATTCCGATGATCTGCGCGACGACCATCCCGGTCATGAAGACCGGCAGGGACTGCTGGCCAACCTTGATCAGGATCGTGGTCAGCGGCCGGACAGTGGGGTAATCGAGCCGCCCCCCTTTCTCACCGACGAGATGCACGGCGATTTGGGCCAGAGCCAGGAAATGAACCAAGCGCAGGATGCCGAAGTCCGTCTTGTTCGTAAGCGGTGCAATCGCGTGGGCGGCTTCCCGGAAGAAAGTCGAAGCCGACAGCACAACGTGCCATGCGAAGGGAACGGAGAGCAAAACGACTGCGATCGAAACGATCAACAGTCGGCGGCTCTTGAGCGACAGCTTCAGCGACCCGCGCATGAGAAAGAAGCCGAGGAAGAAAAGCAATTGCCATCCGAAGGGGTCGAAGAACCAGAGGCGGTTGCTCCAGGGCTCCGCCGGAAAGTTGGCGAGGCCGAGCTGCGCCGAGAGCCACAGCACCGCCATTAGAACGAGCGGCAGCCACGAACGGAGGCGCTCGGCCGCCAGCATGACCGGCATGAGCGCCAGCATGACCATGTACATCGGCAGGATGTCGAAGTAATTCGGCACATAGGTAAGCGTCATCAGGCCGACGAGCAGCGGAGCGGGCTCCTCGAAGAAGCGGACGAGGTTGAGGCTTTGAATGTAGGAGGATCCATCGGGCTTGTTTCCCGCCGCGGCCATGATGGTGACGAGAGTCAGGAAGACGGCGATATGCCCCCAATAGATCTGCCAGAGTCTGTAGAGCACCCGGGCGGTCAGGAGACCTAGCCCTTCCCGGTCGAACAGCCGCCCGAATGCGATTGCCGAGGCCATGCCTGAAAGGAAGACGAATATCTCCGTCGCATCCGAGAAGCCGAAGCGCGCCGGTATCCAGAGCGCCCAGAAGTCGTTCGGAACATGCGCGAGCAAGATGATCATCATGCCGATGCCGCGAAAGACATCGAGCCTTGGATCGCGAGCACGCTTGCTTGCGACCCCTCCGGTTGGCGGCATAAGGTCAGAAGGCGTTTTCGTAAGCATTCGCATCAAACCGGCAACTGATCAGGGTAAAGGTCGAGTGGCTCTCGGCCGCACGGAGTTCGTGCCGCAAGGATGTGCTATCGCCGACCTTGACGCCATGACCGCCG
>JBFLWR010000346.1:0-29894 GCA_040755925.1 Pseudomonadota bacterium
GCCGATGCCGGCTGCAGGCTCGACCGCTTCGTCGAACCGCGCCCGGTGCCGGAAATGGAAGCGGTCGATCCCCGGCATTTCACCGAGCTGAACCTGGCGCCGGCATTCATCTGCGTGCGCGCCCGCAAATAGCGGCTTGGCCCAAACGGCACCAACCCTTGCGCCATTTCGGTGGCGTCGCGGCTAACGTCTTGTTTCAGCCAACCTATGGGTTTATTTGATGGACATGCTTCGAGCCTGACTCCCACAGGCGTGAAAGGATCGTCCATGAGCGGCATCAACGACTACATCGACAATGAAGTGAAGAGCAACGACGTCGTCCTCTTCATGAAGGGCACGCCCGGCTTCCCGCAGTGCGGATTCTCCGGCCAGGTGGTGCAGATCCTCGACTACATCGGGGCCGACTACAAAGGCGTGAATGTGCTCGACTCGGCGGAACTGCGCCAGGGCATCAAGGACTACTCCAACTGGCCGACCATTCCGCAGCTCTACGTCAAGGGCGAGTTCGTCGGCGGTTGCGACATCGTGCGCGAGATGTTCCAGGCCGGCGAGTTGCAGGATTTCCTGGTCGAGAAGGGCGTCAGCGTCAAAGGCGCCGCCTGATTGAACAAGCCGCTGGCTGTCCCGCCAGCGGCGCTCGTTTCCGAGGCTGCCCCACCTCGGCACTATGGTTCTCGATATTTTGAGGACGAGACGAATTGATGCGCCGGCCTCCCGGCGCATCATCGTTTGAATGATCGGATTTTGTCGTGGACAAGCAGGCAGCAGCGCAGCGATCGGCAACGAGCTTGCCTATTCCGCGCTGGGAATTCATTGCGCTTTGCGCGGCGCTGATGGCGCTCAACTCGCTGGCAATCGACATCATGCTGCCGGCGCTGCAGCAGATAGGCGCCTCGCTCGGCGTCGAGAGCGAGAACCATCGCCAATATGTCATCACCGCCTATATGCTCGGCTTCGGCGGCGGACAGCTTTTGTTCGGGCCCATTTCGGATCGCTTCGGACGCCGCGCGCCACTGGTCTTTGGGCTGATTGTCTATGTCTTTGCCGCGGCGGCCGCCGCCATAGCTCCCAGCTTCGCCCTGTTGCTCACCTGGCGTCTCATCCAGGGCATAGGCGCGGCCGCAACCCGCGTCATCGCCGTCTCGATCGTGCGCGACACGTTCGAAGGCCGGCGCATGGCCGAAGTGATGTCGCTGATATTCATGGTCTTCATGGCCATCCCGGTCATCGCCCCCGGCATCGGCCAGTTCGTCATGCTCTTCGCCAGCTGGCACTGGATCTTCGTAACCATGGCCATAGGCGCGTTGATCGTTTCGACCTGGGCGCTCATGCGCCTGCCGGAGACGCTGCATCCGGAATATCGGCGCCAGCTCTCCGTAAGCTCGGTGCTCGGCGGCTTCCGCATCGTGCTCACCAATCGGCTTACGCTTTGCTACGCCTTTGCCAGCACGTTCATCTTTGCCGCGATGTTCGGCTTTATCAGCTCGGCACAGCAGATCTACATCGACATCTTCCATGTCGGCGAGCTGTTCCCGCTGATCTTTGCGGGCGTCGCGGGCGTGCTCGCCTTCTCTAACTTTCTCAATTCGCGACTGGTCGGGCAGATCGGCATGCGCCGGCTGTCGCAAGGCGCGCTGCTTATCTTCCTGTGCATCAGTCTTGCCTGGCTGGTCGTGTCACTCGAAATGACCATGCCGCTCTGGCTATTCATCACCTTCTTTGCCGGTGCGATGCTGCCGTTCGGCGGGCTGGGCGCAAACTTCAATGCCTTGGCCATGGAGCCGCTCGGCGAGCTTGCCGGCACCGCCGCATCCATCCTGGGCTTCATGCAGACCTTCCTCGGCGCCATCATCGGCGCGCTCATCGGTCAGGCCTACAACGGCACGGTGACGCCTTTAGCAGCAGGCTTCTGCAGCGTTTCAGTCGCTGCCCTGCTGATGATCCTGATTGCCGAGCGGGGCAAGATGTTCCAGCCCCAGAATCCACCCGTGTCGGGACACATCACCGATCTGCATTAGATTGTTGCCGGGGCGAGCGCAGGATTTCTAGTCCGCCCAGAGCTCGCGGCGCAATTCGTTCCAGCTCTGCCTGTCCGGCGCCACCAGCAGGCCGCCATCGACATGCGACGGCAGATAGGCGCTGCCGTCGACCCTCGCCGCATGACCGCCGGCTTCCTGGTGGATCAGCACGCCCGCCAGATGATCCCAGGGCATGAGCTTGTTGTAGACGACGAAGTGGGCATAGCCGCTGGCAAGCAGCCGGTATTCATGCGCCGCGCAGCGATAGGCGAATTGCGACAACGCCTTGGTGTGGTTGCGGGCCAGCCGCGAGCGCTCCGGTTCCTTTAGATACTGCCAGGAAACGGAGCCCGTCATCTCGGAGATTGGCGCTGGTGCCGCAACCCTGACCTTTTCCAATGAGCCATGCGCATGGCGAATGTGGCTGCCCGCCCCTTTGGCGCCGACCAGCCAGTCCTTGCCGATCGGGTCGTGGATGATGCCGGCAACCGTCTCGCCATTGACCACGACGCCGAGCATGACGCCGAACAGCGGCACGCCGGAGGCAAAGTTGAAAGTACCGTCGACCGGATCGATGACGAAGGCGAGTTCTGCTTCGCCGAGGCCGCCGAGCAGCGCCGGATTGTCGGAACAGGCCTCTTCGCCGACGATCATCGCCGCAGGGTACCGCTCGCGCAGCCTCGCGGTAATCAGCCGCTCTGCATTCACATCCGCTTCGGTCACCAGGTCGGCGGCGGATGTCTTCTGGCGGATGTCGCCCTCGCCCAGCCGCCGGAAGCGCGGCATGATCTCGGCCCTGGCGGCGTCGGCAAGAAGGTCGGCCAGCCAGTCGATCGCGCGGTCGTCAAATGTCATCGGAAATGTCTTGTCCTGAATTGAGCGCGACATCGAGCGCCGCGAAGTCGAACAGCTTCCTGTCCAGTAGATGCGAGGGCCGCACATTGGTCATGGCGCGGATCATCGTATCCTTGCGGCCAGGCATGCGCTTTTCGATGTCGTCGAGCATCGCCTTCATCGCATTGCGCTGCAGCCCTTCCTGGCTGCCGCAGAGGTCGCACGGAATGATGGGGAACTTCATCGCGTTGGCGAATTTCTCCATATCCGCCTCGGCGCAATAGGCGAGCGGCCGCAGCACCATGACGTCGCCCTCGTCGTTGAGGAGCTTGGGCGGCATGGCGGCCAGACGCCCGCCATGGAAGAGATTCATGAAGAAGGTCTCGAGGATGTCCTCGCGGTGGTGGCCGAGCACGAGCGCGGCGCAACGCTCCTCGCGCGCGATGCGGTAGAGGTGACCACGCCTGAGCCGCGAGCAGAGCGAGCAATAGGTGCTGCCCTCGGGCAGCTTGTCGATCACCACCGAATAGGTGTCCTGGTACTCGATGCGATGCACGATCCCGTTGGCATCGAGATAGTCGGGCAGGATATGCTTCGGGAAATTCGGCTGGCCCTGGTCCAGATTGCAGGCGAGCAGTTCGACCGGCAGCAGGCCGCGCCATTTGAGGTCGAGCAGCAGCGCGAGCAGGCCGTAGGAGTCCTTGCCGCCCGAGAGCGCCACCAGCCAGCGCTCGCCGGGCTTCACCATGGCGAAGTCCTCGACGGCTTGGCGTGTCAGTCTCAACAGCCGCTTGCGCAGCTTGTTGAACTCGACCGATGACGGCACGTCGCGAAACAGCGGATGGAAGCCGCCTTCGGCGTCGTCGCCGTTCGGCTCGAGGGATTTCACATCTGGCAGCATGTTCATGGCGCCGGCCCCAGGTTCTGATGGCCCGACTTAACGGACAGGGCGGATAAAGAAAAGGCCGCCCCAAGGGGCGGCCTTCGATATCGTCGCTGAGTAGCTTGGATCAGCGCGAATAGAATTCGACGACGAGGTTCGGTTCCATCTGGACGGCGAACGGAACGTCCGACAGGCCGGGAACGCGAGCGAAGGTCGCGGTCATCTTGTTGTGGTCGGCTTCGATGTAGTCCGGCACGTCGCGCTCGGCCAGTGCAACCGATTCCAGCACGATGACGAGTTGCTTCGACTTCTCGCGCACCTCGATGACGTCGCCCGGCTTGCAGCGGTACGAGCCGATGTTGACGCGCTTGCCGTTGACGTTGACGTGGCCGTGGTTGACGAACTGGCGGGCCGCGAAGATGGTCGGCACGAACTTGGCGCGGTAGACGACCGCATCCAGGCGCGACTCGAGCAGGCCGATCAGGTTCTCCGAGGTGTCGCCCTTGCGGCGATCGGCCTCTTCATAGACCTTGCGGAACTGCTTTTCCGACACGTCGCCATAGTGGCCCTTCAGCTTCTGCTTGGCGCGCAGCTGCAGACCGAAATCGGAAAGCTTGCCCTTGCGGCGCTGACCGTGCTGGCCGGGGCCGTATTCACGCTTGTTGACCGGGGACTTCGGGCGGCCCCAGATGTTTTCGCCGAGACGGCGGTCGATCTTGTATTTCGCGGATTCGCGCTTGCTCATCGCATTCCCTTTCAAAACAATATACCCGGAACCCCACGGCTCCGGGCGAAGGAAACGCGCCCTCCTCTGGCCCCCATTTTCGAGGCCTGACAGGGTCTTCCACGCAAAGCGACGGAAAACCCACGGGACACGTCAAAAGAAACCACCGGGCGTCGCCACCCGGTGTTGGTGGGCCTGTTAAACAGAGATTCGATCGGTGTCAAGCTTGTGAATGGCATGCCGCAAGGCCGCCCTGTAAAAGTTCAAGCCGTCGATGCGATGCCGGATGTCGCGGGAGGTTCGCGACGGCACCAGGAAGCATCGAAGCCAGAGGGGCCTATCACATGAAGAAGTTGTTCCTTGCCTTGGCCGGCGTCGCGATGCTCGCAGGATCGATCGCGGCGGCGTCCCAGCCGGCGCTTGCGCATCCAAAGCCGGTCTGCCACTGGGTCAAGATAAAGAGATACGTGTGGCGCAACGGTCACCGCAAAGTCGTGTTCATAAGGGCGCAGAGCTGCCGCAACCGCGTCTGGTAATCAATCGTCCGGAAGACATATCCAAGGGCCCGCAACACGTTTTTCGGCGGTCCCCTACCATGTTGGCGCGCTGGTATGGAATGGCTCAGCCCTTGGATTTTTTCTCAGGTAACCCCTTGCGCTTCGTCTCGGCGAACTCCTCGAGCTGCTGCTCGCTCATCGAGTCATACATTTCGCGCGAAGCGCCCTTGAGTTCGCTCTTCTTCGTCTCGCCGCGCTTCGCGGAAAGGGCGGCGCCGGCGGCCTTCTGCTGCGCTTGTGATATGGCGGGCATGGCGGTTTCTCCCGTAATTGCAGGAGAAACGCCGGACCGCGCCAACAGTTCCGGGAGTGCCCGGCCTCGGTGGCTGGCAAGGCTTCACGAGCAGGGACCGCCAGTGTAGGACAACCGCATGAAATCGCTGACCGATCCCACACAAGCGCTCTCTGCCGGCCTCGCGAAAATCCGCACCGAGTTCCACGTGCCTGATGGGTTTCCGCCTGACGTAATGGCCGCAGCGAACGCGGCGGCCAAGCGAGCGCCCGACCAGCACGCCGATCGCACGACGATGCCCTTCGTCACGCTCGATCCGGCGAGCTCGACCGATCTTGACCAGGCCTTCTCGATCGAGGCGAGCGCCGGCGATCTTCTGTTGCATTACGCCATCGCCGACGTGGCATGGTTCGCCGAGGACGGCGACGCGGTGGATCTCGAAGCCTGGAACCGGGGCGAGACGCTCTACCTGCCGGACGGCAAGGCCGGGCTTTACCCGCCGGTCATTGCCGAGGGTGCGGCGAGCCTGCTGCCCGATGGACCGCGTCCGGCAATCATCTTCACGGTTCGGGTCGCTGACGACGGCGCGGTAAAGCTGGACGGCGCCGAGCGGGCAATCATTCGAAGCCGCGCTAAGCTGGCCTACGACAGCGTGCAGGCCCTCGACCTCCCGGCCGGCTTCGCGGAATTGGCGCGCCGCATGGTGGCGAACGAAGAACGTCGCGGCGCTTCGCGCGTCGATCCACCCGAGCAAGAGGTGGAAGAGTTGCCTGAAGGCAGGTTCCAGCTTTCGTTCAGACCGCAATTGCCATCCGAGCAGGACAACGCCGCGCTTTCGCTGGCCGCCAACATCGCGATCGCCGACGCCATGCTGGCGCACAAGACCGGGCTGTTCCGGGTTATGTCCGGGCCGGACGCTTCCAAGGTGCAAAGACTGCGCAACGCGGCGCAGGCTCTCGGCTTGTCCTGGCCGGCCTCCAGCAGCCTGCGCGACTATCAGCGCACGCTCGATCCGGCCGATCCGCGGCAGGCCGCGCTGATGCTGGAAATCCGGCGTGCGGGCAACGGCGCGTCCTACCAAGCCTACCAGGAGGGCGTTGTCCCCTGGCATGAGGCGATGGCCGCGACTTATGCCCACGCCACCGCCCCGCTGAGGCGGCTGGCCGACCGCTACGTCGTGCGTTGCGCCCTGGCGATCGCCAACGGCCAGCCCGTTCCCCAGGCGGTTACCGACGCGTTCGCCAGGTTGCCGAAGGTGATGGGGCGCGCGGATGCCCGCGCTTCGCAGATCAACCATGCGGCCATCGACCTTGCCGAGGCGGTTATGCTCAAAGGGCATGAGGGAGAGACGTTCAAAGCCGTGGTCACAGATTTCGTCGACCATGGCGTGCGCGTCCAGCTTGCCGACATGCCTGTCGTCGCCAACGTCAAGGCTTCCGGACTGAGACAGGGCGACGGTCTTAAGCTGAAGCTGGTTTCGGCCGATCTGGATCGGCGCAGCATCGTCTTCGAGCCTGCGGTCTAGGGTTGCCTGCGTGCGGTCAGCCCAAACCCCTGGATCAGCCGCCTGGTGGCAAAATCCACCTTGCCCGAGGTGAAGACGGCAAGATCGGGCTCGCTCTCGCCCGATGTCTCGCCGACAGGTTCGAGCAACGACATAGCGCGCCGTGCGATCGCTTCCGCCGGATCGATCCAGTCCACGGGCCACGGCGCCGTCTTGCGCATGCGATTGGCCAGGAACGGATAATGCGTGCAGGCAAGCACGACGATATCCGTGCGCTGCCCGTCACGCTCGATGAAGCAAGGCGCGATCTCGGCGCGCACGGCCTCCTCGTCGACGAAGCCCTCGCGCATGTAGATCTCGGCCAGTCCGGCGAGCCTGTCGCTGCCGACCAGCCGGACATGGCATTTCTGCGCCCATTTGCTGATCAGGTCGCGCGTATACTGGCGCTTGACCGTGCCCGGTGTGGCCAGCACCGAAACCAGGCCTGAGCACGTACGCTCTGCCGCCGGCTTGATTGCCGGCACGGTGCCGACGAAGGGATGGCCCGGGAACTTCTCGCGCAGCGCGTCGATAACCAAGGTCGAGGCGGTGTTGCAGGCGATGACGGAAATCGCCGGCCGCAGGCGGTCGAGCAATTTGCCGAACAGCGCCAATATGTGCTCCTTGAGCGCAGGCTCCTCCCAGGCGCCATAGGGGAATGCCGCGTCGTCGGCGACATAGACGAAGCGCCGATCGGGCATCAGAACGCGCGCCTCGCGCAGCACCGTCAGCCCGCCGATACCGGAATCGAACATCAGGATCGGGCGGTGGCTTGATCGATCGTTCATTGTCATCGGACCACAGGAAGGGTTCGTGCGCTTCTATCCTGAACCATCGTGGTCTTGAAGTGGCGAATGCCAGCAACTTTTGCGCAGGCCTTGTCCGGCTCAGAGCCCGCGCTTGCCGAAACCGGCTGGCCGCGGCCGGCCGAAGGGCTGGATTGCGGGCGTCGAGCGTATGGCCGGCGCAGCAGCTCGCGGAGCGGATGCGACCGCGCCAGTAGCCGCCCGCCCGGCGCGCGGCGATGAAGGGACCGTGCCGTCGAAATCGAACACGGAGGTCAGCTCGTTGATGTCGCTGCCAGCGACCGGCTTTGCCCACAGGATCACGACCCAGAGCCCGAATATGGCAAGACCGAGCAGGTTCATCCCGCCAGGTACGTGTTCGGGCCGGTGTAGATCGATCGTCATGATCACGCCCGCCTGCAGGAAGGCATAAATGGCGGAAAACACGATGTAGGACCACAGGATCCAGGCCGGCCCGGCGGCGTCACGGCTGCGTCGCCAGGCAAAGTTGCCACGCAATGCAACGAAGACGAGAGAGACGATCAGGACGACGCCGGCCATGCCTTGCCTGGACGGCCCCGGGCTCGAGTTGATCAGCCCTGTGAAACCGATCGTCACGGCTATGCACAATACGATTGCAATGCCCTCGGCCAGCGACAGGCCGAGCGAATAGAGGAAGAAGCGCAGACGGCCAATATTGGACGTAGACATGTGCTACCCACCGTTTCGGCAACAATGGGCGAAACCGAATAAAAATCAGTTACTTCAAATGCTCACAGCTTACCGATCTTAACTTTCCTTATCTGTCGGCTGATTGCGCGGACTGGCTGGAAGTCGCCTCGGATCATCACCCGGCGAGCCGTCGCCGCGCGGCATCGCTGGCGAGAACCTGTCGAGCGACGAGATGATGCCGCGCAACACCTTGAGTTCCGGCTCCGCGAAGCCCGCCCGCGTCAGCACGGCGCGCAGGTTGTCGACCATCTTCGGCTTCTTCTCTTCCGGCCGAAAATAACCGCGGGCTTCCAGCGCGCCTTCGAGATAGGCAAACAGGCTGTGCAGCTGCTCCTTCGTCGCCGGCGCGAGTTCCGGTCCGGAGAAGTTGGTCGCGGTCTCGTCGGCGAGGCCGGATTTCATCCACTCATAGGACATCAACAGAACGGCCTGGGCGATGTTGAGCGAGGAAAAGCCCGGATCGACTGGGAAGGTGACGATCTCGTCGGCAAGGCCGACCTCGTCATTGTAGAGGCCGAAGCGTTCGCGGCCGAACAGGATGCCGGTGCGCTGCCCTTCGCCGACGCGGGCGCGCAGCGCCCTGCCCGCCTCAACGGGACCGCGCACCGGCTTGAAGCCATCGCGCTCCCGGGCCGTGGTGGCGAAGATGAAGTTGAGGTCCGCGACAGCCGAGGTCAGGTCGTCAAAGACCTTGGTGGCGTCGATGACATGGTCGGCGCGGCTCGCGGCGGCGCGCGCTTTCTCGCTCGGCCAGCCGTCGCGCGGATTGACCAGGCGCAGCTCCGAAAGGCCGAAATTCGCCATCGCACGCGCCACCATGCCGATATTTTCGCCGAGTTGCGGCTCCACGAGGATGATGGCGGGGCCGCGCGTTGCGGTTTTGCTGGGCTGTTCGCTATCTGGCATGGCAGTTGGTAACCGGGGTTTGCGACGTTTCGGCGTCCCCTGCCATATTCAGCCGCGAAAATGAAGCATTCACAAGCGCGGCACTCGTCCATCGCCGCGCCGTTCGTGGTTTGCGCGCTCAAAAAGCCTTTGATATACGCTCCGCATCTGGCCGAAACCATGCGGGCAAGGCCGTTCATATCCCCAGCAACGAGGCATTCTTTCCATGGCGAAGATCAAGGTGGCGAACCCGGTCGTCGAACTCGACGGCGACGAGATGACCCGCATCATCTGGCAGTTCATCAAGGACAAGCTGATCCACCCTTATCTCGACCTCAAGCTCGAATATTACGACCTCGGCATCGAGAACCGCGACGCCACCAACGACCAGGTTACGATCGACTCGGCCAATGCCATCAAGAAATACGGCGTCGGCGTCAAATGCGCGACGATCACCCCCGACGAGGCGCGCGTCGAGGAATTCAAGCTCAAGAAGATGTGGAAGTCGCCCAACGGCACCATCCGCAACATTCTCGGCGGCACCATCTTCCGCGAACCGATCATCATGAAGAACGTGCCGCGCCTGGTGCCTGGCTGGACCAAGCCGATCGTCGTCGGCCGCCATGCCTTCGGCGACCAGTACCGCGCCACCGATTTCCGCTTCCCCGGCAAGGGCAAGCTGACGATCAAGTTCGTCGGCGAGGACGGCCAGGTGATCGAGCATGACGTCTATGACGCGCCCGGCGCCGGCGTCGCCATGGCGATGTACAATCTCGACGAGTCGATCCGCGAATTCGCCCGCGCCTCGTTGAACTACGGCCTGCTACGCAATTTCCCGGTCTATCTCTCGACCAAGAACACCATCCTGAAAGCCTATGACGGCCGCTTCAAGGACATCTTCCAGGAAGTCTACGAGAAGGAGTTCGAGGCCGAGTTTAAGGCGCGCAAGCTCTGGTACGAGCACCGCCTGATCGACGACATGGTGGCCTCCAGCCTGAAATGGTCGGGCGGCTACGTCTGGGCCTGCAAGAACTATGACGGCGACGTGCAGTCGGACACGGTGGCGCAAGGCTTCGGTTCGCTCGGCCTGATGACCTCGGTGCTGATGACGCCAGACGGCAAGACGGTGGAAGCCGAGGCCGCGCATGGCACCGTCACGCGCCATTATCGCCAGCATCAGAAGGGCGAGGAAACCTCGACCAACTCGATCGCCTCGATCTTTGCCTGGACGCGCGGTCTCGCCCATCGCGCCAAGCTCGACGACAATGCCGAATTGAAGCGCTTCGCCGAGACGCTGGAGAAGGTCTGTATCCAGACCGTCGAGAGCGGCTTCATGACCAAGGACCTGTCGCTGCTGATCGGCCCCGACCAGCCCTGGCTTTCGACCACCGGTTTCCTCGACAAGATCGACGAGAACCTGCAGAAGGCGATGGGCTAAGACCCGAACCCACGAACAAAAGCTCCGAAAGGAGCCTTTGTTTTTTGGGGCGACGTCAACGGGAGCGGAGGACCTATCGATGGCCAAGCCAATTCTCTACGGCGCGGATTACAGCGTCTATGTGCGCATCGCGCGGATGGCGCTGGAGGAGAAGCGCGTCGCCTACGAGCTGGTGCCGCTCGACATCTTTGCAACGGACGGCATCCCGGCCTGGTACCTGGAGCATCACCCTTTCGGTCGCATTCCGGCCTTCGAGCACGACGGTTTCCGCCTCTTCGAGACCGGCGCCATCGCCCGTTATGTCGACGAGGCCTTCGAGGGGCCGCCGCTGCAGCCGACCGACCCGCGCGAACGCGCCAGGATGAACCAGATCATCGGCATGCTCGATGCCTACGGCTATCGAGCCATGGTTTGGGACGTTGCCGTGGAGCGCCTGGAAAACAAACCCGCCGACGAGAAGCTTATCGCGGATGGCCTCAGGAAAGCCGAAACCGTGCTCGGGGCGCTGACTTCGTTGAAGGCAATGGGGCCGTGGTTGCTGGGCGATCAGCTTACGCTGGCCGACCTGCATGCAGCGCCGATCATCGCCTATTTCTTAAAGGTCGCCGACGGGCGCGATCTCTTGGCGCGGTTCGCGGATATCGGGGATTGGTATGCGCGTGTCGCGGCTCGCCCGAGCTTCGCGCGAACCGAAAAGGTTGGTTGAAAAGTATCGAGATAGCTGAGGGACAGCACGCGCTGTCCCTCCAATAGCTGCGATCAAGCCGCTTCGAGCGCCGCCTTCACCGCCGCGATCGCGTCATTGGCCTTGGTAGCATCGGGTCCGCCGGCCTGCGCCATGTCCGGGCGTCCGCCGCCGCCCTGTCCGCCGAGCGCGGCAGAAGCAACGCGCACGAGGTCGATGGCGCTGAAGCGGTTTGTGAGATCGTCGGTGACGGCGACCACCACGCTCGCCTTGTTGTCCTCGCCGGCGCCGACAAAGACCACGACGCCTGAGCCCAGCGTCTTCTTGCCGGCATCGGCAAGAGGCTTGAGATCCTTCGGCGCCACGCCCGAGACCGCCTTGCCGAGGAACCCGACGCCGGCGACCGTCTCGTTGGCGGCAGGCGCATCGGCGACAGCCGTGCCGCCACCGAGCGCCAGCTTCTTGCGCGCTTCGCTCAGTTCCTTCTCGAGCTTCTTGCGTTCCTCAAGCAGCGTCTCGACGCGCGCCGGCACGTCGGCCGGCGAGATCTTCAGGGTCGCCGCGGCCGCCTTGAGCCGCCTGTCCTGCTCGTCGAGATGCTTGCGCGCAGCCTCGCCGGTCAGCGCCTCGATGCGGCGCACGCCGGCCGCCACGCCGCTGTCCGACAGAATACGCACAAGGCCGATATCGCCCGTCGACCTGACATGCGTGCCGCCGCAGAGCTCGACCGAATAGGGCCGGTTGGCTTTGGCGCCATGCAGCCCCTTGCCCATCGACACGACGCGCACTTCGTCGCCGTACTTCTCGCCGAACAGCGCCATGGCGCCCTCGGCGATCGCATCGTCGACCGACATCAGGCGCGTCGTCACCGGGCTGTTCTGCACGACGATCTCGTTCGCCATGCGCTCGACGTCCTCAAGTTCTTCCGAGGAGATCGGCTTGTTGTGCGAAATGTCGAAGCGCAGCCGGTCGGGCGCGACCAGCGAGCCCTTCTGCGCCACATGGGTGCCCAGCACCTCGCGCAACGCCTCATGGATGAGGTGTGTGGCGGAATGGTTGGCGCGCAGCTTGGAGCGACGCGCATGATCGACCTTGAGCTCGACCGGAACACCGGTCTTCACCGTGCCGCTCGCCACCTTGCCGATATGCACGAACAGCCCGTCGGCCTTCTTCTGCGTGTCTGAGACCTCGATCGAAAAGCCTTCGCCGGTGATCACGCCGGTATCGCCCACCTGGCCTCCGGATTCGCCATAGAACGGCGTCTGGTTGACGACGACGGCAACCGCCTCGCCCTGGCCAACGCTGTCGACGGCCTTGCCGTCCTTGACCAGCGCCTGGATCAGGCCTTCCGCCTGCTCGGTCTCGTAGCCAAGAAATTCGGTGGCGCCAGTCTTCTCTCGCACGGAGAACCACACCGTCTCGGTCGCCGCTTCGCCGGACCCGGTCCAATGCCTGCGCGCCTCGGCCTTTTGCTGCTCCATCGCGTTGGTGAAGCCGGCAAGATCGACCGAGATGCTGCGCTGGCGCAGGGCGTCCTGCGTCAGGTCAAGTGGAAAGCCGTAAGTGTCGTAAAGCTTGAACGCGGTCTCGCCGTCGAGCATGTCGCCCGCGTGCAGCGTCTCAGTGGCTTCCGAAAGCAGGCCGAGGCCGCGCACGAGCGTCTTGCGAAACCGCGTCTCCTCGAGCTTCAGCGTCTCGGTGATCAATTGCTCGCCGCGCAGGAGTTCGGGATAGGCCTGGCCCATCTCGCGCACCAGCGCGGGCACCAGCTTCCACATCAGCGGCTCCTTGGCCCCGAGCAGCTGCGCGTGGCGCATGGCTCGGCGCATGATGCGGCGCAGTACATAGCCACGGCCTTCATTGGACGGCAGCACGCCGTCGGCCACCAGGAAGGAGGACGAGCGCAGGTGATCCGCGATCACGCGATAGGAAGCGACATTCTCCTGCTTGGGGCCTTGTCCGAGCGCGGAGGACGCGGCGTCGATCAGATGCTTGAACAGGTCAGTCTCGAAGACGCTCTCCACGCCCTGCAGGATGGAGGCCATGCGCTCCAGGCCCATGCCGGTGTCGATCGAGGGACGCGGCAGGTCGATGCGCTCTTCCTTCGTCACCTGCTCATACTGCATGAACACCAGGTTCCAGAACTCCAGGAACCGGTCGCCATCTTCCTCCGGGCTGCCGGGCGGGCCACCCCAGATATGCTCACCGCGATCGATGAAGATTTCCGAGCAGGGACCGCAGGGACCGGTGTCGCCCATCGCCCAGAAATTGTCCGAAGTCGCGATACGGATGATGCGGTCGTCCGAGAAGCCGGCGATCTTCTTCCAGTAGCCGGCCGCCTCGTCGTCAGTGTGATAGACGGTGACCAGCAATTTGTCCTTCGGCAGGCCGAAATCCTTGGTGATCAGGTTCCAGGCGAGCTCGATCGCGCGCTCCTTGAAGTAATCGCCGAACGAGAAATTGCCGAGCATCTCGAAGAAGGTGAGATGGCGCGCGGTGTAGCCGACATTGTCGAGGTCGTTGTGCTTGCCGCCGGCGCGCACGCTCTTTTGCGCGGTCGCGGCGCGCGAATAGGGACGCTTCTCCAGACCGGTGAAGACGTTCTTGAACTGCACCATGCCGGCGTTGGTGAACATCAGCGTTGGATCGTTGCGCGGCACCAGCGGGCTGGAGGCGACGATCTCGTGACCCTCCTTGCGGAAGTAGTCGAGGAAAGTCGACCGGATGTCGTTCACGCCACTCATTGCATACTGCCTTTTCGCGAGAACCGCCGGCGCGGCCGGTGGCTGGTGGGCTTTCATCTTTGAGAAGATAGATTGGCCTTTTAGCGATAGCTCTTGACCCTGTCCAGAAACACGGAATTAGGCCAATCGGAGCCTTCGCCGGCAGCATCGATCTGTCTACAAACGCAAACCGCCGGCACGACGGCCGGCGGTTCGGATACGCAATACTCAAGAACTCGATTACATAAGCATGAATTGATAACCCAGGATTGTGGCCGAACTCCGGCCAAGCCGGCTAATCGCCTCCCCCAGGCTTTACATCGCGGGCCCTACATCGCGCCTGCTTCGTCCTCGAAACCGTCGTCACCGCCTTCGGAGCCGCCATTCTCGAGGAACTTGTCCGCGATCAGACCGGCATTCTGGCGCAATGCCATCTCGATCTCGCGCGCTGTGTCCGGATTGTCGCGCAGGAACAGCTTGGCGTTCTCTCGACCCTGGCCGAGGCGCTGCGAATTATAGGAGAACCAGGCGCCCGATTTCTCGACCACGCCGGCCTTGACCCCGAGATCGACGAGTTCGCCGGTCTTCGACACGCCTTCGCCATACATGATGTCGAACTCGACCACCTTGAAGGGCGGCGCCAGCTTGTTCTTCACCACCTTGACGCGGGTCTGGTTGCCGACGACCTCGTCGCGGTCCTTGACCGAGCCGATGCGGCGGATGTCGAGGCGCACCGAGGCGTAGAACTTCAGCGCGTTGCCACCGGTGGTCGTTTCCGGCGAGCCGAACATGACGCCGATCTTCATGCGGATCTGGTTGATGAAGATGACCATGGTGTTGGAGCGCGAGATCGAGGCGGTCAGCTTGCGCAGCGCCTGGCTCATCAGGCGAGCCTGAAGGCCGGGAAGCGCATCGCCCATCTCGCCCTCGATTTCGGCGCGCGGCGTCAGCGCCGCCACCGAATCGACCACCAGCACGTCGATGGCGCCCGAACGCACCAGCGTGTCGCAGATCTCCAGCGCCTGCTCGCCGGTGTCGGGCTGCGAGATCAGGAGGTTTTCCAGGTCGACGCCAAGCTTGCGGGCATAGACCGGATCGAGCGCATGCTCGGCGTCGACGAAAGCGCAGATGCCGCCCTTCTTCTGGGCCTCCGCGACCGTGTGGAGCGCCAGCGTCGTCTTGCCCGAGCTTTCCGGCCCGTAGATTTCGACGATGCGGCCGCGCGGCAGGCCGCCGACGCCGAGCGCGATGTCGAGGCCGAGCGACCCGGTCGGCACGGTTTCGATCTCGACCGCCTGCTCATTCGCGCCGAGCCGCATGATCGAGCCCTTGCCGAAAGCGCGCTCGATTTGCGACAGCGCCGCGTCCAGAGCCTTTGATTTGTCCACTGCCTTATCCTCTACAAGCCGCAAAGTATTCTGAGCCATGATACATCACCCCTTGGTCGTCAATGAAGGCCGGACAATCCGTGATCCCGGATTGTTTGTACCTTTTTTGTTCTCATTTGGCAAGAGGCAATAAATCGCTGAAAAACAACCAATATCTGGATTTGTTCTATTTTTGTCTCGCCATGGCTGGGCGGGGATATCTCCTGTTGGTCCAGCCGGGATTCTATCGCCCGACCCATCCGAATCGCGATCCCGATTGCGGGGTCACGCGCGGAAACCTAGTGTGCGCGCGCAAACAATCAACGAAGGTCACGACACCGGCATGCCGACATCCCCAAGAATCCTGGCGCTCGGCGGCGCCCATATCGACCGGCGCGGCCAGGTGTCAGGCCCCTATGTGCCCGCCGCCTCCAATCCCGGCATCATGCGCGAGGATGTCGGCGGCGGTGTCTTCAATGCGCTGCGCAGCGTGGTGAAGCGTGGCGTGACGGCCTCTCTGATGTCGGTGCGCGGCGGCGATCCCGCGGCCGAGACCGTCGCGTCGGCGATTGCCCAGGCCGATATCGAGGACCTCTCCGTGGTGTTCCTCGACCGTACCACGCCGAGCTACACGGCGCTGATCGACCGCGAGGGCGAACTGATCGTCGGCTTTGCCGACATGGGCCTTTACGACCTTGCCTTCCCCAGGCAGATCCGCCGCGCCAAGGTGCGAGAAGCCATCGCCGCGGCCGACGCGATCCTGTGCGACGCCAATCTGCCGACCGCGGCGCTTGAAAGACTGCTGATGCAGGCCGGCGGCAGGCCGGTCTTCGCCATCGCCATATCGCCCGCCAAGGTCGTGCGACTGGTCCCGTTGCTCGGCGATCTGGCATTGCTGTTCATGAACCGCCGCGAGGCCGGCGCTCTCGCGGGCGCCGACTTGTCGGGGCATGAGCTCGTCACTGGACTGAGGCGACTGGGGCTGCGGGCAGGCGTGGTCACTGCCGGCAGCGCGCCGGTGCTGGGCTTCGACGAAGCAGGCGTCTTCGAGATCGATCCGCCCGCGCCGCGCCGGGTCGCCGACGTCACGGGCGCCGGCGACGCGCTGACGGGCGCGACGGTCGCGGCGCTGCTGCGCGGCCTGCCCTTGCGCGCCGCATTGCGCGAAGGCGTCGCGGCGGCGGTCCTCGCCATCGAGAGCGCCGAAGCCGTGCCGTCCTTCACGTCGGCCAGTTTTACGCAGGGGCTCGCCCTTGTGCCGGAGGCGCGGGAGGTGGCATAGGGCCGCCAGATCAGTTACTGGAGCGGCTCATCCGTTCCGGATCGGAGACAGACATGACCCCGGAAACCGCCCGCCCCTTCATCGACATCCATCCGCCGGTGGCCGAAGCGCTTGCCGCCGGCAGGCCGGTGGTGGCGCTGGAAAGCACCATCATCACGCACGGCATGCCCTACCCCGACAATGGCGCGATGGCGGCAAAGGTCGAGCAGATCATCATCGAAGGCGGCGCCGTGCCGGCGACGATCGCGGTGGTCGATGGCCGCATCAAGATCGGCCTTTCCGACGGCGAACGCGAATCGCTCGCCAGGACCAGTGACGCGATGAAGCTGTCGCGCGCCGACATCTGCTTTGCCGTCGCCCAAAAGCGCACCGGCGGCACAACGGTTGCCGCCACGATGATCGCCGCGCACATGGCCGGCATAAAGGTGTTCGCCACCGGCGGCATCGGTGGCGTCCACAAGGGCGCTGAAAAGAGCTTCGACATCTCCGCCGATCTCGACGAACTGGCGCGCACGCCGGTCATCGTCGTCTCGGCCGGCGCCAAGGCGATCCTCGATATCGAGAAAACCCTGGAGGTGCTGGAGACGCGCGGCGTGCCGGTCGTCGGCTATGGCTGCGAGACCATGCCGGCCTTCTGGTCGAGGCAATCGCGCTTCCGCGCCCCGCTGACGCTGCATGCGCCGCAGGACATCGCGCAGTTTCACCGGACGCGGCAGGCGCTCGGCCTAGGCGGCGGCATTCTGATCGCGAATCCGGTGCCGCAGAATGACGAAATTCCGGCTGACGAAATGGCCGGTTACATCGGCGCCGCGCAGAAAGCCGCCGAGGCGCAGAACGTTACCGGCAAGGCGGTGACGCCGTTCCTGCTGGGCAAAATCCTGGAGATCACCGGCGGCCGCAGCCTCAAGACCAACATCGCGCTGGTCGAGAACAACGCGCGGCTGGCAGCCGAGATCGCGAAGGCGCTGTAGCAACTCCGGAAAAGCGGCTTTCCCCGCCGGCGTGGCGAAGAGCAGAAGTTTACTTGCCGGCGCGGCGCCCAGCCGCGAAGGCTCGGCTGGCCCACACTGCCATCTCATCGGGATCGTCGAAGGCACTGTCGGGAATGCTCCAGTAAGGCATTGCCACCTCCTTGCCGTGGCGCGAGCCGGTATAGGTCCACTGGCTGCAGCCGGCAGCCTCGAAATCGGGGATGCTTTCCCCGTCGGCCTTCAGCATCAGTTCGCCACGCACAACGACGGCGACGATCACTCCGTCGCAATAGATGCCCTTGCCGCCGAACAGTTTTCGGATGCTGATGGGGGCGAGGCTTTCGAACAGTTCTTCGAGACGTGCATTGTCCATGCCGCGATCATGTCATCGCTCTTCGGCCTTGTCATTGCGGCAACCAAAAGCATGCTGACAAGTTGAGACCTGAAACGGAGTTTTCCCATGCCCGTCCTGCTCAAGGGCTCCTGCTGCTGTGGCGCGGTCCGCTTCGAGGTAGAAAGCCACACGCCGGTGCCGTTCATGCTCTGCTACTGCTCGATCTGCCGCAAGCAGCAGGGCGGCGGCGGTTTCGCCATCAACCTCGGCGCTGACTATGAGACGATGAACATCAGGGGCAAGCGAAGTCTCGGCGTCTACCGCGCCGAGATCGAAGACGACGAGCACCCACACTGCGAGGTCTCGACCGGAGAGCGCAACTTTTGCCGCAAATGCGGAGCAGCGCTCTGGCTTTACGACCCGACCTGGCCTGATCTCGTCCATCCCTTCGCCTCTGCGGTCGACAGCGACCTGCCTAAACCGCCGGAGAAGGTACACCTGATGCTGAAGTACAAGGCGAACTGGGTGGAGCCGGTGATCGGCCCGAAAGACAAGGTCTTCGACGTCTATCCCGAGGAGTCGATCGCCGACTGGCACAAGCGCACCGGCATGTGGGTGGACTAGAACCGAGATGTCAGGCTGACGCGCGGGCCTCGGCAAGGGCCTTGAGGTCGGCCGGCTTCAGTTCGACCGATTCGCCGCAGCCGCAGGCCGAGCTCTGGTTCGGGTTCTTGAAGGTGAAGCCGGTGCGCAGCGTCGTCTGCTCGAAATCCATCTCGGTGCCGAACAGGAAGAGCGCGGCCTCAGGCGCGACATAGACATGCGCGCCATCGCGCTCGATATGATCGTCCTTCGCATTCGGCTCGGTCACGAGATCGACCGTATATTCCATGCCGGCGCAACCGCCCTTCTTGATGCCAAGGCGGATGCCATGCGCGTTGTCGCGGGTGGCGACGATCTCGCGCACGCGGCCAGCGGCCTTGTCGGTCATCGTGATGACGGCGAAGCGTCCCATGTCATTCTCCACGTTCGCGCGGGTTCAAGGCCCACGGAATGAGTCTGCCCTTAAGATGGTGAAGTTTCGCCTAGCGTGCAAGTCAACCTCAATACCACCCGACCGCGACCTGCGCCTCTTCCGACATGCGGTCGGGCGTCCATGGCGGATCGAAGGTCATATTCACCTCGACGCCTGAAACGCCTTCGACAGCGCCGACGGCATTCTCGACCCAGCCCGGCATCTCGCCGGCAACCGGACAGCCCGGCGCGGTCAGCGTCATGTCAATCTTGACGGTGCGGTCGTCCTCGATGTCGATCTTGTAGACGAGGCCGAGCTCATAGATGTCGGCCGGGATTTCCGGGTCGTAGACCGTCTTCAGCGCCGAGACGATGTCATCGGTCAGCCGCGCCAGTTCGTCGGCTGGAATGGCCGAAGCCGACACGATGCCGTTCGCGGTCGTTTCCGACGCGGTTTCCGCAGTGGTGCTCACATCGTCCATCATCGTCACCCGAAGAACTTCCGCGCCTTTTCCAGCGCATCGGCCAAAGCGTCGACTTCGGCCCTGGTATTATACATGCCGAAGGATGCCCTGCATGTGGAGGTCACGCCGAAGCGTTTCAACAGCGGCTGGGCGCAATGGGTGCCCGCGCGCACCGCAACGCCCTGCCGGTCGATCACCATCGACACGTCATGGGCATGGATACCTTGCAATTCGAACGAGATGATGGCGCCCTTGCCCGGCGCGTCGCCGAAGATACGCAGCGAGTTGATGGCTCGCAGCCGCTCATGCGCGTAGGTCTTGAGGTCCGCCTCATGCGCCGCGATGCGCTCGCGGCCGACCTTCTCCATGTACTCAAGCGCGGCGCCGAGGCCGATGGCCTGGACGATCGGCGGCGTGCCTGCCTCGAAGCGGTGCGGCGGCTCGTTGTAGGTGACGATGTCTTCCGTCACTTCCTCGATCATCTCGCCGCCGCCCATGAACGGCCGCATCTCTTCCAGCCTTTCCTTCTTGCCGTAGAGAACGCCGATACCCGACGGGCCGTAGACCTTGTGGCCGGTGAAGACGAAGAAATCGCAATCGAGGTCCTGCACGTCGATCGGCATGTGCACCGCGCTCTGGCTGCCGTCGACGAGCACGGGAATTCCACGCGAGTGCGCGATGCGCACGATCTCCTTGATCGGCGTCACCGTTCCCAGCGCATTGGACATCTGGGTGATGGCGACGAGCTTGGTGCGACTGGTCAGCCGCTTCTCGAACTCCTCGATATGGAAGGCGCCGAGATCGTCGACCGGCACCCAGACCAGCTTGGCGCCCTGCCGCTCGCGGATGAAATGCCACGGCACGATGTTGGAGTGGTGCTCCATGATCGAGAGCACGATCTCGTCGCCCTCGCCGATCCTCGGCATGCCATAGCCATAGGCGACCGTGTTGATCGCCGAGGTGGTGTTGGAGGTGAAGACGATATTGTCGGTGCTTGGCGCGTTCAGAAACCTTTGCACCGACTTCCGCGCCTTCTCATAGGCATCGGTCGCGGCGTTCGACAGGAAATGCAGGCCGCGATGGACGTTGGCGTATTCCTGGGCATAGGCGTGCTGGATGGTGTCGAGCACCACCTGTGGCTTCTGCGCCGAGGCGCCATTGTCGAGATAGACCAGCGGCTTGCCGTAGACTTCACGCGACAGGATGGGGAAGTCGCGGCGGATCGCCTCGACGTCATAGGGGGTGGTTTCGATCTTCTGGTCCATCTCGAAGTCCTTGTCGGCCAAAGCCGCGATCCTTCCAACACCCCTCATCCGACCGAGCTTTGCTCGGCCACCTTCCCCCACAAGGGGAGAAGGGAACTAGCCGTGCGCCGCGAACCAGCCGTCGAGCCGTGCTTCCAGCGCCTCGACCAGCGCCTCGTCGTCCAATTCCTCGATCACTTCGGCCACGAATGCCTTGACCAGAAGGCCGCGCGCGGCCTTCTCGTCAATGCCGCGCGCCATCAGGTAGAACAGATGGTTGTGGTCGATCTCGGTGACGGTCGCGCCATGGCCGCAGACGACGTCGTCGGCAAAGATCTCCAGCTCCGGCTTGGTCGAGAACTCGCCGTCATCCGACAGGAGCAGCGTGTTGCAGGCCATCTTGGCGTTGGTCTTCTGGGCGTACTGATGCACGTTGATGCGGCCCTGGAAGACGCCGCGCGCCTTGCCGGTCACCACATTGCGAATCACTTCGGTCGAGGTCGTGTGCGGCACGGCATGGTCAAGCACCATGGTGGTGTCGGTGTGCGTGTCGCCGGCCAGAAGGTTGATGCCACGCAGTTTGAAGTCCGCGCCTTCGCCGGTCGTCCTGACCACGACCTCCTGCCGCACCAGCTTGCCGCCGGCGTTCATGACGAACAGCGTCAACCTGGCATCCTTGCCGATATGCGCCTTGAACTGGGCAAGATGCGTGGCCGTGTCCGGCTGCTCCTGCACGATCAGCCAGGACACCTCGGCGCCGTCACCGACAACAAGCTGGCTGACGGAGCTGACGAGAGCCTCGCCGCCCTCGCCCGTCTGGCGTTCGACGATCACTGCCTTGGCGCCTGCGCCGACGCGGGTCAGCAGTCGCACATGCGACTGGCCGCCGGCCTGCAGGTTCTGCAATTCGATCGGCTTTTCCAGCTCTACGCCTTCGGCAACATCGACGAAATAACCGTCGGCGACGAAGGCCGTGTTCAGCGCGCCGATCGCGTCATCCGAGCCGTACGGGTCGAGCCCGGGCGCGACGCTGCCGTCGGTAAGTTTTTCGGAAAGGCGCTGCACCGTCACGCCTTCGACCGCTGGCACCTTGGCATTCGAGACACCGTTCAGCAGCGGCAGCACGGCCGAACCGCCAAGCACGGGTTCGAGCGCCTTGACGACAGCATCGGCCTCGAAAGCCGGCACCCTGGTCAGCAGGCGGCGCAGGTCCGTATAATGCCAGGATTCGACGCGCCGCGTCGGCAGGCCGTGCTTGATCGCCTCGATCGCATCGTCGCGCTTGACCATCACCGCGCCGTCGCCGGGCAGCAGCGACAGCCGCTCGCCGAAGGCGTCGATCAGCGCCGTCTCGGCCAGTGTCCGCTGGGGCTGTGCGTGCATGTTCATTGCTCTTGCCTCGTTCGACCCCATCTCACGCGGCTTCGCCGATCACGCCGGCATAGCCATTGGCCTCGAGATCGAGCGCCAGCGACTTGTCGCCCGACTTGATCACCTGGCCCTTGTAGAGAACGTGCACGGTGTCCGGCACGATGTGCTCCAACAGGCGCTGGTAGTGGGTGATGACGATGATCGCGCGGTCGGGCGAACGCAGCGCGTTGACGCCGTCCGAGACGATCTTCAGCGCGTCGATGTCGAGGCCGGAATCCGTCTCGTCCAGAACGCAAAGCGTTGGCTCCAGCAGTTTCATCTGCAGGATCTCGGCGCGCTTCTTCTCGCCGCCGGAGAAGCCGACATTGAGCGGCCGCTTCAGCATGTTCATGTCCATGCTGAGCGAGGCGGCGGCGTCCTTCACACGCTTCAGGAATTCGGGGATCTTCAGCGGTTCCTCGCCGCGCGCCTTGCGCTGCTCGTTCATCGCCACCTTGAGGAATTCCATCGTCGCGACGCCCGGTATCTCCATCGGATACTGGAAGGCGAGGAAGATGCCGGCGGTGGCGCGCTCGGCCGGATCCATCTCCAGGATCGACTGGCCGTTGTAGAGGATGTCGCCCTCGGTGACCTCATAGTCCTCTCGACCAGCGAGGATATAGGACAGCGTCGACTTGCCCGAACCGTTCGGGCCCATGATGGCGGCGACCTCGCCGGCTTTTACCGTCAGGTTGAGGCCACGGATGATCTCGGTGCCGTCATCGACGATGCGGGCGTGAAGGTTCTTGATCTCAAGCATTTTCGTTCCGTTCCAAGAAATATCCGTTCAAATTCAATGCCAACGCCAGCGCCAGTCGCCGTCCGTCTTAGCCTTGATCAGCGGGATGATTGCGCCCGTCAGGGCAACGACAGCGACCACAACCAGCCAGGCGGCGGCGCCCTCGCGAAGAAGGATCACGGCAAGCGCGACAGCGATCGCGATCCAGACGACCATGAAGGCCCAGCCTTTCCAGTTGCTCGGCGTCGCGCCGTAGCCGAAGCGTTTCGGCCTGAACCATTTATCTCCGGTCATTCGACACCCCCGTTGCCAGATTTACTCTGGGTCTTCGGTGCCAACCGGCCGACATAACCGAGCACGACAAAGATAGCAAAAAAGCCAAGCACGCCGAGTATGGAGACTGAGCGTCCCAGGTGCTTCAGCGTTGGAAACTCACCGATAGAGCCGATAAGCGCTATAACCGCGCCTGCAATCGCCGCAAACAGCACCAGGGCCAGTAAGCCTATCAAGATGTTTCCCAAGGCGTTCAGCATTCTCTCAAACTACCCGACGCTTCCCTCGAGGCTGATGCCGATCAGCTTCTGCGCCTCGACAGCGAACTCCATCGGCAGCTGCTGAATGACGTCCTTGACGAAGCCGTTGACGATCAGCGCGATCGCCTCCTCCTCGGGGATGCCGCGCTGCATGACGTAGAACTTCTGGTCCTCGGAGATCTTCGACGTCGTCGCTTCGTGTTCGAACTTCGCCGTCGCGTTCTTGGCTTCCATGTAGGGCACGGTGTGCGCGCCACACTGGTCGCCGATCAAAAGCGAGTCGCAGTTGGTGAAGTTGCGCGCGTTGGTCGCCTTGCGGTGCGCCGAGACCTGGCCGCGATAGGTGTTCTGCGAGAAGCCGGCGGCGATGCCCTTCGAGATGATGCGGCTCGACGTGTTCTTGCCGAGATGGATCATCTTGGTGCCGCTATCGACCTGCTGGTAGCCGTTCGAAACGGCGATCGAATAGAACTCGCCGCTGGAATCGTCGCCACGCAGGATGCAGCTCGGATATTTCCACGTGATAGCCGAGCCGGTCTCGACCTGCGTCCAGGAAATCTTCGAGCGGTCGCCGCGGCAGTCGCCACGCTTGGTGACGAAATTGTAGATGCCACCCTTGCCCTCGGCATCGCCGGGGTACCAGTTCTGCACCGTCGAATACTTGATCTCGGCATCGTCGAGCGCGATCAGCTCGACAACCGCCGCGTGCAGCTGGTTCTCGTCGCGCTGTGGCGCCGTGCAGCCTTCGAGATAGGAGACATAAGCCCCCTCCTCGGCGATGATCAGCGTGCGCTCGAACTGGCCGGTGTTCTTCTCGTTGATGCGGAAATAGGTCGACAGCTCCATCGGGCAACGCACGCCCTTGGGCACGAAGACGAACGAACCGTCGGTGAACACGGCAGAGTTCAGCGTCGCATAGTAATTGTCGGAGGTCGGCACGACCGATCCGAGATATTTCTGCACCAGTTCCGGATGTTCGCGGATCGCTTCCGAGATCGAGCAGAAGATGACGCCGGCCTCAGCCAGTTCCTTCTTGAAGGTGGTGACGACCGAAACGGAATCGAACACGGCGTCGACCGCGACGCGGCCGGACTTGTAGACATTGTCGCCGACTTCTTCCTCTTCCGAAGGCTCGGGCTTCTGCACGCCGGCGAGGATTTCCTGCTCCTTGAGCGGAATGCCGAGCTTCTCATACACCTTGAGCAGCTCAGGATCGACCTCGCCCAGCGACTTCGGTCCTGGCGTGCTCTTCGGCGCGGCGTAGTAGTAGATGTCCTGGAAGTCGATCTTCGGATAGTGGACGCGCGCCCAGGTCGGCTCTTCCAGCGTCAGCCAACGGCGATATGCCTCCAGACGCCATTCCAGCATCCAGCCCGGCTCATCCTTCTTGGCCGAGATAAAGCGAATGATGTCTTCGCTCAGGCCCTTCGGGGCCTTGTCCGTCTCGATCTCTGTCTGGAATCCGTATTTATACTGGTCGACGTCGATCTTTCGAACTCGATCGATCGTCTCCTGCACAGCAGGCATAAGCGTTCTCCATCCACGCCGGGGTCAAGGCCCGACAGTTTTCAAACTATGGCACCGCTTGGGCCGGGCGTCCTGGAAGGAACCCGAAGCGGCGTAAGTCCCATATAGTGCGTTTCGACCGGGAATTCACCCGGCCAACCAAAACGCACGGCTCTACCAGGCCGCGTGGCCTGAAATTCCTCGGCCGCCTAGGCGGCCTTTTCCTTGCCGGCCCGTCGCGCGGCGATGCTCGCCAACGCTGTCCGAAACGCCGCGATGTCCTCGGCGCTGGTCGCTTGGCCGATCGAGACGCGCAAGGCGCCAAGGCTGTCGCCGTAGCCCATCGCCTTCAGCACATGGCTTGGCCCGACCTTTCCCGACGAGCAGGCCGAGCCTGCCGACAGCGCGACGCCCGCCAGGTCGAAAGCGATTTGCGCCGTCTCGGCCTTGACGCCGGGAATAGCGAAGAATGTCGTGTTGGCAAGCCTTGGCGCGCCGTTTCCGAAGATTTCCGCGTCGGGGACGAGTTCCCGAACGGTCGCCTCGATCTCGCCGCGCCGACGCTCAACCGCGTCCATAGCGTTCAACCCCGCGAGTGCAATCCGCGCCGCGGCCCCGAAACCGGTGATGCCGATGAGGTTCTCGGTGCCGGCACGATGGCCCTTTTCCTGGCCGCCGCCATTGATCAGCGGCTTCGGCATCATCAGGTCGGACGCGGCAATGAAGGCGCCGACGCCCTTTGGGCCACCGATCTTGTGCGAGGACAGGATCAGGTAGTCGGCGTAAGGCGCTGACATGTCGATCGGAATCCGACCAACCGCCTGCACGGCGTCGACGACGAGCACGCCGCCGGCGGCCTTGACGATCCCGGCGATTCGTCCGACCGGCTGGACGACCCCGGTCTCGTTATTGGCGGCGTGGATCGCCACCAGCGGCAGGCCGCTCGACTTGTCATGCCCGGCCAGGGCGTTGGCCAGCGCGTCGACGTCGACGACGCCATTCCGATCGACGCCAATGCGCGTCACCGACGCGGCCGGGAAACGGCCGCCGCTCAGGAGACAAGGGTGATCGGCCTCCGAGACGTAGAGATGGCTCATGCGGATCGCGCCGCGCCCGATCTGCCAGTCCGGCGAAAGCAGCATCGAGGCCGCCTCGGTCGCGCCGGAGGTGAAGACGACATGTTCCGGCCTGGCGTTGACCAGCCTTGCCACATCGCGCCTGGCATCCTCGATCAGCCGCCGCGCCGCGCGACCCTCGGCGTGGACCGATGACGGGTTGGCGGCAACGTCCAGCGCGACGACCATCGCGGCCCGCGCTTCCGCTATAAGCGGCGCGCTGGCGTTGTAGTCGAGATAGGCGCGGGTTGCGGCCATTTTCCTTCCGTCGGTCCTGTCAGCAGCCATTCCGCGAGGATAGCGCGTTATTTCCTTGAAATTGCAAGGCAAGCCGTCCTATCTACGCGGCTTGCGGCGCGGGCGGCCGGGCTACTTGCATTTCGGCCACCCAGTTTTGAACAATTCTAAACTAGCTTCTAGGAAGACGCTTGCCCGGCGTCAAGGCCACAGAAGATGGGGCCAGAGGAAGAGTTCGGGCTAGCGCCTTTGTATGCCACGTGGAGTAATTTATGCCTGAGGTCATTTTCGCCGGTCCTGCTGGTCGCCTGGAGGGTCGCTACCAGCCCTCCAAGGAAAAGAGCGCGCCGATCGCCATCGTGCTGCATCCGCACCCGCAATTCGGCGGCACGATGAACAACAAGATCGTCTACGACCTCTTCTATATGTTCCAGAAGCGCGATTTCACCACGCTTCGCTTCAATTTCCGCGGCATCGGCCGCAGCCAGGGCGAGTTCGACCACGGCACCGGCGAATTGTCGGACGCGGCCGCGGCGCTCGACTGGGTGCAGTCGTTGCATCCGGATTCCAAGAGTTGCTGGGTCGCCGGCTATTCCTTCGGCTCCTGGATCGGCATGCAGTTGCTCATGCGCCGGCCCGAGATCGAGGGCTTCATCTCGGTCGCGCCGCAGCCCAACACCTATGACTTCTCGTTCCTGGCGCCCTGCCCGTCGTCGGGCTTGATCATCCACGGCGACGCCGACAAGGTGGCTCCGCCCAAGGATGTGCAGACGCTGGTCGACAAGCTGCACACGCAAAAGGGCATCACCATCACGCAGAAGACACTGCCGGGCGCCAATCATTTCTTCGCCAACGATGCCGAACTGCTGATCCAGGAATGCGCCGATTATCTCGATCGCCGCCTGGCGGGCGAGCTCGCCGACCCGCGGCCAAAGCGGCTGAGATAACGCCGAGGCGATCTGACGGTCGGCTGACAATTGCCGGCCGATGCGCGGCCTTCAGGTCTAGCGGACTACCACAGCCGAAACGTGCGTTTAGGCACGGGACGCGTCGACGCCGGCCGCCGGAAGATGAAGCCTAGCCTGGCGAACACCAGCCCTGACAGAATTGCGGTGGCGAGCCCTAGCCCAAAACCGGCGACGGTGTCGCTGGGGTAGTGTGCGCCGACGAAGACGCGCGTCGAGGCGATGCAGGCAGTGACCACCAGCGCGATGTACCAGCGCCTGGGAAAAAGCAGCAGCAGGACGCCGAACACCGCGCCCATTGTCGTGGCATGGCCCGAAGGGAAACCGGCGAACCGCGCGTCCATCGCGAACGGATGAAGCGACAGGACGCCATAACTGTCGAAATAAAGCGGTCGCGCCCGGCCGATGGCGTATTTCAAGACGTTGACCGCGATCCCGGAAAGGCCGACCGCGCAAAGCACCAGGAAGGCGAAGCAGGTCCAGTTGTAGATCATCATCCGCGATTGCCGGGAGAGACGCCGCCAGTCCGTCAGATTGGCGACGACCAGGCAAAGCGCCGCCGGAATAAGATACCAGCCGCCCAGCCCGAACTGCGTGAAGAAATCGGTGAAATGCACGAAGCCGCGCGGCCACTCATCACGAAGCCTGCCGGCGGCGCTGTCCAGGCTGAGAAAGGCGGCCGCCGCGAGCAGCAGCCAGGCCAGCAGCCATATGGCCCACGGTATATGCGGATAGCGCGCCGGCCGCACGACAAAGCGCCGCTTCACGATGCTGATCGTGTCGAGGAAATTGGACCGCGAGCGGTGATAAAGAGCAGGCAATGCGGACATGGTCCTATCCATCACTGCGCCACCCGATAGAGCCCGAGCGCCACCTTGTCTCCTGACGAATAGTTGATGCCGTCGATCTCGGTGAGGCGCTTTGCCGACTTACCCTGTCCGGCAAGCAACTGGTTGAGCTTCTGCTCGTCCTGGACCGCCACGAGGCCAAGCGCGCAGGCAGGATCGGCAGCCAGATGTCTCGCCACGCCATCGACATCGGTGAGCACCGTGTTGGTGCCGACCAGGAATACGAGGCTCGGCTCCTGGAATCGCGAGGACGCGAGCACGGAGGTGGCGCAGGGACGGTTGGCGTCGACGGCGGCGTTGATGGCAGGGCTCAGCCAGATCGGCTTGAGCGACGGCCCGATGACACCGAACAACAGGCTGAAGGTGATGCCGGCGCCGATCGCGACGGCCGCGATGCGCCCGAGCGGAACCTGCAATTGGCGCGGGAACGCCAGGTAACCCGTGGTTAGAGCCGCGATTGCCGCCGGGATGCTCCACCAGGAAAACGTCTTGTTGAGGTAGAGCGGAGCTCCGACGCAGACCACGGCCAGGCCGATCGCGACGACAGCGAGACCGAAAGCTGTCGCCCACCACAGCCACGTTTGCCAGCGTTTCAGCGGTGCGTTGGCCTGCTCCGCCGGCAAGGTCAGCAGCCAGCCGATGAGCAGCGCCACGGCTGGATAGGCCGGCATGACATAGTGCGGCAGCTTGGTGGGGATCGCCTCGAAGAGGAGCCAGAACGGGATGTACCAGGCGAGACAGAAGCGCAGACGAGGATCGTCCCGGAAGCGGTTGATCGCCTGCAGGCCGGCGCCGAGCGCGATCAGCCCGAAGGGCCACATGAACAGCGAATAGGTGAGCACGTAGAAACCCGGCGGCAGGCCGTGCGATTCCTCGCCTTGCGCCACCTTGTTCAGCATGTCCTTGCCGACCGCTTCCTGGAAAAAGGCGTCGCCGCTCTTCCAGCTGATGAGGATGAGCCAGGGCAGGACGATGACAAGGACGACTGCGACGCCGCGCACCAGTTTCAGCTTCAACAGCCAGCGCCAGTCGCGATCGAAGGCAAGCAGCGTGGCCGCCGTCAACAGCGACAGCAGCGGCGACACCGGTCCCTTGATGAGTATGCCCAGCCCCTGCGCGATCCAGAAGATCCAGGGCAGATGGCCGGGAACCGGTTCGTTACGGCGCGACGCCAGATAGACTTGCGCCAAGGCGCCCTGCGCGGCGACGCAGCAGGCGAGAAGCATGGCGTCGGTCTTGGCGTCGCGGCCCTCGAAGGCGGTGGCGAAGATCGCCGCGACCATCAGGCCGGCCGCAAGCCCTGCATTGGCGCCGAAAAGCTTCGTGCCGGTCCAGCCGATACCGACGACGGCGATAGCAATGCCCAGCATCGAGACCAGGCGGTAGACCCAGATCGGCGCAGCCGCCCCCTCGCCGCTCAGCGCCACCGCCGCCGATTGCAGCCAGTAGATGCCGATCGGTTTCTTGTAGCGGGAAGCATCCTGGAAGCGGATGTCGACATAGTCGCCGGTCTCGACCATCTGCTTGGTCGCCTGCACGAAACGGGATTCGTCGCGGTCGACCGGCGGCAGGCCGGCCAGCCCGCTGACGGTCATCACAATGCTGAACAGAAAGAGGAAGAGGTAGTTCCTGTTCATCGCGGGAGCTTTCCGGATTGATCTTCGGGTTGGCCCCGTCGCGGCGCCTTGGGGATGCGCGCTGCCCTTTGCGCGGGCGCCTCATTACGCCAGCCGGGAGGATGAGGCAAGGATACGCAGCCGGCGAGCGACCCGACGCAAAACCGGAAACCACTTTTGCTGATCCGGCTGTTTGAGTGGCGGGCGATC
>JBFLWR010000347.1:0-5739 GCA_040755925.1 Pseudomonadota bacterium
GACCGAAAATCGAAAAGTCACCGCCGCGTGCTGGCGCGTCGGTGCGGATTGCCGCGCGCAGCCTGGCCGAGCGCGCGCGTGGGTTGGCCGCTATCTCGGCCTCCGCCGGCGCCACTCCGCCGCCGGATTTGCGGAATGTCGCAACCCGCGCCGGCGCGTCGGGCATATGGCGCGAACCGCTGGCCGCGTCCGCGCGATCGGCAATGAAGCGCTTGATGATCCGATCTTCCAGCGAATGAAAGGTGACCACGACAAGCCGCCCGCCGGGCCTGAGCGCCCGCTCGGCGGCGAACAGCGCGCTTGCCAACTCGCCGAGCTCGTCATTGACGAAGATACGCAGCGCCTGGAAGACACGCGTGGCCGGATGGATCTTGTCCTTCGGCGCGCGCCCGATATGGGTGGCGATGGCGTCGGCGAGATCGAGCGTGCGCTCGAAGGGCCGCTTCTCGCGACGGCCCTCGATCATGCGGGCGATGCGGCCGGCGTGGCGCTCCTCGCCGAGAAAGCCGAAGATGCGGGCCAGATCGCCGGCCTTGAACGTGTTGACGACATCGGCGGCGCTTAGGCCCGCCTGCGCCATGCGCATGTCGAGCGGCCCGTCGGCGCGAAAGGAAAAGCCGCGCTCCGCCTGGTCGAGCTGCATGGAGGAAACGCCGATATCGAGCACGACGCCGTCGGCGCTCTCGACCTGCTCGTCAAGCGTCGAGAACGGTGCCTGGACGAGCTTCAACCTGCCACCCGAGCGCTGTTCGAGAACCTTGCCCGCCAGGATCGCGTCCGGATCGCGGTCGATGGCGACGACAGATGCGCCGCGCTCAAGAATAGCGCTGGTATAGCCGCCGGCGCCGAACGTTCCGTCCACGATCGTTTCGCCTTGCTTGGGTTGAAGCGCCTCCAGCACCTCGGCAAGGAGGACCGGAATGTGACGGACCAGTCCGCCAACGGCGTGAGGATCATCGCCGTGGCCAGCCATCATTCCGGTCGCTCCCCGGGCTTCGTCCCCTGCCGAAGCTGCAAAAGCCTGGCCCGCGCCTGCGCCCCGTAGGCTGCAAGTCGTCCCGGCTCCCAAACCTGAAAGAAATTGCCACGGCCGACAAAGGCCACCTCGTTCGAGATGCCCGTATGCTCGCGGATGAAATCGGTCATCGTGATGCGGCCATCCTGATCGAGCTTGAGGAAAGTCCCGTCGCCATGGCAGAAGAACGACATGTCGTCCGCCGTCCGCAGGAAGGGATCCTCCAGCGCGATCCGCTGCTCGTAGCGGTCGAGCAGGTCGAGGCCGCCGACATCCATCGCCGGCAGGTCGAGGCATCGAAGCGCATAGAGTTCCGAGTAGCCGCGTTTCTGCGCGACCGCGCGGAAATGCGCCGGAACGGACACACGCCCCTTCGCATCGATCCTGTTGACTGCGTTTGAGAGAAATCGGTCCACTACGCCCTACAGCCGCTGTCGCCGCCGCACCCCTTCCCATGTTGTTGTCCGCGCCGCCGCCACGCGTTCCCTCGCGAGAAATCGCCTCGTTCGGTAGGGCGAAAACCGACAAACGCGCAGCCGCCGCGACTGCCCGATTGGCGTACGCTTCACCCTGACGCGGAACGAAAGCTTGATGATGCGAATGGGATATCATGGGGCTATATGGGCGTCAACGGGAACAGGCATCACAAACACGCGCACCACAACCCAGAAGAGCAAGCTGAAGGCCCGTTTCGTCTTTATGCTCTATTAAGCCTAACGAACCGTTTAGAACCGTCTGGCCCAAAGAGACGCGGCTTGCCGTGAACAGTCGCTACGCTTAGCGTCAGCTCGCATTTTCCACCCGGCGACAAGGATCGAGCTCATGTCCGAAACCGCGAAGTCACGCGCCGCGGCACTCGCGCACTTGCGCAGCAGCGATTTCGACAAGGGCGATCCGATACCGTTGCCGCTGACCATGGCGTCCACCTTCCACGCGCCGGGTGACTCAACTGGCTTCGATCAATATGGCCGCTTCAGCAATCCGACCTGGCGCGCCGTCGAGCATGCGCTGGGCCATCTGGAAGATGCGCCATGTGTCACTTTCCCGTCGGGAATGGGCGCGATATCGGCGGTATTTTTCGCGCTCCTGAAATCCGGCGACCGCATCCTGTTGCCTTCGGACGGCTATCACGCCACGCGCGCGTTGGCTGAGCGCTTCCTCAAACCGCTGGGCATAGCCCACGACACGAGGCCCACGCCCGCCTTCCTCGATGGCGGCTTCGAAGGATACCGGCTGGTCTTCGTCGAAAGTCCGTCGAATCCGCGACTGGACATCTGCGATATCGCCGCTGTCGCCGATGCTGTCCATAAGCAGGGCGCGATCTTTGTCGTTGACAACACGACGATGACGCCCTTCGGCCAGCGCCCGCTCGATCTGGGCGCCGATATTGTTGTCTCCGCGGACACCAAGGCGATCAACGGCCATTCGGATGTGCTGTTCGGCCATGTCGCCAGCCGAAATCCCGACATCGTCGCCAAAGTGAAGGACTGGCGCGAGACTGCGGGCGGCATCCCCGGCCCGTTCGAGGCTTGGCTCGTGCACCGCGGCCTCGAAACACTGGAAGTACGCTTCGACCGGATGTGCTCGTCGGCGGAAACGATCGCCCGACGGCTGAAGGATCACCGTGCTGTAAGCGGCTTGCGCTTTCCCGGCCTGGACGGCGATCCTTCACACAATCTTGCGCGGGCCCAGATGGAGCGCTTCGGCTTCCTGATCTCGTTCGAGCTGGCCTCCGAGGAACTGGCCGAGGCCTTCATCGACAATTGCGCGTTGGTTGAATCGACGACTTCCTTCGGCGGCACGCATACGTCGGCCGAACGGCGGTCGAAACGCGGCGACGCCGTGCCGCCGGGTTTCGTTCGGCTGGCAATCGGCTGCGAACCGGTCGAGGAACTCTGGCAGGCGATCAAGGGATCCCTTGATCGCCTGGGCGCCTGAGCGTCTCCCCTGAAATTGAGGGGGGGGAAGGAGCCAGCTGGCCTGTAAGCCGGGTTCTGTATGGCCCTCGCCCTGCGGCGAGAACGTGGCGGCCATTCATCTTGGGCGCGCGTTGCCACGCGCCTCACGCAACCTACCCGGGCGGTGGGCCGGAAACAGCCCTCGAAGGTTTCCCCTCGCACCGCCCCTATTCGGTTTTGCTCCCGGTGGGGTTTGCCGTGCCGCTCCTGTTGCCAGTCGCGCGGTGGGCTCTTACCCCACCCTTTCACCCTTGCCGCGGCAGATGCCGTGGAGGTTTGCTTTCTGTGGCACTTTCCCTGGGGTCGCCCCCGCCGGCCGTTAGCCGGCACCGTGTCTCCATGGAGCCCGGACTTTCCTCACCCGCAGCCTTTCGGCTCTCGCTGGTGCGGCCGCCCGGCCAGCTGGCAAGCGCGTATAAAGGGATTCCCGTCTGAAAACGCAAACGAAAAGCGAATGCGTGTCACCCAAAAAGTGGGCAGTGGTCCGGGACAACGACATGCATGAAAACAAAGCACGCGTTGCCCAAATCCACCTCGAATGGTGAGCTTAGGCTGGTGAGCCCAGCGCCGCCATCTGCACCTTCACCTTGCTGCAATAGGCAGCCGAGACCGGGTTCATCCGCGTCGCGCCATGGCCGGCATTGTATTTGAGGATCGTGCCGCAGGTCGTGCCGCCGCCGAGCCCCTGGGCCATGGCCAGGTACTTCATGCCGTATTTGATGTTGGTATCCGGATCGAACAGTCCCTTCACCGAGCCGGTATAGCCCATCATACGCGCCGTGGCCGGCTTGATCTGCATCAGCCCGATCTCGCCGGCGCCGCCGACCATGTGCGGCTGGTAGTTGCTTTCGATCTTGATGACCGCCTTTGCGAGCGACACCGACACCCCGTAGCTCGCGGCATAGCGCGCGATGATCTCCGAGTATTGACCACCACCCGCGGCGGTGGACGTCGACAGCGCGACCTTTCCGGTATTGATCGAAGCGGTCGCCATCAGATCGATGGTCTGCCTTTGGCGCTTGGCGCCACGGTTCGTCGTTGCCTTGGCTACCTTGACCGCGGCCGCTTTCCCAACCTTCGCGCGGGCGGTTCTTTTGTTCTTCGAGGTCGTGTCGTCCGAGGTTGCCTTGGGCGCCGTGGGGGCAGCGAAGAAGCCATTGTCTGCCCGAGGGCTCAATGGGGCGCTGTTCGCCGTATTGAAGGCAAAAGTCATCACTCCGGCAGCAACGGCTGCCGCTACAACGGTCAATTTTTGCATGTAGTCCTGTTTTGTTAGAACCGCGCGAAGAACTTCGCGCAGCTAGGCCAATTCACGATCGAAACATCAGGGAGGCTCGACGTCCGACAATCTACGGGAGACGCATTTGGCGGCCGAATTGGCGGCAATGAAGGCGGAGCAAGTCACTTTGAGTGACAGATTGTAATTTAGGGATCGCTGTTGATACTATCGTGGCGAATCTGCCCCTACGGAAGCGACGAGCTTCTGCAGAGTGCGAATCGTCGAGCCGTCCGCCATGCCATCGACGAGCCGCCGACGGAAATGCCGCTGGAACGCCGCCACGACGATCTCGGTCTGCCGGTCGTAAACGCCCGATATTTCAACGCCATATCCATACAGCGCCAGCATCGACTGCAACGTCTCGACGTCGGCGCCGGCGTCGCCGGTCTGCAGGACCGCACCCGGCTTTATCGGCGCTGCCGGGACCAGGTAGCCGACACCGGCGGAGAAAAGCGCCTTCCACGGAAATTTTTCGCCCGGATCGATCTTGCGTCCCGGCGCGACGTCGGAATGAGCCAACACCCTTCGGGCCGGAATGGCGTGGCGGCCTATTATGCCTGAGCACAGAACGGTCACGGCATCGATCTGCCGCTTCGGAAAGGCCCTGTAGCCCAGCGAGTGTCCCGGATTGACGATCTCGATGCCGACCGAGCAGGAGTTGACGTCGGTATGCCCAAACCAGGAGCTCTTGCCGGCATGCCAGGCGCGATCGCTTTCGCGCACCATTTGCACGACTCGGCCGTCCTCATGGACGAGGTAGTGCGAGGACACTTCGCTTGCCGGATCGCAGAGCCACGCCTCGGCGCCCTCGCCGGTCGCCATGCCGGTGTAGTGCAGCACGATCATGTCAGGCCTCAGCGTCTCGCGGCGCGGACCGAAATTCGGCGACACCCTCACCTCGGCACCCGGCTGGTCGGGCGAAAAACCGCTCATACGTGCCTGAGGCCCCGTTCGATCATCTCATAGGCGGCATTGATCGCCGCGACCCGGGTCGTTGCGATCTTGATGAACTCCTGCGGCAGGCCGCGCGCGATCAACCTGTCCGGATGATTGTCGGAGATGAGCTTGCGGTAGCGCTTCCTGACCTCCTCGAACGGCTTGCCGCGTTCGATGCCCAGAACGGCGTAAGGATCGGCCGAGCCGAGACTGACATGCCGGGACAGGATCGCCTCATAATGCGCCTCGTCGATCTGGAAAATCTCGGCGATGCGGTGCAGGAACTGGCCCTCACGCTCGTGGATCAGCCCGTCGGCCTTGGCGATGTGGAACAACCCGTCGAGAATGTCTTCCAGCATCACGCAATTGCCGTGGCCAGAGCCGCAGAGTTGCGCCATGCGCTGGGCATAGATCTCGAACCCCGCGACATCCTGCTTGGCGATGTCGTAGAGGCGCGCCACGTTGCGCGTCTCTTCCGGGGGCACCTCGAAGATTTCCTGGAAGGCGCGCACCTCGTCCTGGGTGACGATGCCGTCGGCCTTGGCCATCTT
>JBFLWR010000348.1:0-2984 GCA_040755925.1 Pseudomonadota bacterium
CTTCTCATGCGATGGCATTCCGCCGAACAGATCCAGGTCGACTTCGTTCTAACCAGCGACGATGTTGAGCCCCACCCGCCCGTTCGAGATATGATCTATCGTGACGATCTCCTTGGCCATGCGCACCGGGTGCACGGTTGGCACGTGCACGGTGGCGAAGACCTGTATCCGCTCGGTAATCGCGGCGATCCCGGCGGCCCAGGTCATGGTCTCGAAGGATCGGTCATTCTGTCTGATCGGCCCCTCGAAGCCCTTCCAGCGGGCGACCGGAATTATCGCGTCGAACCCAAGCCGGTCGGCCAATTGCGCGATTGCGCGTGATTCATCCCAGGTCACCTGGATGCGGCCAGGCGCATTGGTCACCGCGGTGCTGCCGCTGACATTGGCGGCGAACACCGCGAGCTTGAACCGGTTCTCATCGCTCAACAGTTTAGGGGCCATGAATCTTCCTTCGCAGGCAAGCCGACTACGACCATAGATCGGGGCGGACGGTCATCAATTGATTGAGTCCATCGCTTGGACTTCGCCAGGGAGCTTTGCTTGTGTGACCGCCTGCCGTCCCATTGCCGCGAGCATCGCCGGCCAACGGACGGCGAACCGACAGAAAACGGCCTGCCGGCGTTGCGGCTGCCATGATGTGTCTGGCCGCCGGATCGATCGGTGCTTTTCGGCTCGTGGCGCTGTCCCTAACCGAACATGCGATCGGCAGAAAGAATGAGCTCCACAGTTTTGTTCTTGGCTGAGAAGGAATCGTTCACCGAGCCATCGGCGCTGCGGCGGGATCCTTCATTTTGCGTGCCGGGCAGGATGGAGCCGACGCGCAGCAACACCAAAGGCTCCTCCGTACCCGCCTCGAAGCGGTACAGGGCGCCTTGCGGGATCATGATGCCCTCGAGACGTCCGACCTTACCCAGGACAGCGTCGCGCTCGCCATAAAAGGTTGCGAAGCCCTGCAGGACGATGAAGGCGTGGTCCTCGTTGTGATGGGCATGCAGCGTGTTCTCGCCGCCGCTCGCATATGCTTTCAAAACGATGCTGAGCGTCGGGGTGGCCGCCGCGACCATGTCGGCGCGGCCTTGCGTGGGAAGACGGCAGCGCAATTTGAAAACCGCGGCGTCCCGATTCTTGCCGAGTTCGGCCATTCGGGCAAAAAACGCAGCGTCGCTGCCAACCGGTTCCAGGAAATCAGACATGTTCGTCTCCATCATTGTCTTGAGGCCGATCGATGCTGTCGGTCCAATACGCGCAGCGGCGGCTGGCCGGACATCCATCTTTCCAGATTGACTGCGAATTCCTCATAAGCGCCGGCCTGCCAGTCCAGCGTCCAGCCGGACGAATGCGGCGTGATGATGCAATTGCCCATGTCCCAAAGCGGACTACTGGCCGGTAGCGGTTCCTCGCTGAAAACGTCGAGCACCGCTCCCGCGATGCGCCCGGCACGCAGCGCCTCGACCAGGGCGTCCTCGTCAACCAGGGCGCCGCGGCCGACGTTTACAAGCCAGGCTTGCGGCTTCATGGCGGCGAGCGCCGCTTTATCGATAAGCCGGGTGGTTTGCGGTGTGACGGGAATTTGCAGCGAAACGAAATCCGCCTCGCGCAGGCTGTCGTTAAGGTGTTCCAGCGTGCGCACGTCGTCGACGTTGGCGACGGGCTGCCGCGTCGATCGGATTCCGATCACCCGCATGCCCAACGCCTTGGCCGTTTGCGCGATTTCCTTGCCGATCCAACCCAGTCCGATGACCAGGATGGTACGGCCCCTGACCGAGCGCCAGGGCAATATCTTCCACTCGCGCCTGGCCTGTTGGCGAAAGTAGTCAGGCAGCCTGAGGTTGGCGGCCAAAAGTGCGCCGACGGCGTATTCAGCCATGGCGGGCGCCCCGATCCCAGCGACATGGGAGATCAGGGGGCCTCCCTTGCCCGAAGGGATGTGTTCGGTTCCGACCGAGGCGACATGGAGCCATTGGATCGACGGCGCCTCAAGCAACGGCGCCATGTCGTCGGGGACCGTCTCGACCTCCTTGAAACTCAAGACGACCGTCGGCTTCAGGTCAGGCAGCACCGCGGGAAGCATTGAATGCTTTTCGATGGAATGGAATTCGGCTGTGGGAAAACGCCGTATGAGCGACCCCAGATACGGGCCGGCTTCGTCGTGCACGACAAGGATGCGCAAAGTCTTCCCTTGGATAGCGTCCATTATGCGCCCTCGCTCTGGGGCTGTCGGATGACGCCCACGTCCGCGCACCATGCCTAGTTCCGGACGGCGCGGCGGGGAACCGTGCGAGTCCGGAAAGCGGACGGCGAAGGCGCTGCCTGGCCGCGCCGGCCGGAACGCGCGTGTCGAAGATGTCGGTCTGCGTCGTCTGTCCGATAGTTGGACCTCGCGCTTGACCCGCCCGGTCGCTGGATATCCATCCTCGAGCGCGATCGCGGCCCTTTGCTGGGCGTGATCGGCGCGGCGGAGAGCGAGCGGCGCGACATGATCGATGAGACGAAACATGTGGGATGCGATGTCAAACACCTATGACTACATCGTCGTCGGCGCCGGCACCGCGGGCTGCGTCGTCGCCAATGTGCTGAGCTCAAAGCCAGGCAACAAAGTCTTGCTGATAGAGTCCGGGCGACAACCGCGAGACATCATGATCACGATGCCAGCGGGTTTCCCGTTCGTCAGTTCCTCGGCCAAATACAATTGGGGCTACCAATCCGAGCCTGAGCCCGGCCTTGACGGCCGCCGGCTCAGCGTCTTGCGGGGCAGGCTGCTGGGTGGATCCTCGGCCATCAACGCGATGGCGTTCGTGCGCGGCCATCCATTGGATTACGAAGACTGGGCGCAACTCGCGGGCGGCGCCTGGTCCTGGCAATCATGCCTTGAGGCCTTCAAGGCGATCGAGACCTTTACCGGCGGCTCGAGCGAGTTGCGCGGAAGCGACGGCCCGCTGCCGGTCCAGGAGCCGCGCTATTCCAATCCGCTCTATGAAATATAC
>JBFLWR010000349.1:0-3413 GCA_040755925.1 Pseudomonadota bacterium
TTGAAGGAAATTTGATAAATTCTGCATGAGAGCCTTGGCGCCGAGACGAGTGAATCTTCCCGCTCGTCTCTTGCGGAGAAATGCCCTATCGGCAACAAGGACGGGGCAACATCGCAAGACCGGTCATCAAGCCAGGGCGATAGAAAGTGACCATTTCCGCCAAGGACCAACCGGAACCAGGACTGGAAGCCAGCGCCGACGGCGAGGATCTGGTTCTCGGCGAGCGGATTCGCGACCTGCGCAAGCGACGGAAGTTGACGCTTGCCCAACTGGCGGACGCTTGCCACCTCTCCATCGGCTACATAAGCCAGATCGAGCGCAACCTCGCCTATCCCTCCATTCCAGCGCTGGTAAACATCGCCAAGAGCCTTGGCGTGACCGTCCAATGGTTCTTCGCCGGCGCGTCACCTGTGCCGCAGGACGAGCACGGCTATGTCGTGCGGCGCGGCAACCGTCTGAAAATCCAATACGACCACGGCATCATCGACGAACTCGTGACCCCGAGGATGAGCCTGCAGGTAGAGATGATCTATACCCGCCTGCCGCCGGGTACGGAGAGCGCCGAAAGTTACACGCATGACGGCGACGGCGTTGGCTTCGTCGTGTCAGGCGAGCTCGAGATGTGGCTCGGCGAGCGCCATTTCCATCTCTACGAAGGCGACAGTTGCTCCTATTCCTCCGGCGAGCCACACCGCTACCGCAATCCCGGCTCGCGCGAAGCGATTGTCATTTGGGCCATCAGTCCGCCGAGCTTCTGATCCCCGCCTCGGCGCGGCCACCCCGGCGCGATTTCCTTGACCCTGTCGACGTGGCACTCAGCTCCGCTGGGTAGCGATCTGCCTCGGGATAAGGAAGCGCGCGGCAAGCGCGCAAAGCAGCACGGTGAACATCAGGATCAGCGCGACCAGCGCGTTGATGTCGGGCGAGAAGCCCAGGCGCATCATCGCCCACAGCCTGACCGGCAGCGTCGTCTGGGTGCCGGTGACCAGGATGGTGATCATGGTCTCGTCGAACGACAGGGCGAAGGCCAGGATGGCGCCGCCGACCATCGCGCTCGACAGATTGGGCAGGATGACGCGCCAGAAGGTCTGCCATTTGGTGGCGCCGAGGTCGTAGGAGGCCTCCACCAGCGTGCGGCTCATCGACTGCAGGCGCGTCAGCACCGTGCGGTAGACGATGGCGAGCACGAAGACCGTGTGGCCGATGATGACCGTCAGCAGCGAGCGTTCGAGGCCGATCTCGCGGAAGAAGATCAACAGCGCCAGGCCGCTGATGATGGGCGGCATCAGGAACGGCAGGAAGACGATGAACTGCAGCAGCGAGCGGCCGGCGCGGCGGCCGTGATAGTAGAGCGCGAGCAGCGTGCCGCTGACGACGGAGAGCACGACCGTGCAGACGCCGACGACAAGCGTGGTGCGCAGGGCGGTGAGGATCTCGTGGTTCGCGGCCAGCGCGACATAGGTCGAAACGGTGGGCGACGACCAGTCGACCTCGCCGCGCGCCACTGGAAAGAAGGACGACACGATCGGCACGAAGAGCGGGCTGTAGAGCAGCACCGCGACCAGCGTGGTGACCGCGGCAAGCAGCATCGTGGACAGGCGCGGCAGGGCGATCAAAGCGAAGTCCCCCGATTGCGGCCGGCACGCTCGCCAAGCAGGATCGCAACGATCACCACCACGGCCAGCGCGACCGAGAGCGCGGCGCCGAACGGCCAGTTGAAGGCGGTGCCGAACTGGCTGTAGAGGATGCGGCCGAAGGTGAAGCCGCTGACGCCGCCGACCATCTGCGGCGTCAGGAAATCGCCGATCGCCAGGACGAAGACGAAGCTTGCCGCCGAGGCTACGCCCGGCAGGGACAGCGGCAAGGTGATGCGCAGGAAGGTCTGCAGGCTGGTCGCGCCGAGATCGTCGGATGCGCGCAGCAGCACCTGCGGAATGCGCTCCAGCGCCAGGAAGATCGGCAGGATCGCGAACGGGATCAGCAGCAGCGTCAGGGTGAGCAGGATGGCATTCATGTTGAAGACGAAGAGCGTCGACGGCTCCGCGATGATGTCTAGCCCGACCAGCGCCTTGTTGAGGAAGCCGTTGAGGCCGAGGATGCTGCGGATAGCGTAGATCTTGATGACGTAGCTCATTAGCAGCGGCACCATGAGCAGCATCAGCAGCGCATAGCGCCACCGCCCCCGCAGCGTGGTCAGGAAGTAGGCGGCCGGATAGGCAAGCAGGATCGAGATCGCTGCTACCGTCAGGCACAGGCCGATCGTGTTCCAGAACACAGGCAGGAAGATCGGGTCGGTGAAGAAGCGGACATAATTGGCGACCGTCGGCGTGTGAACGATCTGGCCCTGATCGACGCTGTAGAAACTGTAAACGAGGAAGATCGCCAGCGGCGCCAGGACGAAGATCACGGGCAACGCGAAAGCGAGCACGGTGACAAGCGGCGACCACCGGATTGCCGCGGATCGTGCCAGGACAACCTCGCTCATGCCAGCACCAGATGGCCTTCGTGCGGCGCGAAGGAAATCGCTACCGTTTCGCCGGCCCGCAAACTGCTGCCGTCGATCCTGCTGGGGAAGCGCAGCCTGAGGCGCTGGGCGGCATCGCCGCCGGCGGCAATGGTGGCGACGGTTGATGAGCCGGCAAAGGCGAGCTCGGCGATCGTGCCGGAGAGACGGTTCTCGGCATCGTCTGCATCGGCAAGGCGCAACGCTTCGGGACGGAACGCCGCGAAGGCCCGGGCGCCGGTGGCGGCGGCCCTTAGACGTGGCTGGCCGCCGATCGAGCAGACGAGCCGCCCGAGCGCCGTCTCGATCGCGCGAAGCTCGCCCAGCGTCTCGCCGAGCGTCCCCGCGACCAGGTTGTTCTCGCCGAAGAAACGCGCCACGAACTCGCAATTGGGCTTGTAGTAGAGCTCGTGCGGCGTGCCGAGCTGGCGGATATGGCCGCCCTCCATCACACAGATCCGGTCGGCCATTCCGATGGCCTCCTCCTGGTCGTGGGTGACGAACAGGAAAGTGGTCTTGACCTCGCGCTGGATCGACTTGAGGAACTCCTGCATCTGACGGCGCAGCTCAAGGTCGAGCGCTGCAAGCGGTTCGTCGAGCAGGACGAGCCGCGGCTGGCAGATCAGCGCGCGGGCGAGCGCCACGCGCTGTCGCTGGCCGCCGGAAAGCTGGGCCGGAAAGCGCTCGGCGAAACGCCCGAGTTGCACCAAATCCAGGGCCTTCGCGACGCGTTCCGCAATCTCCTTGCGCGGCACATGGCGAACCGAGAGGCCATAGCCGACGTTTCCGGCAACGGTGAGGTGCGGGAACAGGGCATAGTCCTGGAAGACGGTGTTGAACGGCCGCCGGTTGATCGGCATGTGGCTGATGTCGTTGCCGTCCAGCCGGATTTCGCCCGAGGTCAAAGGCT
>JBFLWR010000035.1:0-9643 GCA_040755925.1 Pseudomonadota bacterium
CTGCTCGCGCATCCGTCTGGAAGAGCCGCAGCGCGGCATGGCGCGGCGGATGATGGAGGCCTATCGCAAGCTCGGCTGCGAGCAGAGCTGGACCTGCGCGCCCTATCAGGCCGGGCACCGGCCGGCGCAAGGAAGCGACGTCGCCTGGGGCGAGTCCAACGCCGTCGTGTTCTGCAATTCAGTGCTCGGCGCGCGCACCAACCGCTATGGCGATTTCCTGGATATCGCATGCGCGATCACCGGGCGCGCGCCGGACTATGGCCTGCATCGCCCGGAGAACCGCAAGGCGCGGCTGGTGTTCGACGTCTCCGCCCTCTCGCCTTCCTTCCTCACTTCGGAGATCGCCTGGCCCGTGCTGGGCAGCCTCTATGGCCGCGAGGTGGGCAACGCCATCGGCGTGGTGACGGGTGTTGCCGATCATCCCGGCGAAGACGCCCTGAAGGCCTTCGGCGCGGCCGCGGCATCATCCGGCGCGGTCGGCCTGTTCCATATCGCAGGCGTGACGCCGGAGGCGCCGGACGCCGCGACCATCCTGGCCAGCGCCGAGCCGGAGACAACCATCCGCGTCACGCCTCAAATGGTGGCGAAGGCGCGCGCCGGCCTGTCGACCGCCGCCATGCCGAAGGCGATCGACGCCGTGGCTATCGGCAGCCCGCATCTGTCGCAGGACGAATTCGACGCATTGCAACGGCTGATCGCTGGAAGGCGGCTTGCGGTGCCGTTCTACGCCTGCACCGGCCGGCACGTGCTGTCTTCACTGGAGAAAGACGGCCGGCGCAAGGCGCTCGAGGAGAGCGGCGTGATCATCGTCGCCGACACCTGCGTGGTGGTGACGCCGATCATGCCGGAACTCGCCGGGGGTGTGCTGATGACCAATTCGGGGAAATTCGCGCATTATGCGCCGGGCAACACGGGTTATGCCGTGCTCTATGCCTCGCTCGCCGATTGCGTCGAAAGCGCCGTGTCCGGCAAGCCGGTCTTCACGGATATCGCCGCATGAGCGCTGCTGTCGAAATCCTGGTGCCAGGCAAATCCGGCGCAGGCGAAGCGCTGGTGCTGACGGCGCCGATCAGCTTCTGGGGCGGCGTCGACCCGAAAAGCGGCCGCATCGCCGATGTCCGCCATCCGCAGCATGGCGAGACCATTTCCGGCCGGGTTCTGTTCCTGCCCGGCACGATCGGTTCGTCGTCGGCATCCGCCGTCTTGCTGGAACTCGTCCACAACGGTCACACGCCGGCGGCCCTGGTGCTGCACGAACCGGACGCGATCCTGCTGCTCGGCCTGATCGTCGCGCGAGAGATGGGTTGGAAGACACCGGTGGCGGTGCGACTTGGGCGCGACCTGTTCGACGGTTACCGCGGCCACATCGTGAGTGTCGCCGAAGACGGCGCCCTTACCGTCGCCGGCTGAAGGATCCTCAGGTCCGCAGCGGCAGCACACGGTCCGGCGGACGGTGGCCGTCGAAGAACGCGCGAATGTTGATGATCACCTTCTCGCCCATGTCGATGCGGCCTTCGAGCGTGGCGGAGCCCATATGCGGCAGGAGGACGACCTTACCCTTGGCGGCAAGCTTCAGGAGCTTGGTGTTCAGCGCCGGCTCATGTTCGTAAACGTCGAGGCCGGCGCCGGCGATCTTGCCGTCCTGGATGAGCTTGACCAGCGATTCCTCGTCGATGATGTCGCCGCGCGCCGTGTTGACGAGATAGGCTGAAGGCTGCATCAGCGCCAGGCGCCGCGCCGAAAGCAGATGGAAGGTCGCGGGCGTCGACGGGCAGTTGACGGAGATGATGTCCATGCGGGCCAGCATCTGGTCGAGGCTTTCCCAATAGGTGGCTTCCAACCCCTCTTCGACCGCCGGCAAGACGCGATGACGGTTATGGTAGTGGATCGACAGGCCGAAGGCCTTGGCGCGCCGGGCGACCGCCGTGCCGATGCGGCCCATTCCGACGATGCCGAGGCGCTTCCCCCAAATGCGCCGGCCGAGCATCCAGGTCGGCGACCAGCCGGACCAGTTCTTCTCGCTGGTGAGCACGTTGGCGCCTTCGGCCAGCCGCCGCGGCACGGCAAGCATCAGCGCCATGGTCATGTCGGCGGTGTCCTCGGTCAGCACGTTCGGCGTGTTGGTGACGGTGATGCCCTTCTTGGCCGCCGCGGCAACGTCGATCTTGTCGACGCCATTGCCGAAATTGGCGATCAGCTTCAGGTTTTCCCCGGCCTGGGCGATCAACGCCGCGTCGATGTTGTCGGTAATGGTCGGGACGAGAACATCGGCCTCCTTGACCGCCGCGACCAGTTCCGGCTGTGTCATCGGCCTGTCCTCGACATTGAGGCGGGCATCGAACAACTCGCGCATGCGGGTTTCGACCGGATCGGGCAGCTTGCGCGTGATGACGACGAGGGGCCGTTTTTTGCCTGCCATTTTATCCCCGAAGCTTCCTCGAACCGATCTCGTTGAGACCTCTTTAACCAAGACAGGCGAAACTTGTAACCAGTCGCGGCATCAGCCCACTCCTGTAACAAGCGGTGCCGCCGAAGACAAAGAAAAAGGGGCGCTCATCCCGACGGACCGGCGCCGAAAGGAACGAAGGTGTCTGGTTTCGCGTCGCTTCGCCTGGCTCTCAGCGCAGCCGTCCTCGGCGCTTTCCTTTGTGCTCCGCAGGCATCCGCGCAAAGCGCGGCCGCGCCGGCACAGACCATAACGCTTGGCCCGAGCGGTCTGCCGCTGCCGCGATTCGTCAGCCTCAAGCCAGCGCGCGTCAACTCGCGCGTCGGTCCCGGCGCCAACTACTCCGTCAACTGGATGTACATGAAGGCCGGGCTGCCGATGGAGGTCATCCAGGAATTCGACACCTGGCGGCGCGTGCGCGATTCGGACGGCTCGGAAGGTTGGATCAACCAGTCGCTGCTGTCGGGCCACCGCACCGCGATCGTCGCGCCCTGGCAGCGCGGCAAGGGTGGGCGAATCAATCTGCTCAACGAACCCGACAAGGATGCCGGCGTCATCGCCATCATCGAGTCGGGCGTGATAGGCTCCATCAAGAAATGCGACGGCCAGTGGTGCGAAATGACCTTCGCCGGCCATACCGGCTGGATGGCCCAGTCGCAGGTCTGGGGCGCCTATCCGGGCGAGAAGTTCAAGAACTGAGTTCGCTGGCCTTGCCGTTACGGTCTCGGCCGATGCGGCCGAGATGCGTGTCCCGAAAACCGGTGGGCAGCTTGAGGCCGTAGCCGAGGGCACGGTCGATGGCGATGTGCGCGATCCAGATGAGCGCCACGGCGGTGGTGACCGGGCCGGCGAGCAACGCGCCCGTAAGCAGCACCACGAGCGGGGCAATCAGGATATGCAAGGCGTTGTAGGTGGCGGCGCCGACGTGCGGCCCGCCGAGGTAACCCAGCATCGACAAATCCGGCGCTAGGATCAGCAGCACAAACAGCCACCAGGAAAAGCCGAACATTGCGTAGCAAACGATTGCCAACGCAGCGACGGTGACCCATTCAAACCGGAGGATCAGGTCGACGGGCCGCATCGCCGCGGGATCAATCGCGGCGCTTTGGCCGCAGCCTCACCACGATGTCGACATTGGCGATCTCCATGCCTTCCGGAGGTTCCGGCAGATTGGAGACGCTCACCGGGCCGCTGGCGATGTCGAAGATCCGGTTCTCGCCTTCGACATAGAAATGGTGGTGGTCGGAGGTATTGGTGTCGAAATAGGTTTTCGACCCCTCGACAGCGAGGATGCGGAGAAGGCCAGCCTGGGTGAACTGATGCAGCGCATTGTAGACGGTCGCCAGCGAAACCGGCACGCCTGCGGCTACCGCCTCCTCGTGCAGTTCCTCGGCCGAAAGATGCCGGTCGCCCTTGGCGAAAAGCAGATCGGCCAGCGCGATGCGCTGGCGCGTCGGCCTCAGGCCGGCTTCGCGAACCCGCTTGTCCACAGCGACATTTTCCTTCCGGCAGCCTGAATCCATCTACATATCGAAGCTTGCGGCCCAGCCCTCTAGACAAGTCCAGCATGGCGAAAAAACGTCAGAAGCCGAAACTGGACACGCCTCGACATATATTCTGTCGCCCGAATGCGATCAATAGCGCGCATTGACCCGGGCAGACGCACGGGTTAAGCGCAAACGCCGGTTTCCGGCCACAAACAGAGTGTGTTAGGAAACCAACGACCAAGGGCGCCCTGCCGCCCGGAACGAAAACGGGGACAGAATTAATGGCGGGTCAAAAGTCCAGCTACGATTACGAGGAACTGCTTGCCTGCGCCCGCGGCGAGTTGTTCGGGCCGGGAAACGCACAGCTGCCCTACCCTCCGATGCTGATGTTCGACCGCATCACCGAGATCAGCGAGACCGGCGGCGCCTTCGACAAGGGTTTCATCCGCGCGGAATTCGATATCAAGCCGGACCTGTGGTTCTTCGCCTGTCATTTCATCGGCAATCCGATCATGCCGGGCTGCCTCGGTCTCGATGCCATGTGGCAGATGACCGGTTTCTACCTCGGCTGGCTCGGCGAACCCGGCAAGGGCATGGCGCTGTCGACCGGCGAGGTCAAGTTCAAGGGCATGGTGACGCCGTCGGTCAAGAAGGTCGAGTATGGCGTCGATTTCAAGCGCGTGATGCGCGGACGCCTGGTGTTGGGCATTGCCGACGGCTGGCTCAAGGCGGATGGCGAACCCATATACGCCGCGACGGACCTGAAGGTCGGCCTTTCCAAGCAGTCGGCCGCCTGATCGTCATCGCCCGGCGTCCACGTGCCTGAAGAATCCCAGGACGCCGCCGAGTTTTTATTTGCGTATGATCCCGGACGAAAACCGACTAGGTTTTCCGCCGGATACGCCGGAAGGAGTTGCGAATGAGACGGGTCGTAGTGACAGGCCTCGGCATTGTGTCGTCGATCGGCAACAACGCCAATGAGGTGCAGACCTCGCTTTACGATGCCAAGTCGGGCATCAGCTTCTCCAATTCCTTCGCCGAACATGGCTTCCGCTGCCAGGTGTGGGGCGCGCCGACGCTCGATCCGTCGGCCATGATCGACCGCCGCGCCATGCGCTTCCTGTCGCAGGGCGCCGCCTGGAACCACGTTGCCATGGATCAGGCGATCGCGGATGCGGGCCTCGGCGAGAACGACATCACCAACGAGCGCACCGGCATCGTCATGGGCTCCGGCGGCCCGTCGACCAGGACGATCGTCGAAGCGGCCGAGACCACGCTCAAGAACAACAGTCCCAAGCGCATCGGTCCGTTCGCCGTGCCGAAGGCGATGTCGTCGACCGCGTCGGCGACGCTGGCCACCTGGTTCAAGATCCACGGCGTCAACTACTCGATCTCCTCCGCCTGCTCGACCTCGGCCCATTGCATCGGCAACGCCTATGAGCTGATCCAGTGGGGCAAACAGGACATGATGTTCGCCGGCGGCCATGAAGACCTCGACTGGACGATGTCGGACCTGTTCGACGCCATGGGCGCGATGTCGTCCAAGTTCAACGACAAGGCGCCGACCGCTTCGCGCGCCTATGACGTCAACCGCGACGGCTTCGTCATCGCCGGCGGGGCGGGCGTGCTTGTGCTGGAGGAACTGGAGCACGCCAAGGCGCGTGGCGCCAAGATCTATGCCGAGATCGTCGGCTATGGCGCGACCTCCGACGGCTACGACATGGTTGCGCCGTCGGGCGAAGGCGCCATCCGCTGCATGCGGCAGGCGCTTGCCACCGTGAGCACTCCGGTCGACTACATCAACACGCACGGCACCTCGACGCCGGTCGGCGATTCCAAGGAAATGGGCGCCATCCGCGAAGTGTTCGGCGACAAGATGCCCTACATCACCTCGACGAAGTCGCTCACCGGCCATTCGCTGGGTGCGGCCGGCGTGCAGGAATCGATCTACTCCATCCTCATGATGCAGGGCGGCTTCATCGGCGAAAGCGCCCATATCGAGGAGCTCGATCCTGAATTCGAAGGCATGCCGATCGTTCGCAAGCGCATCGACAACGCCAAGATCGACACCGTCCTGTCCAATTCCTTCGGCTTCGGTGGCACCAACGCAACGCTGATTTTCCAGCGCTATTCCGCATAAGGATTGCCGGACATGGAAGGGCTGATGAAGGGCAAGCGCGGGCTTGTCATGGGTGTGGCCAACGATCATTCGATCGCCTGGGGCATCGCCAAGAAACTGTCCGAACATGGGGCGGAGCTTGCCTTCACCTATCAGGGCGACGCCTTTGGCCGGCGGGTCAAGCCGCTTGCCGAAAAGGTCGGCGCCTCGCTTGTCGTGCCTTGCGATGTCGAGGACAGCGCCTCGGTGACCGCGACCTTCGAGACACTCGGCAGCGCCTGGGGCGGGCTCGATTTCGTCGTCCATGCCATCGGCTTTTCCGACAAGAACGAGCTCAAGGGCCTCTATGCCGACACCAGCCGCGACAATTTCGTCCGCACGATGGTGATCTCCTGCTATTCCTTCACCGAGGTTGCCCGCAACGCCGCCCCCTTGATGAACAACGGCGGCTCGATGATCACGCTGACCTACGCCGGTTCGGTCAGGGTCATGCCGAACTACAACGTCATGGGCGTTGCCAAGGCCGGCTTGGAGGCGAGCGTGCGCTATTTGGCCAACGACTACGGCCCGCGCGGCATCCGGGTGAACGGCATCTCCGCCGGACCAGTAAGAACGCTGGCGGGCTCTGGCGTTTCCGACGCGCGCCACATGTTCTCCTATCAGCAGCGCAATTCACCGCTGCGCCGCACGGTGACCATCGACGAAGTGGGCGGCTCGGCGCTTTATCTGCTTTCCGACCTGTCTTCGGGCGTCACCGGTGAGATCCACTATGTGGATTCCGGCTACCACATCGTTTCGATGCCTACGCTGGACGAGTTGAAGCAGAACGACGGCAGCCGCGAGTAGATCGGCGCCGCAAATAGTTCCGTCCAGTAAAATTGGATGCATTGGCGGAAACTCATTTTAAGGAGATGCCTGCTAAAAGGTCCTGTAATCTAGGGATCTTGCATGCCTGCAGTCAGCAATCCGAAGCGGACGCCGCTGTTCCGGCTGATCACAGTCGCCAGCTCTGGCATGGGCAGTTTCGTCCTCGGACTGTGGGGGCTGCGGTTCGGTTTCGGCGATGGCCTGGCCGGCATGCCGGCCGAGACGATGATCGGCATCATCGCCGCCCTATGCGCCCTTGCCGCCGGCGGCGCATCGCTCTCGTTCTTCGCTGGCGTCGACGAATCGGCAGAATACGTCTTCAAGGAAACGCATTTCGACAAGCTGACGGGACTGCTGTCGCGCCAGGCCATGGTCGGCAAGATCGCCGATGCCGCATCCGAAACGGTACGCACGGCCGAGCCGGTATTCCTGATCGACATCGATATCGATCGGTTCAAGCAGATCAATGACGCCATCGGCTACAGCCTTGGCGACGAATTGATCCGCGCCTTCACCAGGAGGCTGCGGGAGAACATGCCAGAAGGCACTATGATCGGCCGCATCGGCGCCGGCGAATTCGCCGTGCTGTTGCCGGATCGCGATATAAAGGGATCAATCGAACGGCTGATCGAAAAGCTCATCAACGAGATGACCGAACCCTATCAATTGCAGACGCATCTGCAGTCGGTCAGCCTGTCCGTCGGCATCGTGGCAATGCCGAAGGACGGCCTCGATCCGGTCCTCGTCCTGCGGCGCTCGAACCTGGCGCTGCAGAACGCGCGCGCTAGTGGCATGGGCAACTGGTCGGTGTTCCATGCCGATATGGGCCGCGTGGCGGACTACAGGCAATGGATCGAGTCCGAGCTGAAGACCGCTTTCGACCGCGGCGATTTCGATCTCCACTACCAACCGCAGTTCGACCTGCCGAGCGGCCGCGTCGTGGGCTACGAAGCGCTTATCCGCTGGAAGCATCCGGAACGCGGCATGATTCCGCCGATGGAATTCATACCGATCGCCGAGGAAACCGGCATGATCAATCCGATCGGCGAATGGGTGCTGCGCAAGGCCTGCAATGACGCCAAATATCTGCCGGAGGACTGCTTCGTCGCCGTCAACATCTCGCCGGTCCAGTTCATGACCAAGGACTTCGTCGGCATCGTGCGCGAAACGATGGCATCGACCGGTATCAAGCCGTCCCGGCTGGAGCTCGAAGTCACCGAAACGGCGATGATGCAGGACCGCGACCGTGCGGCCGTCATCCTCAAGCAGCTCGCGGGTATGGGTATCTCGGTGGCTGTCGACGATTTCGGCACGGGCTATTCCAATCTGAGCTACCTGATCGATTTCTCGTTCGGGAAGCTGAAGATCGACCGCTCCTTCGTCAGCCGCATCGACACCGATTCCAGCTCCGGCGCGGTGGTCTCGACCATCGTCGGGCTCTCTCGCGCGCTGGGTGTCGGCATCATTGCCGAAGGCGTCGAGACGGAGAACCAGGCCACGCTGCTCAGAGCCGCGGGCTGCGAGGTGGTGCAGGGCTATCTGTTTGGCCGTCCGGCGCCGCTCAAGATCGAGCTTGGCCAGGCGCGCCCCGCCTTCGGCGCGCGCGAGCCGGCACGCCTCGTCTCCCTGCAGTAGTCAGCCGCTACCGCCGCGCCGAAAGCACCTTGAACATGCCGTCGCGCGCGACCTCGACGTGACTGGCAAAGGTGGACGCCAGCACCTGCTCGTAGGGAAGCTGCCGATTGGCGACCATGAAGAGGCGTCCGCCCGGTTTTAGCGCCTTGCCGGCGGCGCGGATCATGCCGGCGCCGATGCCCGGCTCGGCCGCGCGGCCGCTGTGAAAGGGCGGGTTCATGACGATCACGTCATAGCGCCGCTCGACCGTCTCGGTCAGCAGATCGACCCAGAAAAAGCGCGGCTCGACGGCCGCGCGGACATTCAGCTTCGCCGCCTCGAGCGCTTCGAAATCGGCTTCGTAGAGATCGAGCGCGGTAAGGCTTGTCGCGCGTTGGGTGACCTCGCCCGCCAGGTAGCCCCAGCCGGCGCAGAAGTCGGCCACGTTACCCTTGAACTCACCAGGGAGGTTCGCGGCAAGCAGCTTCGAGCCGGCGTCGATCCTGTCGAACGAGAACATGCCAGGGGCTGTGTGGAAATGCCTCTCGACAAGAAGATCGGGGTTAGCGGCGCGAAGAGCCGCAGGCGCATCGGCGCCACCCTGCCTGAACCAGAAAGCAACGCCGTGATGTTTCGGCAGATGACCTTCGATCGGCGCGAGCCCGGCGACACGCTTGCGCAAACTGTCGATGCCTTCATCCTTGCCGCCCGCGACGACGATCAGCCCGCCCGGCGTCGCACGTTCCATGGCCTCGGCGATCCGCATCTCGTTCTGGCCACGATGACGACCCGCGAGCACCAGGGCAGCATCGAAGCCGCTCCCTTCCGCGCGCGGCGTGACCGCATAGCCAGATGCCTGCAATGCGCGAAAATGCGGCCGGAACCCCTGCACCGGATGCAGCCCCGCATCGAAGCCCGCAGGTAAGCGGAACCCGGGTTCAGCGCCCAGAAACAGAACGCGGGCGTCCTTTCGCGGCAAAGGCAGCGCCTCCGCCTCGAAAGGGTAGAACAGCGTTTTCAGCGGCTCGGCAGCCATGCCTCGGTTCCTCAAACGAAAACGGGCGCGACCTCGCGGCGCGCCCGTCATGATTTATCCGGTCAGGCCGATCA
>JBFLWR010000350.1:0-4318 GCA_040755925.1 Pseudomonadota bacterium
AGCGTCGCGATGGAACGCGGCACGGTGGCGGAAAACATCAGCGTTCGCCGGTCTGCGGGCGCGGCCTCCAGGATGAATTCGAGGTCCTCGCGAAAGCCGAGATCGAGCATCTCGTCGGCCTCGTCCAGCACCACGGCCCTGAGCGCCGACATGTCGAGAGAGTTGCGTGTGATGTGGTCGCGGAGCCGGCCGGGCGTGCCGACGACGATGTGGGCGCCGCGCTCCAGCGCCCGCCGCTCGGTGCGCATGTCCATGCCGCCGACGCAGGAGGCTATCGCCGCGCCGGTGAGTTCATAGAGCCACTCGAGCTCACGCTTCACCTGCAGCGCCAGCTCGCGGGTCGGCGCCACGGCAAGCGCAAGTGGCGCCGCGGCGCTGTCGAAGCGCTCGGCGCCGCCAAGCAGCGTCGGCGCCATGGCCAGGCCGAAGGCCACGGTCTTGCCCGAGCCGGTCTGCGCCGAGACCAGGGCGTCGGCCTGGCCGAGCTCAGGAGCCAGCACCGCCTGCTGCACCGGTGTCAGCTCGGCAAAGCCGCGTTTTTCCAGCGCCTGGACAATGCCATCGATCTTGATCATCTTCTTCTTTCGGAATTCGGATAAGCGTCCACCCAATCGGGGACGCTGGAGCAGGCTGGCGCCACGCCAGCCGGGCAATCACGAGCCGTTGGTTACCGCGAGCGGCGGCCAATGTACAGCGCGCGCGACCGCTCATCGCAATTGACTCTTTATGCAAAGCGCGTAAAAGCCGGCAGCGAACGGGATCGTCTTTCGATGCGCGGCCTCTTGATGGCTCTTCTTGCATTCGATGCCCCCAGCCACGATGTATCGCATCGGGCCGGGCGTTTCGACGCGTCCGCTCGTTCCCGCAAAACCACGGCCAAGAAAACCACCACCAAAACGGTGTGATTCCCTTGGCCTAACCACCCTCTCCCGGGTACGGCCCGGGGGACGAAACCCGCATGAGGCCGGCGGGTTTTCTCCAACAACCAAGCGGAGAGGGACAGGAGATCTCTATGAGTTTCAAGGTTGCGGTAGTCGGCGCCACGGGCAATGTGGGCCGAGAAATGCTGAACATTCTGGACGAACGCGGCTTCCCGGTGAGCGAGGTCGTGGCGCTGGCCTCGCGGCGCAGCCAGGGCACGGAAGTGTCTTTCGGCGACCGTACGCTGAAGGTGAAGTCGCTCGACACCTATGATTTTTCCGACACCGACCTCTGCGTCATGTCGGCGGGCGGCAACGTTTCCAAGGAATGGTCGCCCAAGATCGGCAAGCAGGGCTGCGTCGTCATCGATAATTCGTCCGCGTTCCGCTACGACCCGGATGTGCCGCTGATCGTGCCGGAAGTGAACCCGGACGCGATCGAGCTGTTCTCGCGCAAGAACATCATCGCCAATCCGAACTGCTCGACGGCGCAGCTGGTCGTTGCGCTGAAGCCGCTGCACGATGTCGCCACCATCAAGCGCGTCGTCGTCGCGACCTACCAGTCGGTGTCGGGCGCTGGCAAGGAAGGCATGGACGAGCTCTTCACCCAGACCCGCGCGGTCTTCGTCGCCGACCAGGTCGACGTCAAGAAGTTCACCAAGCGCATCGCCTTCAACGTCATCCCGCATATCGACGTATTCCTCGATGACGGCTTCACCAAGGAAGAGTGGAAGATGGTGGCCGAGACCAAGAAGATGCTCGACCCCAAGATCAAGCTGACGGCGACCTGCGTGCGCGTGCCGGTGTTCATCGGCCATTCGGAAGCCGTCAACATCGAGTTCGAGAAGCCGATCACCGCCGATGAGGCGCGCGAGATCCTGCGCGAGGCGCCGGGCTGCCAGGTGCTCGATAAGCGCGAGAACGGCGGCTACATCACGCCGCTCGAATCGGCCGGCGAGGACGCCACCTTCATCTCGCGCATCCGCGAGGACTCGACCGTCGACAATGGCCTGGCCATGTGGGTCGTCTCCGACAATTTGCGCAAGGGCGCGGCACTCAATGCCGTGCAGATCGCCGAGCTGCTGGTCGAGCGCGGCCTGATCCAGCCGAAGAAGAAGGCGGCCTGACGGCTGTTGTTTTCGCTCACGGGCCGCATCGCCGCTGGCGCGGCTGGCCCTCCGCGAGGGCGCCGGACGACCGGCGGCCCGCGGTCGCGGGCTCGGTCGTTGGCCGGGGTAGCTTTGCATGGCAGACCTGAAACGCGCTGATGTCGTATTGCGTCCGGCACAAGGCTCGGACGCAAGCGATATCGCGAAGCTCATGCGCGCCTCGCTCAATTCCTTGGACTGGATGCCAGTGATGCATGCGCCGGACGAGGATTTCGCCTTCATCCGCGACATGGCCTTGCCGCGGCAGCAGGTGACCGTCGCCGAAGCCGGCCGGCGGATCGTCGGCTTCATTGCAGTCAGCGGCGAATGGGTCGAGCAGCTCTACCTGGATCCTGCCTGGACAGGACAGGGCATAGGCAGCCGCCTGCTCGGTCAGGCGACAGCCGGCATGCCGGTGGTCAAGCTGCATTGCTTCCAGGCCAACACCGGCGCCCGCCGCTTCTACGAACGCCACCGCTTCCGCGCCGAAGCCTTCGGCGACGGCACGACCAATGAGGAAGGCCTGCCGGACGTTCTCTACGTTTTGCGCCGCTGATCTCAGACCTCGCTCTTGGCAGCCAGCTGCCGTAAGATGGCGACGGCCTCGTCCGCCCGCTCCGTGGGCACGAACAGATGGTCGTGGTAGAAAGCCGAAACGGGATTGACGCCCATGCCGGCCGCCGCCAGCCGCGCGGTGATGGCGGCGAGGAAGCCGACCGCCTCCAGCGAGGAGTGGATGTTCAGCGTGATCATCCGGCAACGAAAGGCGCCAACGATGCCTGCCGCATGCGCCTGTTCCTCCGCAACGATCAGCGTCAAGCCCTCAGCCTCACGGAAGGTCATGACGGGATCGACTCCTGCCGGAAGAGATGTGCCCGGCGGCAGCGTCGCAAAGACATAGGCGGCGGGAAGCAGTTGCGGCGTCATCGACGCCAGCAGTGTTTGCAGGTCCGTTTCGCCGGTCATCATGCCATCGCTCCGATGTTCCTCAGTAGATCATCTGGCGGGGTGCCGGTAGGGCACCGGTGAAAAGAGAGGCCGCCATGTCGGATTCCGGCATGGTTCCCCGTCCTTGGGTCGAAGCTGGCAAAGTGCCGGCATTCGAAACATCCTGGAGGGAACATCAATGACCATTTCCAAAGCCGCGCCCGCTTCAAAGGGCGCCTTGTGGACCGGACGCGTCCTCAGCGCCGTCGTGGTGCTGTTCATGATCTTCGACGGCGTCATCAAGCTGCCGCCGCTCGACATCGTCACCCAGACGATGGCGCAGCTCGGCTGGCCGGCCGATAACGGCACCGCGCGCCTGCTCGGCATTGTCGGGCTGATCTCGACCGCTCTCTATGCCCTGCCGCGCACCTCCGTGCTCGGCGCCATTCTTCTGACCGGCTACATGGGCGGCGCCATTTCCACGCATGTGCGCATCGGCAATCCACTGCTTTCGCATACGCTGTTCGGCGTCTATCTCGGCGTCATGCTATGGGGCGGGCTCTATCTGCGCGATCCCAGGGTGCGCGCTCTCATGCCGTTCGCCCGCTAAGCAGGGAGGGAAAAATGCTTGCCACAATCCTCATCATCGTGATCGTCATCATCGCCGCCGTGCTGGTCTACGCCGCGACACGGGCGAACGACTTCGTCGTCAGCCGCTCCGCCAGCATCAAGGCGCCGGCCGAAACGATCTTTCCGCTGATCAACGATTTCCGGCGCTGGCCGGAATGGTCGCCCTACGAAAAGCTCGATCCGGATATGAAGCGCACCCTTTCCGGCGCCGAAGCCGGCAAGGGCGCCGCCTATGCATGGGAAGGCAACGGCAAGGCCGGCACCGGCCGGATGGAAATCACCGGTTCGGTGCCGTCGTCGCTCGTCTCGCTGAAGCTCGATTTCGAAAAGCCGTTCCGGGCCAACAACACCGTCGACTTCACCTTGGCGCCCTCGGGAGACGCCACCACGATCACGTGGGCGATGCGGGGCGCCCGGCCGTTCGTCGCCAAGCTGATGGGACTGGTCATGGATTTCGACAGGCTGATAGGCAAGGATTTCGAAGCCGGCCTTGCCAACCTGAAACGTGTGACCGAACGCTAATTCGTCAGCGCTCTCAAACGCATCGAAGCTGGCCGGCCTAGCCGGCTCCGGCCCGCGAAACAGCAATTTTTGTTTCTCCTCGGGATCAAATTGGCCGTCTGTGAGTTAAGGGACGTGGCGGAGAGGACGGCGATCCGCGTGAGAGAGGAATTCAAATGAAGAAAGCGATTA
>JBFLWR010000351.1:0-18866 GCA_040755925.1 Pseudomonadota bacterium
CCGGCAAGATGGTGGCGACGGTGCGCTCGTCCGAAACCACCGGCAACGAGCTCGTGGCGCTGGTGACCGGCGCGGCGTGACGACCGTGCCGCACAGAACTTTGAAACAAACGCAGTAAAGGGAGTTTGCCGTGGCGCTGATCCGTGTCGGGCTTGTGGGTCTTGGAGAGGTCGCGCAGTCGATCCATCTGCCGGTGCTGGCCGACCAGCGCGACCGCTGGATCATCGCCGGCGTCCATGACGTTTCACCGAGCCTGGTGAAACTCGTCACCTCGGAATACGCCACCGCCAAGGCCTATGAGAGCGCCGAGGCGCTGATCAATTCGCCCGACATCGACGCTGTGTTCGTCCTCTCCTCCGACGACACCCACAGCCGTTTCGTGCGCGCCGCGATCGAAGCCAACAAGCACATCCTGCTCGAAAAGCCGGCCTGCCTCACGGTGCGCGAGATCGACGAGCTTCTGGCCCTCAGCAGCCGGTACGAGAAGACAATCTTCGTCGGCTACATGCGCCGCTACGCGCCGGCCTATCTCGCTGCGCGCGAAGAGCTGCCGGCGCATGCCGACATCACCCATGTCCGCATCTTCGACCTGATCTCCGAGGGCCGGCATTTCCTGAAGAAAAGCCAGAACATCCTCTACCCCACCGACATCGATCCGGCGATCCTGGCGCGCGGCGCCAAGGAGCGCGATGCGCTCATCCGCGAGGTGGTCGGACAGGATGCCTCGGCCGACCTCGTGCGCGCCTATCGCGGGCTGACAGCGCTGTCCTCGCACCATCTCTCGGCGATGCGCGGCCTGATTGGCGAGCCGAAGCGCGTGGTCGCCGCGCACCGCACCAATGGCGGCGCCAACACCAGCGTCACCTTCGACTACGGTCATTTCGCCTGCCTCTACGACGCGGTGGTCGACGATCTCGGCCTGTTCGACGCCATGATCGAGGTCCGCTCCAACACCAGGCGGGTGCGCATCATCTACGACACGCCCTATATCCGCAGCCTGCCGACACGGCTGGAGGTGACGGAGGCCGGCCCGCTCGGCCCGGTGACGAAGGCCTTCGGACCGCTCTATGGCGACGCCTTCTCCAACGAACTCGAAACCTTCCACCGTCACATCCTAGAGGGCACAAGGCCACTCACCGACCTTGCAGATTCGCGCAGCGACCTCGCGCTGATGGCCGACATCATCGAGCGGATGAGGGAGAGCGGAGGGAACTGAGCCCGCCTTTGACGCCGCCTGCGGCATGAATGCCATGCGCCTTTGGCTGCGGACGCATGAGCAGATAGAAGGCGGCGACATGCGTGATCATCAGCAGCGGCACGTAGACGATCGGGATCACGTAGGTCGCGCCCAATTGCCCGGCCAGCGCGGGAAGGTCGAGCACGACGCCGTGAAAATAATCGACGACAAGGTCGACTATACCCACGAGATTGTACGCGACGACCAACGGCCAGAAGACTGCTGGCCTCCTTACGACAAGCAGCGCCGCCATGGCCAACAAGCCGGTCGCGAAGTCGCCATAGGCGGCAAAGACGGCAAAGCCGGCTGGCAGGTTCGGGCCGACGACGCCCGGGAGCAGGAAGACCAGGCCGAAGAAGCGGAAGCTGTGCAGCGTGGCGATGGCGCGCTGCGCCTCGACGCTGTCGATCAGCTTGAGCCTCGGCCAGATATAGGCGCTGAAGCAAAGCAGCCATGGCACGTAGCCAAGGCCGAGATGAATATTGAAGATCGTCGCGGGTGACATTTTCGGCTCCTGCTAGTCGACGGCTTCGAAGACTGCCGTCAGCACGCCAAGACGGCCTTCCATGAGGTTGCGGCCGAGATTGGCGGCCAGCTGCGCGAAATCCGGCCCCATGACGACGCCGAGATTTGGCGACGGCGGCGGACCGGACGCCCTCAACTCGGCGAACCAGGCCTTGGCCGCAGAGGTATCGTCCTGCCGGACGAGCGTGCCGAAACCCACCGACTCGATCGCCTCGCAAGTCGCATCGGCGGAAAGCAGGAAGCTTTCGCCTGGCGTCTTCGCCCAAGGGGCCGGATAGATCGGATCGCCGCTATTCAGCACGACGTCGAAGGTGGCAAACCGGCCGCCTGGTTTCAGCACACGCCTGATCTCGCGATAGAGCTGCTCGCGATCGGCGATGTTCATGGCCACATGCTGCAGCAACACCACGTCGAACTCACCGTCTCCGAACGGCAGCGCCAACGCGCTCGCGGCCTGAAAAGACACCAGCCCGCCCTGCCCCGTCCGCCCGGTCAGATAGCGCGCCGCATCGACGAATGGCTCGCTGAGGTCCACGCCCTTGACATGGCAGCCATAAGCGGCGGCCAGAAAGCGTGCCGGACCGCCGATCCCGGACCCGACATCGAGAACCGACATATTGGCGGTGATGGCGGCCAGCTTCGCCAATTCCGCCGTCGCGGCGAGCCCACGCGTGTGGAACTGGTCGAGCGTCGCCAACTGCTTCGGCTTGAGCGGCTGGTCCTCCGGTCCGAAAACCGCAAGCGCCGCCTTCAGCCGCTCCGTCAGGCCGGTCGCATGGTAGTGGTCGCGTACGCGGTCTATCGAGTCGTTCATCGTCATTTCCTCCGGACAGGTTCGATGCGGCAGAGATAGAGCGGCTTTCGGCCGGCAACTATCCGCGATAATGTCGACAGGCCATGAAGCAGAACTTCACAGTCAGGCACGGCGCGCTCGACGGCGTCGAGGCGTTCCTGAGCGTCGCGCGGCATCGCAACTTCCGCAAGGCGGCCGCCGAGCTCGGCGTCACGCCGTCTGCGATCAGCCAGGCGGTGCGGACGCTCGAAGCGCGGATCGGCGTCGCGCTCTTCATCCGCACGACGCGCAGCGTCGGCCTCTCCGAAGCGGGCGAGCGCTTCCAGTCGCGCGCCAGGCCAGCCTTCGAGGAACTCGTCGCCGCGAGCGAGGCCGCCCGAGACTTCGGGCGAAAGCCAGCCGGACTCTTACGCCTCTCCGTTCCGCGCGCGGTCCTGCCGGTCCTGCTGGAGCCGCTCGTCGCATCCTTCTGCCAGGCCTATCCCGAGATCGAATTGGAGATCGTCGCCAGCGGGGAACTCGTCGACCTCGCCGCCGAGGGCTTCGACGCCGGCATCCGGATGGGCGAGTTGATCGCGCCCGACATGGTGGCGGTGCGGCTGACGCCGTCGTTTCCGTTCGTGGTCGTCGGCAGCCCGGATTATCTAAGCCAGCGGACCCGGCCGGCCCGGATCGAGGACCTGCGTGGGCACGCCTGCCTGCGCATGCGCCGCTCGAACGGCTCGGTCGCGCCATGGTCCTTCATCGACGGCAACAAGACGATCGAAGCGATCGTCTCTGGGCCGCTCATCGCCCACGACTATTCGACGCTGCTGGGGGCAGCGATCCGGGGCGTGGGGCTGGCGCAGGTACCAAGCCCGGTCGCGCGGTCGGCGGTTGCCGGCGGGCGCCTGGAAGTGCTGCTGACGGACTTCGCCGTCACCTCGCCGGGGGTCTTCCTCTACTACCCGGAAAGGCATCAGGTGCTGCCCAAGCTGCGCGCCTTCATCGAGCATGTAAGGCTTCAGGGCGGAGAGAGAGACTCCAAGCCTGCGAGCTCAAAAAAGGCCACCGCCGGATAACCTCATTGCGCTACTCGCGGATATTCGAGCTGCGTGGCGACGAAGTCGGTCGTGCGCGCGCCGTAGCGGGCCGCGATGTCCCGCAGCGCCTGGTCGAGCGCCTTTGCCGGACGCTGATCGGAGATCGCTGGAACCTGGCGCTCGGCCGGCCAACTCGCCTCGACCTGATCGGGCAAGAAGCGGATTCCGTCGCGGCTGACAACGGCGCCATCCTTCGCGGCGAAGGTGACCGCGCTGGAGCGAAAGGTCCGCGACCAGGTGTCGGCGACCAGCGCCAGCGAGACCTCGTCCATGCCAGGCGCCAGCTGGATGCCGAGCCGCTCATGGCCCAGCAAATCGAGCGTGTTGCCGATCGCGGCCAGCGCGAAAGGCCTGCTGAATTTGAAGGCACCGCTGTCGTGGCGCGCGTCCCAACGGTCGAGACCGAGATCACCGGCGACGGCTTCTGCCTTTTCCCGACCCGCGATCGCTTCGATCAGGGTCAGCATCATCGGCATCGAAGCCGTGATCCCCGTGGTGGTCGCGACGCCTTGATCGACGACGAACCGGCGGTCTGGGACGTAGCGGATCGTCGGATGTTTTTGGCGCAGTTCACCGACGGAATACCAGTGCGTCGTCGCCCGCTTGCCGTCGAGCAGGCCGCTGGCGCCAACCACCTTTGCTCCGGCGCAGATGCCGATCACCATGGCACCCTTGGCGGACTGGCTTCTCAGCCAATTCATCACGTCGGCATCGTCGTCCTTCATCATGGCGGGCACGATGACATAGTCGGCGCCTTCGGGATGCTGAGCATCGAACGCCGTGGTCGTGGCATCGGGCTCGATCCGCAAGGCCGGGTGCAACTGCATTGGCCCCGGCTGGGTCGCCAGCGCGCCGACGTCGGCGACATCCGCGCGGCGCAGGATGCCGTAGGGCATCAGATAGTCGGTGGTCTCGGTGCCGTCATTGACGCCAATGACCGCGACCAGCGGGCGCTGCCTTTTCGGCGGTTTCAGCGCGGCAAGCGTGGCCTCGGCCTCTGTGGCGGCGATCGGCGGCTGCGCCACCGCCACGGAAAATGACGGCAGCGACAGCAGCCAAATGGCGGTGGCGGCCGCCGCCAGCGCGACAATCCCCAGGGCGCTCCACAACGCGATCCGCAAGCCCATAATCAATTCCTTTCATCGAACAACTTGACGATGGATCTATCGCCGTTAGGGTTTGGCCGAAATGACATATATCGGGCGAAAACTGCCATGAAGCGTGCAATAGGCATCATCATTCATCCGGGATTCCAATTGCTGGACGTCGCCGGGCCGGCAGCAGCCTTCGAACAGGCGGAACACTACTGTCCGGGCAGCTACGGCCTCGAAATGCTGGCTCCGGGCGGGGGCGAGATCGAAAGCTCGTCCGGCATGCGACTGGCGGCGAGCCCATTGTCTGCCGATACGAAGCTCGACACCGCAGTGATATCCGGCGGCGAGATCATCCGGTCCATGGCGGCGGCCGAAGCGATCGTCGCCTGGCTGCGCGGGGCCAACGTACGCCGCACGGCAAGCGTGTGCACCGGCGCCTATCTTCTGGCGGAGGCGGGGCTTCTCGACGGCCGCTCGGCCACCACCCATTGGTGGAGCACGCAAGACTTCGCCCGCCGCTACCCGAAAGTGAAGCTCGAAGCCGAGCGCATTTTCATCCACGATGACAGTGTCTGGACCTCGGCCGGCATCTCGGCCGGCATCGATCTGGCGCTGGCGCTGATCGAGGACGATCTCGGACCGGCGATCGCGCGGCGCACGGCGCAGCAGCTCGTGGTGCACCAGCGCCGTCCTGGCGGCCAGTCGCAGTTCTCCGGACTGGTCGAACTCGGCGGCCGCTCGGGCCGCTTCGTCGAGCTGATCGAATGGATCCGCGCCAGGCTGGCCGAGCCACTGACCGTCGAGCGCCTTGCGGACCGTGCCGCCATGAGCCCCAGGAATTTTGCCCGCGCCTTCGCCGTGGAGACCGGCACCACACCGGCCAAGGCCGTGGAGCGCTTGCGGCTGGAGGCGGCACGAATGGCGGTGGAGACCAGCAACGCCTCGCTCGACCGCATCGCCGAGGAGAGCGGCTTCGGCGATGCCGGACGCATGCGCCGCGCTTTCCTCAGAAGCTTCGGCCAGCCGCCGCAGGCGCTCAGGCGCGGAGCGACGCGGGCCTGACGAAGGCGCGGTCAGGCGGAGCGGGAAGCGATCAATGCCCGGATGCGTTCGGCGTCGGCGCTGTTCACGGGATTGTAGACGACCATGCCGAGCTCGGGACGGCCGTCGACCGCGAAAACCGAGAACTCCAGCTCGATAAGCCCGATCTCGGGATGATGGATGCGCTTCACGCCTTCGCCGTGGGCGCCGACAACGTCGTTGTCGCGCCACAGCGCCTCGAACTCCGGACTGATCCGCGAAAGCTCTTCGACCAGCTGGGTGATTTCCGCGCCCGCGCCGGCCCGCTCCGCATCGGCCCTGAAGGCCCCGACGACGAAACGTGCGACGCTCCGCCAATCCTCCTGCGCGTCGCGCACACGCGAATTGCTGAACATCAGCCGCAGGATGTTGCGCTGCTCGCGCGCAAGCTTGGAATAATCGGTCAGCATCGCAGCCGCGGCGCGATTCCACGCCACCACGTCCCAGGCCGCGTTCTTGATGATCGCCGGGCTGACTTCCAGCGCGTCCAGCACGCGCTGCAGGCGAGGCGTCACGCTGTCGACGCTCTTATAGCGGACTTCCGGCGGACGCCCGAGGCCCAGCATGAAAAGGTGCTCGCGCTCGGGCTCGGTCAGCATCAGCCCGGTCGCGATGCGGTTCAGCACATCGGCCGACGGCGCGCCTCCCCGCCCCTGCTCCAGCCAGGTGTACCAGGTCGGGCTGATGTTGGCGCGCTGCGCCACCTCCTCGCGGCGCAGTCCCTGCGTGCGCCGGCGCCCGGTTGAAAAGCCGAAGGCAACAGGATCGAGGCGCATGCGCCGGTCCCGAAGAAAGTTGCCAAGCTTGTTAGTCGTCCCGGCCGGCATCGCGATCCTGTTGACTATTATACCATGATAAAGTCACTACTTTAACAGGATGATCTATAGCGCAAAATGGGTGTCCGAACAACACAGGAGACCCTCCCATGCGTGTATTCCTTACCGGCGCCACCGGTTTCATCGGTTCCAGGATCGTCCCCGAACTCCTTGCCGCCGGACATCAGGTGCTTGGCCTGACCCGATCCGACGCAGGCGCCCGGTCGCTCGCGGCGGCCGGCGCGGAAGCCCATCGAGGTGATCTCGAAGACCTCGACAGCCTGCGCGAGGGCGCGGCAAAGTCGGACGCCGTCATCCACACCGCCTTCGATCACAATTTCTCGAACTTCGTCGCGAACTGCGAGAAGGACAAACGGGTAATCGAGGCGATGGGCGGCGTTCTGGCTGGATCGGACCGGCTGCTCATCATCACCTCCGGCGTCGGCATGGGTAGCGCTGAGCACGGTCAACCGGCGCGGGAGGACGTGTTCAACACCGAGCATCGCAATCCGCGCATCCTGTCCGAACTTGCCGGCGCAGCGATGGCCGAGGCGGGGGTCAAGGTATCCGTGGTGCGGCTGCCGCAAGTGCACGATACGGTGAAGCAGGGCCTGATCACACCGCTCGTCGAACTGACGCGCGCCAAGGGCCTCTCAGCCTATGTCGGCGAGGGCCGCAACCGCTGGTCGGCCGCGCATGTGCTGGACGTCGCCAAGCTCTATCGTCTGGCGCTGGACAAGCAGGAGGCCGGCATGCGCTACAACGCCGTCGCCGAGGAAGGAATCTCCACGCGCGAGATCGCGGAAGTGATCGGCGCAGGCCTGAACGTGCCGGTGGTTTCATTGTCCCCGGAAGAGGCAGGCAGCCATTTCGGATGGCTTGCCATGTTTGCCGATCTCGACCTGCCGGCGTCCAGCGAGTGGACCCGCGCGCGGCTCGGCTGGCAGCCGACCGGCCCCGGACTTATCGCCGACCTCAAGCGGATGGATTATTCACAGGCGGCTGCGGCCTGATTGGCTCCTGGGCGGTTCGGCAATCCAGTTGAACCGCCTCACGTCCCCAGTATGCGCTGGACTTGTAGGTCCATAAGCGCGGAGCCATGGGCGCGTTTGTACGAGTTGGACTACAAGTCAGGAAGTTGATCGCGAGATGTCGTCAACCCGATCTATGATGGAGCGTCCGTGGGCGCGGTAAACTCCGCGTGGAACAACTGCAGCATTCTATCAAGTGCCTGCGCTTCGGGCATACCCTCAGAGGCATAGGCCTTTGCCGCATGACGGGTGACATCGGCGAGCAAAAGCCCCCACGCACCCGGTTCTTTCCACGTCGTTTTTAGAACAAGCGACTGCGCGACCCCAGGCTCAGCCCATACCCGCAAAACTTCGACAGCACTCGCATTCTTCGCATTCGCAGGCGGCAAGAGCTCGTTCTTAGGCTTCCCAAACATTCACCACCTCCAACTTACCAATGGCTCAACCGGATTATCGGTTTCAACCTAGGCGCGCAGCAAATCCGCCAGGCTGTCCGACTTCTCGACCTTGTCGGTGAGGTCGAGACCGGACAGCAGGTCGACCAGATGGCTGTTCATCAGCGCGGCGGCGTCGGCGCTGTTGCCGGCTTCGATCGCATCGACCAGCGCGTGGTGGGCATGTTTCTCGCAGGTCGCGTCCCGGCGCTTCCAGTAGAGCGCGATGATCAGCGAGGAATGGGAAACCAGGTCGCGCACGAAGTTGGTGAAGACCGAATGCGCGGCGATCTCGGCGATGCCGACATGGAAGCGCGCCGACAGCATGATGGCGTCGCTGTCGCGGCCGTCATGCAGCGCCTCGTGCTCCTTCTCGAGATGCTGCCTCAGTTGCGCGATGTCGGACGGCACCGCCGCCCTGGCGGCAAGCGCCGCCACCTTGGGCTCGATCAGCGCCCTCGCCTCGAACACCTCGCGCGCCTCGACCTTCGACGGTTGCGCGACGAAGGCGCCGCGATTGGGCTCCAGCCGCGCCAGCCGGTCATGGGCAAGCGCCTGCAATGCGGATCGGATGACGGTGCGGCTCACCGAATAGATCGACGCCAGTTCGTCCTCCGGCAGCTTGGTGCCCGGAGCGAGCCGATGGCTGACGATGGCGTCCCTCAACCCATAATAGATCGGCGACCAGCGCGCCGCGGGCTTGTCGTCTCGATCTTCTTCCCTGAGTACCGTCAACATGCTTTCAATGCGCGGGCCCGACATGGCCCGATCTGCCCCCCAAATCGCCGGCAGCCTGCCCAATCTAGTATCGCCCGCGCGCCGGTCAATCCCGGCAGTCCGGGGTCTAGCCGCGTCAGCCCGCCGGAACGACCTCGACGTCCGTTGGCGAAAGCGGAGCGAAAATGCCGGCGAAGCGTTTGCCGCGCGGAGCGGCATAGCCGCCGACTTTCGATGTCTTCAAACCGACCTTGAACAGGCCCTCGGCCAGCGTAACGGCGCACACGACGCCGTCGAGCACGGGAATGCCGTGTTCCTCGGACAGGCTGTGCGCGAGGTCGGCCATGCCGGCGCAGCCCAGCACGATCGCCTCGGCCTTGTCCTCGCTGATGGCGCGCGCGATCTCCTGCGAAATCCTGTGCCGTGCATTCGAGCCCGGGCGTTCGAGCTCGAGCACTGCGACTTCGGACGAGCGCACCCTGGCGCAGCGCGAGGCGAGGCCGTATTTCGCCAGATTGTGCTCGATCGCCGGGACCGAGCGGGCTAGCGTGGTGACGACGCTGAACTTGCCGGCAACGAGGCTGGCCAGATGGAAAGCCGCCTCGCCGATGCCGATGACAGGCGCGCCGGTGGCGCAGCGCGCGGCGTCGAGCCCGGTATCGTCGAAGCAGGCGATCACATAGGCATCGGCCGCCGGTTCCTTGCCCATCTCGGCGATGATGCCTGGTATGGCGAAGACCTCGTCGAAATAACCCTCGATGCTCGGCGGGCCATCGGCCGGATTGACGGCCACGATTTCAGTCCCTGTCGATGCAACACTTTCCGCCGCCTTGCCGATCTTTTCGGTCATCGAAGCAGTGGTGTTGGGATTGATGACGAGTATGCGCATGCGAAAGCCTCAGATCTCGCCGCCGAGATAAAGCCGCTTGACCCTGTCGTCGGTCAGCAGTTCGGCGGAGTTGCCGCTCAACGCGACACTACCGGTGGTCAGGGCATAGGCGCGCTGCGAGATGCGGAGCGCCATGCGGGAATTCTGCTCGACCAAAAGCACGCTGACCTTCTCGTCGCGGTTGATCGCGACGATCGAGCGGGCGATGTCCTGGACCAGCTTGGGAGCGACGCCGAGCGACGGCTCGTCGAGCAGCAGCAGCCTCGGCTTGGCCATCAGCGCGCGGCCGATGACCAGCATCTGCTGCTCGCCGCCGCTCATCGTGCCGGCGGCCTGCGAGAAGCGCTCCTTGAGCCGAGGGAAGCGCCCCAGCACCATCTCCATGGACGCAGCGATTTCGGACTTGCTGGAGCGCGTGAAGGCGCCCATCAGAAGATTGTCCCGGACAGTCATGAAGGGGAAGACGCGGCGCCCTTCAGGCACCATGGCGATGCCCATCTTGACGATCTCGTCCGGGGCGGCGCCATCGATGCGCTTGCCGCCGTAATGGATTTCGCCCGACCGGATCTTGCGCAGCCCAGTGATGGCCCGAAGGATCGACGACTTGCCGGCGCCGTTGGCGCCGATCAGCGCGACCGTCTCGCCCTCGTTGACTTCCAGCGAGACGCCTTTCAGCGCGTAGACGTGATCGTAGTAGAGCTCGACATTGGCGAAGTTCAGGATCTGGTTCATAGGCCGATCGCCTCGTCCTCGCTGCCGAGATAGGCTTCGATCACCCTCTCGTCGGCCTGGATTTCCGACGGCGTTCCCTCGGCGATCTTCTGCCCGAAATTGAGCACGACGAGCCTGTCCGAGATCTTCATCACCGCCGGCATGTCGTGCTCGACGAGCAGGATGGTGAGACCGCGCTCGCGCAGCCGCCGTACCATCTCCACCATGCGCATCGTCTCCTCGTGGTTCATGCCGGCAAAGGGCTCGTCGAGCAAAAGGATCGAAGGATTGGTGGCGAGACCTATGGCGATGCCGAGCGCCCGCAGATGGCCATGCGGCAGGTTGCGCGCAGTTTCGTCAGCAAGAGAGGACAGGCCGAGCAGGGCCAGGATTTCGTCGGCGGACTGCCGGAAGGCCGTCTCATCCGCCCGAGCAGTTCCGGTGCCGAGGAAGAAGCCGAAGAGGCTTGCCTTCGAGCGCAGGTGATGTGCGATGACAACGTTGTCGCGCACGCTCATGTTCTTGAAGATCGTCGTCTCCTGGAAGGTGCGCACGACGCCCCGGCGAGCGGCGATGTGCGGCGCGAGACCCGAGATGCGTTCGCCCTTGAGGCGCACCTCGCCCGTCGTTGGCTTGAGGAACGACGAGATCAGCTTGAACAGCGTCGACTTGCCGGCGCCGTTCGGTCCGATCACCGACAGGATTTCCTTCTCGCGCACCTTGAAGGAGACGTCGTTTACGGCAACCAGGCCGCCGAAGCGCTTGGTGATGCCTGAGACTTCGAGCAGTTCGGCCATGGCTCAACCCTTCTTCCGGGTTGCTTCGGAGAGGCTGAGCAGGCCGTTGGGCAGCACCAGCATCAGGACGATCATCAGGCCGGAATAGATCAGCAACTGGAACTGGCCGGTCTGGAACAGAAGGTCCCAGCCGAAATAGAGCACCAGCGTGCCGAGCATCGGTCCGAACACATAGCCCAAGCCGCCTAGGAAGCAGTTCAGCATGAAGTTGACGGAGTCGGTGACCGTGAAGCTCGACGGATAGATGGACTGCGAAATGGCGGCGAAGATCGCGCCGGCGACGCCGCCGAAGAAGGACGATACGGCATAGGCGATGACGCGCAGCCAGGCGATGTTGACGCCGATCGATGAGGCGAGCTCCTCATTCTGCTGCAGCGACTGGCAGAGCCTGCCGATGCGCGAATTGACCAGCCGGTACATCACCGCAAAGCAGACCACCATCAACGTGACCGCCAGCAGGTAGAAGGCGAGCCGCGAGTTCTGCAGCGTGGCGAAGTCCGGGATCAGCGTGATCCCGAAGACCGTCAGCGCCCCCGGCAGCGGGATGCTGACGATGCCCTTGGCGCCGTTGGTGATCGGCAGCGCCAGCGCAAGCAGCCGCGCCACCTCGGTGAGCACCAGCGTCACCATGGCGAAATAGACGCCGCGCAGGCGCAGGATCGGCAGGCCGATCAGCACGCTGGCCGCCGCGCAGAAGACGCCGGCGGCCGGCAAGGTCAGCCAGAACGACCAGCCGTAATTCATCACCAATATTGCCGATACATAACCGCCCATCAGCGCGTAGGCGCCCTGGCCGATGTTGATGCGGCCGATATAGAAGGTCAGCCACACGCCGGCGCTGGCGATGCTGAGCAGCGCCACCGAGGTCAGCGTGTAGTAGAGGTCGAAGCGGCCGCTCGACGAGATCGCGGCCGGCACGGCGATGAAGACGATCGCCAGGAAGGCGACGACCGAAGCGATTTTCAGGGTGAGATTCATCGTGCGATCAACCCCACGGCTTGCCCATCAACCCGTTGGGACGGATCGACAGGAACACCATCAGGGCGGCGAAAATGACGAGGTAGGTGACGTCGCCATATTCGCGCAGCACGGTCAGGCCGACCGACTCCATCATGCCGAGGATGAAGCCACCGGCGATCGCGCCACCGACAACGCCGGCGCCGCCGATCATCACCATCAGGAAGGCCTTGATCGATATCGGCCCGCCGATACCGGAGTTGACGCCGGTGATGGTGACCAGGAGGCCGCCGACGACGCCCGCCAGCATGGCGCCCATGGCGAAGCCGATCATCGAATAGCGATCGACCCGCACGCCCATCAGCTGGGCCGCGACGCGGTCCTGGGCGAGCGCGCGCATGGCGCGGCCGACCCGGCTGTACTGCATGTAGAGGACGAAGGCGGCGATGAAGACGATGGCCAAGGCGCCGACCAGAAGGCGGTCATACGGCATGATGATGCCGAAATCGTTGAAGACGCCCTTGACGATCTTGGGGACGCCGCGCTGCTTCTCGCCGAAGATAAGCAGGATGACGGCATCGAAGAAGAACGCCGTCGCCGCCGCGAGCAGCATGGTGCTCTCCTCGCGGTGACTGCGCTTGATGACTGTGCGAAAGAGGAACTTCTCCATCAGCGCGCCGATGATGGCGAGCGTCACACCCGACGCCAGCAACGCCACCACGAAAGGCAGGCCGAGCTGTCCGTAGACGGTGTAGGTGATGAACCCGCCCAGAACGTACATCTGCCCATGGGCGAAATTGAGCACGTTCATCAGGGCGAAGATCAGCGTGAGGCCCAGCGCGATCAGCGCATATTGGGCACCGAGGTACAATCCGTTGGCGATGACCTGTTCCATGACACCTTCGATCTGCCGCGGGTCCGGGCCGTGGCCCGGGCCCGCGGCAAGCGGGAGGAAGCGATACGCGAAGGTACGTCAGTCGACAGAGCCGACGAACAGGGTCTGGAAAGCGCCGTCCTTGTATTCGTTGACCACCATCGGCACGGCAAGCTGGCGCTTCTGGCCGAAGGATGTCGTGCCGACATAGCTTAGCTTGGCGTCGCCCTTGAGATAGGGGTTGGGCGCCGAGAAGGTGTCCATCGTCTTCTTGAATTCGGCGACATCGTTGATGGCCTTCGGATTGGCCTTCAAGGTTTCGATAATGTATTCGAGCGCGTAGACCTTGGTGTTGGACTCGTCGTTGTACTCGCCGAACATCTTGGTGTAGCGGGCGACGAATTCCTTCATGGCGTCCGAGGCGATCTCCGGCGTGGAGGCGCCGCCGACCGAGATGAAGCCGTTGGCGTATTCGCCGGCGCCTTCTTGAAGCACCTTCGCGTCCTGCGCGGTTTCGGTCGAGATCAGGCCCTCGTAGCCGAGCTCGCGAGCGGCGCGGATGAGCAGCGGCGCATTGGCAGGCGCCACGCCCGACAGCACCAGCAGGTCGGGCTTCAGCGCCACGATCGGGGTCAGCACCGGCGTGAAGTCGCGGGTGTCGTTCTGGTAGGTGTCGTTCTGTGCGACGATCTGCAGGCCGAGCGCCTTGGCCGCCTCGACGCCGCTGTCGCGCTGGCTGAGCGGGTCGGATTCATTCGCCGCGACAAAGGCGATCGTCTTCACGCCCTTGTTTTCCTTGAGATATTTATAGATCGCCGGGCCAGACTGGTAATTCGCGATCATGCCGAGCACGGCATTCGAGGCCGGCTTCTGGTAGAGCGCCTTGGGGAAAGCGTAGGGGAAATAGATGATGCCGTTGGCCTCGGCGACAGGGCGCACGGCGGCCGCGCCGTCATCGACATTCGGCCCAACGACGTAGTGCACGCCTTCCTGAGCCATCTTCTCCATGCCGGCGATGGCGCGCTTGGGGTCCTTCTGGTCGTCGAAGGTGACGATGTTGATGTTGTAGGTATCGTTGCCGATCTTGACGCCGCCGGTCTCGTTGAGCCAGGCGGCGCGCGTCTGCATCGAACGCACGTTGGACGTGCCCCAGGCGGCGGCCGGGCCGCTGGTGACGCCGACAAAGCCGATCTTGAGTTCCTTGTTTTCAGCCTGCGCGGACGACATGCCCACGGCGGCAATCGCGAGAGCCGAGACGGCGCCAAGCGCAATGGATTTCAGAGTCGAACGACGGTTGATCATCTGCAGTTCCCCTTCTGGTTATCGCGCTTTGTGTTTGGCTCATTGGCTGCGCGGATACCTTAAGGGAAACCGACTGCGACAGATTGTCAACATCATTCTTATTTATTGTATACAATAATTTCGTAGAACGTGCGCGACCCTCCGTCGCGCGGCGCGCTCGGCAAAAAATGGACTCCAACGCAAGCTGCGAAGCCGGCTATTTTCCGCAATAATGACCGTTGATCATGTTTGCGGCGTTCCCATCCGGGCCCGTCCGGTTGTAGGCGCAGGGACCAGCGGCAGTGGTGAACAGCTGCTGGTCGTAGTAGCGCGGGCCGCCGAACAGGAAATCGATGATATCGCCACCCGCTGGAACGTAGCTTTCCTGCTCGACGCTACGATCGCGATATCGCTCCGCCGCGAATGCCGGGGCGGACATGCCGAAGGCCACGCCAAGAACAAGAGCAAGGGACGCGAGGTATTTCGTCATGATGAGCACTGCCTTTCTGGCTGTCGATATCTTCAGCATATAGGCAAAGCCGGCGGCGTGACAAAGGTTCCCAACATGCCGGTAGCCTTGCCAATTGAACTGACATCGGAAAGAGCCGGGGAAGCATGGCTGCCGCAACGATCGGACGGATTCACGACAATGCCCGGACCGGATCGCGATTATGGTGCACCCGCCAGTCTCGGGGCGAAGGCCGGGGCGCCAATCATGGGATGGACGCAGAAAATGACAGCGAGAGTTGTGGTCCTCGACGCCAGCCCGCTCAGCGCGGCCGATGTCGCCGAGATAGCACGGCGCAATGCCCGCCTCGTGCTCGGCGAGACAGCCATGCAGCGCATCCGGGCAAGCCGTGCCCTGATCGAACATCTGACCCAGCTCGGCAAACCGCTCTACGGCGTCACCACCGGCCTTGGCGCGTGCGTCGACACCCCGCTCGCGGAGGCCGATCTGATCGCGTTCCAGCACAGCGTGCCGCTCAGCCACAGCATGGGCGCCGGGCCGGCTCTGCCGGTCGAGGCGGTACGGGCGTTGATGACGGCGCGCATTTCGGGCATGGCCGCCGGCGGTACCGGCGCCTCCGAGCGCGTCATCCTGGGCCTGCTGGCGGCGCTCAACGCCGGCGTCCATCCGGTGATCCCCAGTTGGGGATCGATCGGGGCGGCTGACCTTGCGCCGCTCGGCCATCTGGCGAGGGCGCTGCGCGGCGACGGCGAGACCGAATATCAGGGCAAGGTCATGACATCGGCCGAGGCGCTTGCGCTTGCCGGACTAGAGCCGCTCGACCTGCGCGAGAAGGACGGCCATGCCATCATCGTCGCGAACAGCCTTTCGACGGGAGCCGCATGCCTGGCGCTGGAGGATGTCGCCTGCCTGATCGACTGGTCGCTGGCTGCGATAGCGCTCAACTACGAAGCGTTCCGCGCGTCGCTCAAGGCCATCGACGAGGATGCCCTGGCGGCGCGGCCGGCATTCGGCCAATGCGAAATCGGCGCGCGGCTGCGGACCGAGCTAGCCGGCAGCGGGCTGTGGAAAGAGAACGCGGCGCGGCGCATCCAGGACCCGCTGAGCTTCCGCTGCGTGCCGCAGGTCTGGGGCGGCCTGCTGCATGCCTTCGAACAGGCCAGGCTGGCAACCGAGATAGAGCTCAGCCATTCGGGTGACAATCCGGTGATCCTACCGGCGGTCGAACAGGTCGTCTCCAACGGCAATTTCGACCTCACGGCGTTCACGCTGGCGTGGGAGCAATTCGGCCAGGCGCTCGCCCATTGCGCCGTCGGCACCGCCAACCGCTCGCTGAAGCTGATGTCGCCGACGGTGGCGGACCTGCCACGCTTCCTGTCGGCCAGGGGCGGCAGCCGCCAGGGCTATGCGGAATTGCAGAAGCCGGTCGCCGCGCTGGAGGCGGAGATCCGGCATCTCGCCAACCCGATGTCGCTCAGCCCGCTCGCGGTTTCGGACGGCGTCGAGGATCAGTCGTCGATGGCGCCACGCGTGGTGGCCAAGACCGCCGGGATCATCGAGCGCCTGCGCTACCTGGTGGCGATGGAGCTGATCTTCGCGGCGACCGGAGTGGAGCTGCGCGGTGTCCTCGACACGATGGGCGAAGGGCCGCAACGCACCTATGCCGCCGTGCGCGCGCTCGTCGCCCCGCTCGACGACGACCGCGAAATGAGCGCCGACATGGCGCGCGTCGCGCACATGGTGTCCCGGCCGCGGTTTTAGGGCAGGCTCGGCGTCCCTTGAGGCGCCGACCCAATGGCCAGTGTCGCGCGGAAAACGCGCCACGGATCAGGATCGTTTCGCAAGGCCCGCGATCGCGGCCTTGATGATCTTCTCGACCATCACGCGCTCTTCGCCCTCGATCGGCAGGCGCGGCCTGCGCACGAATTCGGGCGCGCCATAGACGAAATGCTCCGCGAGCTTGATGTACTGGACAAGCTTCACGTCGGTGTCGAGGTGGAAGGCCGGCGTCAGCAGCCTGTAGAGCGGCAGCGCGCCCTTGAAGTCTCCGGCCCTCGCCGCGTTAAAGAGCGCGACGCATTCCGCCGGCCATGCATTGGTCATGCCCGAAACCCAGCCGACGACGCCGAGCGCCAGGCTTTCAAGGATAAGATCGTCGACGCCGCAGAAGATGTCGAAGCGATCTCCGAAGGCGTTGAACAGGTCGGTCACCCGCCGGATGTCGCCCGTCTCCTCCTTGATGGCGACGATGCCGGGCACATCGACCAGCGCCTTCAGCGTCTCGACATCGACGTCCACCTTGTAGGCTAACGGGTTGTTGTAGATCATCACCGGCAGGTCGCTCGCCTGCGCAACCGCCTTGTACCATTCGACCGTTTCGCGGCGGTCCGTGCGATAGCCAAGGCTTGGAAAGGTCATCAGGCCCTCGGCGCCCAGCTTTTGATAGTTGCGCGCCGCGGCAACGGCATTGTCGGTCGACAATTCGGCCAGACCCGACAGCAGCGGCACACGGCCGGCCACAACCTCGCGCGCAGCCGTGACGACGGCGTCGCGTTCGGCCTGGGTGAGGATGGCGTTCTCGCCGAGCATCGGCAGGACGATCACACCCGAAACGCCGTTGGTGACCAGGCGATCGATGCTCGCCTGTGTGGCTTCCAGATCGATGGCGCCCGATTTCAACATCTTGGTGGTGACCGCGGGAAAAACACCGCTCCATGTCATAGTCCTGATCTCCTTTTGCTGGCGGTGTCCGCCGGGTTGACGTTGCTTGGTTGGCGAGAGAGAGCCTCGAGATACCGGTGGCCTGAAGAACTTATTGCTCGACTCCGTAGTCGGCGGCAGCCCGCTCGGCGGAAACCTTGCCGTTGCGGATATCGGCCGCGATTGCGCCGGGTTCGCGCTTTGACGGATCGCCCCAACCGCCACCGCCGGCTTGCTCATGGCGGATGACCGTGTCCTTGCCGATCTCAAGCGTCACCTTGGCCGGCAGCACGCGCCATTCACCGTTCTGCTTCATGAGGTTTCGCGAGCTTGCCCCGGGCCGGCCGCCGAACAGTCCGTAAGGCGGATGTTCATGGCGGTCGGCGCGCAATTGCAGGATCGCCGCATCCGCCAGCAGCCGATACTGCCGTGCCAGCCCGAGCCCGCCCCGATATTGGCCCGCACCACCGGAATCCGGGCGCAGCGAATACTCCTCCATAATCAGAGGGTAGCGCGCCTCGATGGTTTCGATGGGCAGGTTCGACATGTTCTGGCTGGGATTGGTTATGCCCTCGATGCCGTCCTTGTCGGATCGCCCACCCCAGGCGCCGTTGATCATGTCGACGAGGACGAAGGGCCTGTGCTCCGGGCCGTGATAGCCGCCGATGGCGACCACCGTGTTGCCGCCCTCGCCGGCAGCCATCAGCCGCTGCGGCGCGATCTGCGCCAGGGCGCCCATGACCGTGTCGACGACGCGATAACCGGTCAGCGCCCGCGCCGCGACCGGCGCCGGCATCTTCGGATTGAGGATCGAGCCTTCCGGCGCCGTCACCGTGATGCAGCGATAGACGCCGGCATTGTTCGGGACGTCGTGGTCGAGCGCGCAACGAACGGTCAGATAGGTCGACGACTTGACGAAAGAGAGCGTCGCGTTGATCGCGCCCTTCACCTGCGGCGAGGAGCCGGCGAAATCGACCCAGAGATGATCGCCCTTCACGGTGATCCGACAGACAATCGGAATCGGCGCCGGCGAGAAACCGTCGCCATCGATGTAATCGGTGAAGGTGTAGTCGCCGTCCGGCCAGCTGGCGATCGCCTTGCGCGTCAGTTCCTCGCCATAGTCGATCAGGCGATCGAAATAGGCTTCCAGGTCGCCGCGATGCCGCTCGAAGAGCCGCAGCATCTCGCGTTCTCCGATGTTGCAGGTGGCGTATTGCGCGTCGAGATCGCCAAGCACGAGGTCGGGCAGCCGCACGTTCTTCTCGATGATCTTCAGCAGTGTCCTGTTGGGCGCGCCGCGTTCGTAGAGCTTCATCGGCGCGATGCGCAGACCTTCCTGGAATATCTCGGTCGAGTCCGAGGCATTCGATCCGGGAACCC
>JBFLWR010000352.1:0-11423 GCA_040755925.1 Pseudomonadota bacterium
GAGATCTTGTTCGACCCACCCTCGAGCGTGGCATTGGCATCGACATCGCCCGGCAGCAGGCCGCGCTCGCCGACGTCGAGCGCCGAACCGCCAAGCGACAGCGAAGCCGCCAGCCGCGACGGCGTCTCGCCGGATGCCTCCGAACCCGAGAGCTTCAGCGAAACCGACCCAAGCCGGCTGCCGTCAGCCGCCGCGATCCCTTCCGCAGTGTTGGGGCTGCCATTGGCGCCGTCGATCTGGAGGTTGGCATCCAGCGAGGCGATCCGACGGACCGCCGCGTCTCGGCTGGCGGACGCCGTCAAAGTTGCGTGTCGCCCGTCGAGATCGACATCGTAGGACAGCCGCATGCTGCCTGTGCCGGTCTGCGCTACCGTCGCGGAGGCCACGGACACGCGCTTGACCGGTCCGCTATCCGGCAACTCGAACTCGACGTTGCGCAGGTCGATCTGCCGCATCGAATCCTCGCGCACGGCGTCCAGCGCCTCGTTGGCGCCGGCAAACACCGCCGCCAGAACTTTTTCAGGATCGATCAGACCGTCCGCGTCGCGAAGCATTGCAGTCCAGTCGCCGCCACCGGAAGGCATCGCCGCCACTATGATACGGGCATCGGAAAACCTGGCGCTGGTCAGCCGCACCTCGCCGGACAGCAGCGGCAATAGCCGAATGCCGAATCGCACGCGCCCGACATCGGCCATGGGCTTGCCATCGGCCGTCTTCAGGCTGACATCGCTGACCTGCAGGGCCACGAAGCTCGACCCATCGAGCGTCAGCCTTGTCGGCCCTGCCGTGACGTGGACGTCGACGCCAGCCAGCTTCTCGATCGCCGCCTCGGCTTCGGTCCGCAGTCGCTCGGTGCCGATGCCGGACGTGCCCAGCACGTAGACGGCGCCGGCGGCCAGGAACACAACCGCGCAGAGCGCGGCGAACACCCGCCCGAGAATGCGAAAGCCACGGCCGATCTTTGCCCGGCCGAGAGGCGGCACGGTGCAGGCGGATGGAAACGCCCCCAGGTCGGTGATCTCATCACGCCTGAACTTGATCTTCTCGTGTTGCGGTTGCTCCTGATCCAAGCAGTATTCCGTTGTGCCGAACTCGTCGTGGACGAATCCCCGTCTCACGTTATATCGATGTTTTCTCGCGCGTAACCTCAGACAAGGGCATCGATATGGCTGACCTCGACGTGGGCGACATTGCGCCGCAATTCGATCTTCCGCGGGATGGCGGCGGCTCCCTCAGCCTCGCCGCATTCCTCGGAGAGCTCGTTGTACTCTACTTCTATCCGCAGGACGACACCACAGGTTGCACCACCGAGGCGATCGGCTTCTCGCAGCTGAAGCCGGAGTTCGAGAAGGCCGGCGCCGTGGTGATCGGGCTATCTCCAGATTCCGTGAAGAAACACGACAAATTCAAGGCCAAGCACGCTCTCACGGTCGACCTCGTCGCCGACGAGGAGCGCAAGGTGATAGAGGCCTATCATCTGTGGGTCGAGAAGACCATGTATGGCCGCAAATACATGGGTGTCGAACGCGCCACCTTCCTGATCGGAAAGGACGGACGCATTGTCCGCATCTGGCGGCAGGTGCGGGTCAAAGGCCATGCGGAGGAAGTGCTGGAGGCGGTGCGCGCGCTTTGACGGGCCTGATCCTTGCGCGCCGCGCCGGCGGCCCTCTGCCCCGGCTGCAACCTGCCACGCGCATAACGCGACTTGGTTACGCCAACATTGCGGCGCGCAAAGCTTTGTTAACCCTAATAATGTGTAATCCAAGCTGTCGTGGTGTCGTAACGAAAGCTTGGTCCCGTGAACCCAACCGGTCAGTCAGCGGTCTTCGGCAGGCGTAAAGAGCCCCACACGGTCATCATCGCCCGGGGCAACGAAATAAGGCATTTCACCATTCGCCCCTGGCTTGCCGCGCTGATCGGCTCCGCGCTGGCGGCAATCGCCATCGGCTATCTGCTGGCCACCTCCTATCTGGTGCTGCGTGACGACCTGATCGGCGCCACAACGGCCCGCCAGGCGCGCATGCAGCAGGCCTACGAAGATCGCATATCGGCGCTCCGCGCCCAGGTGGACCGCATCACCAGCCGCCAGTTGCTCGACCAGCAGCTCATGGAAACCAAGGTCAGCGAATTGATCGCCAGGCAGACGCAGCTCAGCCAACGCCATGGCCGACTTGGACCGATCCTCGAACGCGCCGAAAGCGAGGTCGGCAATGTGCCAGCCACGAGCGACGCCGGGGCGAAGCCCGACGGGCACGCCGAGGTGACGGGCAGCATTTCGCAGGCTCCGACCTATTCCGTCGCCAGCCTGGGCGCCAGCGACACAAGGCCCTTCTCGCTGTGGTCGACCCGGTCAGGCCCGCTCGACAGCGAAACGACGGCGGATCGCGCCGACAAGCTGTTCGTATCGATCAACGCATCGCTGAAGGCGATCGAAACCCAGCAGCTGTCGCGCATAACCACGCTTGCCGATAATGCCTACAGGAACGTCGACGCGATTACCCAGGCGCTGCAGGCGGCGGGACTGCCGGTCGACAGCGACCTGGACAAGAGCGACGTCGGCGGACCGCTGGTACCGCTTGATCCCTCGATGGTGTTCGACAGCAAGGTCAAGGAGCTGGACGAGGCGCTGGATGCGCTGGATCAGGTCAAGAAGGAGGCGCGCAAGCTGCCTCTTGCCAATCCTGCCCCTGGTCACACCGTGACCAGCCCGTTCGGCGTTCGGACCGACCCCATGCTCGGCACGGCCGCCCTGCATACGGGAATGGATTTCAGGGCGCCGATTGGTATGCCGGCAAAGGTCACGGCCGCCGGCGTTGTCACCAGGGCTGGTTGGGCCGGCGGCTATGGCCGCATGGTCGAGGTTGACCATGGCAATGGCTTTGCCACACGCTATGGACATTTGAGCGAGATCGACGTGACCGTCGGTCAGAAGCTCTCGGCCGGCGACGTGATCGGCAAGACCGGCAGCAGCGGCCGCTCGACCGGCCCGCATCTCCACTATGAGGTGCGCCATAACGGCGAGGCGGTCGACCCGCTTCGCTTCCTGGCTGTCGGCAAGAGGGTCGCGCAGTACCTCTAGGCGTTTCGGCCTGCACGACCCGCGCATCCCGATATCCACAAACCTTACACTACGGCGTGAGGCATGGATTGACTCGATTTAAGTTGTAGGATGATATGTATCACCCTATCGCCTGACATCGAATTGCCGCCACAGATGACCGTCCACAGCCCATCGTCTGACATCCTCAACGCCCTCGAAGGCGCGGTCGGGCGCAACGGTCTCGTCGCCGACGCTGCCGAAATGGCGAAATACCTGGGCGATTGGGCGGGCGATTATCGCGGCGACGCGCTTGCCGTGCTGCGCCCCGGCTCCGTTAGCGAGGTGCAGGCGCTTATGCGGCTTTGCAACGAGCTCGGCCTCGGCGTCATTCCGCAGGGCGGCAACACCGGACTGGTTTCAGGCGCCATCGACAGCAGTGGCGCCGAACTGGTCATCGTCAGCCTGGAGAGGCTGAATTCCATCCGGCGGATCGACGCCGACAATTTCACCCTGCAGACCGATGCGGGTTGTGTGCTGCAGGCGATCAAGGATGCGAGCGAGGCAAGGGACTGCCTGTTTCCGCTGGCGCTCGGCGCGCAGGGCAGCTGCCAGATCGGCGGCAACGCGGCGAGCAATGCCGGCGGCGTCAACGTGCTGCGCTACGGCATGGCGCGCGACCTGATACTCGGGCTGGAAGTCGTGCTCGCCGACGGCGAGTTGTGGAATGGTTTTTCAGGCCTGCGTAAGAACAACAGCGGCTACGACCTGAAGCAGCTCTTCATCGGCTCGGAAGGCACGCTGGGCATCGTCACCGGCGTCGAGGTCAAGCTGTTTCCGAAGCCTGCCCATATCGAAACCGCTTATCTTGGACTCCCCTCTTTTGAGACCGCCATCCAGCTCTTCAATCGGGCGCGCCGAGCTTGTTCCGACCTGATCTCGGCCTTCGAGATCATCGGTGCGGAATGCATCGAGCTTGCCCGGCTGATTGATCCGAGCATGCCGGCCCCTGTTGAAGCGCCGGTCCAGGTGCTCATGGAGTTGTCTTCGGGGCCAGGCATCGATCTTAACGCCTTGCTGGCCGGCTTTCTTGCCGAGGCGATGGAGGCCGGGCGGGTAACCGACGCCGTGCTCGCAACCAGCAATTCTCAAGCCAGGGCCTTCTGGGCGATCCGCGAAGGGCTGGTCGAGGGCCAGGTGAAACGCGGCTACCATGTTCGCACGGACCTCTCGGTGCGCATTTCCGACATCCCGGCCCTGATCGAGCGTGCCCGCATCTTCGTCGCAACAGAACACCCCGGCTGGATCCCACTCGCCTATGGCCATGCCGGCGACGGCAACATCCATTTCAACGTGCTGCCACCGCTCGAACTCGGCGAGAACGAAGCCCGCGCGCGAGGCGTCGAAGTGACAGCCGGCCTTTACCAGATCGCGGTCGCCCTGGGCGGCTCGATCAGCGCCGAGCACGGCATCGGTCGCAGCCGCCGGCGCGAGTTCTGGGCCGGGCTCTCGCCTACCCATCGGCGCATGGCCATAGCCTTGAAGTCGGCCCTCGACCCCAAGGGGCTTATGAACCCCGGCTGCCTGCTGCCCTCGATGGAGACGTCCTCATGAAGCAAAGATTGGCTGCCATCGGCACTGTCGAAACGCTGCCGCACCGGGTCGCCGCCTTCCTCAGCCGCGAGATCGAATCGGGCGAGTTGAACCCTGGCGCACGGCTGCCGACCGAGCAGGAGCTTTCCGAAAAATTCGGTGTCAGCCGCAATGTCGTGCGCGAGGCGATCGCCCAGCTCCGGGCGGACGGCATGATCGAGGCGCGTCAAGGCATCGGCGCTTTTGTGCTGGCGCCCGAGCAGCGCGCGGCAATCCGCATCGACCGCGAGGCGCTCAAGGACGCGCATAATATGGAGCGGCTGTTCGAGCTGCGCTGCATCCTCGAGGCGGAATCGGCAGCGCTGGCTGCGGCGCGACGCAGCCAGGAGCATCTCGACTCGATCAAGGCGGCGCTCGACCGCATGAGCGGCGAGGAGCGCTGGGAGGACGGCAGCATCGACGCCGACCTGCTCTTCCATCGCGAGATCGCGCGGGCCACCGGCAACAGCTACATCCACACTTTCATTTCCTTCGTCTGCGAGCAGATCCGCCATTCGATCCAGTACGCCCGCATGACCAACCCGCTGCACGATCTCGTCGAGATCAATGTCGGCGAGCATGTGCGCGTCTACGAAGCGCTGGTGGCCGGCGACCCGGCAGCCGCGGAAGCGGCGATGCGCGCCCACATCATCGGTGCGGCCAACCGGGTCGGCGTCAAGCTACCCCTCCAGAAAACCGGCGGTGCGAAATAGCATGGCGAGCATCACCCGCATCTCCGACGTCTGCCTGCTTGTCGATGACATCGAGCGCACCGTCGAATTCTATGTCGGTAAGCTCGGCTTTCGCCTGCGCCGCCGTGCCGAGGGCTTCGCCGACTTCCACGGACAAGGCGTAACGCTCGCCGCCTGGGAACTCGGCCACATCAACAAGCACACCGGCGTGTCGAAGCTGAGGTCGCCGCGCCATGCGCACAAGGTCTGTGTCGCCGTCCAGCTCGACACTCCCGCCGATATCGACCGGCTGCATGCTGAGCTGAGCGCCAAGGGCGTGCCCTTCTACGGACCGCCTGAAAACTATGTCTGGAATGCGCGCTGCGCCTATTTCACCGACCCGGACGACACGCTCTGGGAACTCTATGCCTGGCTCGACGGCGGCCCCGGCGACTACCACGACGAACAGCCGTAGAAGACGCCGCGCCGGAGGGAGCGGCGCCTGAAGAAGAGACGAGAAGTCTGAAACAGGAGCGAAAAATGAATGGGAACAGGGACTTCGAATTGAACCGCCGCACTTTCGTGAAGGGTGGCATCGCAGCGGTCGCGGCGGCGTCGGCCGGCATGGAACTGGTGCTGACGCCGGGCGCCAGGGCCGCCGGCAAGGTCGTCATTCAGTATGACTGGTTGATGTCCAACGGCCAGATCGGCGACATCGCGGCCGTCGCCAACGGCTATTTCAAGGATGCCGGGCTCGACGTCGAATTCAGCCCCGGCGGCCCCAACGCGTCGACCGTGCCGCCAGTCATTTCCGGCTCGGCGCAACTCGGCCAATTCTCCGAAACGCCGCAGCTCTATGCCGCGCGCGCCAATGGCGTGCCGGTCAAGATCATCGCCTGCGGCTTCCGCACCGGCCCTTACGCGCTGACCTCGAAGCCGGCAAAGCCGATCCGCGGCGTCGCCGACCTCAAGGGCAAGAAGATCGGCATCCAGCCGACGGCCCGCTTCGTCATCGACGAGATCCTCGCCAAGAACGGCATCGATCCGTCCGAGGTGACCATCGTGAATGTCGGCTTCGACAAGGGCCCGCTGGTGCGCGGCGAAGTAGACGCCATCGGCGGCTGGATTACCAACACGCAGGCGCTGAGCGTTGTCGGCGACGATCGCATCGATCTTCTGGTGCGCGAGCTCGGCCTGAGTTCCTATGCCGATGTCTACTTTGCCACCGACGCCGCGATCGAGAAGGACCCCGAGACGCTGGCGAAGTTCATCGGCGCCGTCGGCAAGGGCTGGGGCTGGGTGCATGCCAATCCCGAGGAAGCGGTGAAGAAGATGGTCGCCGCCTATCCGGAAATGGATCTCGGCTGGGAGGAAAAGACCGTCAGCCTGGTGCTGAAGCTTTCCTTCGACGGCGCGACCGCCAAGGACGGCTGGGGCACATTCGACCCCGCCTCGATCGAGGAGCAGTTGGCTCTGCTTGACAAGGTTGGCCAGTATCCGAACGGCCGCCCGGCCACCAAAGATGTCTACACCACCAAGATCCTGGAGCTTTCGGCCGCCGACCGGCCCAAGCTCGACGCGCCCGCGGCCTAGAGCATGATCCCGAAAAGTGGGAACCGGTTTTCGGAAAAGATCATGCTCCAACAAAGAGTTAGATCAGCATGACGATTCAGCCAAACGTCGTGCTGATCTAATGGCGAACGCGATTGACGCCCATCGGCTGGATGTCGGCTATGGCGGCCGGCATACGGCCGTCAAAGTGCTCTCCGGCCTCGACCTCACGGTCGCGGCCGGCTCCTTCCTGTCGATCCTTGGCCCCTCCGGCTGCGGCAAGTCGACCTTGCTCAGGGTGGTCGCCGATCTGCTCGACCCGCTCGGCGGCACGATCAGCGTGCTCGGCGAGACGCCACATGCGGTGCGCTCGCGGCGCGATGTCGGCTTCGTCTTCCAGGATTCCACCCTGCTGCCCTGGCGCACGGTGCGCGACAATGTGCGCCTCCCGCTCGGCGTCGGCCAAGGCAGCCTGACCCGGAAAATTGAGGATCGCAGCGCGGAGCTGCTGGAGCTCATGGGCCTCGGCGGCTTCGGCGAACGCCTGCCGCATCAGCTCTCCGGCGGCCAGCGCCAGCGCGTGGCGATCGCCCGCGCGCTGCTGGGCGAACCGAAAGTGCTTTTGATGGATGAGCCGTTCGGCGCGCTGGACGAGATCACCCGTGACCGCCTCAACGACGAACTGCTTTCGCTCTGGCGCCGCACCGGCACGACGATCCTCTTCGTCACCCATTCGATCGCCGAGGCCGCCTATCTGGGCGAGCGGGTCATCGTCCTTGCCGCAAATCCGGGGCGCCTGGTCAAGGACCTCGACCTGCGCCCCATCAAGCAGGAAGGCAACCGCTGCTCGCGCGAGGATCCGGCCATCATCGCTGCCATGGCGGAGCTGCGCACCGCGCTGGAGCACGCATCGTGAGACAGGCGCCGCTCTCTCCGCAAATGACCCTTGCGCTGCCCATCCTCGGCGCTGCATCGATCCTGGTTGCCTGGCAGTATCTTCTGCCGGCCCTCGGCGTGCCGGCCTATACCGTGCCGACACCGACCGCGATCTTTGGCGTCTTCCAGAAGAACTTCAGCCTGCTGATCGACAATCTGCGGCCGACGGCGATCGAAGCGCTGGCTGGCTTCGTCATAGGCAACTTCGCCGCCGTGCTGCTGGCCGTGCTCTTCGTGCACAGCCGCATCCTGCAGGCGGCCTATTTCCCGATCGTATTGTTCTTCAACACCATCCCGATCCTGGCGCTGTCGCCGATCATCATCCTGATCTTCGGCCTCGGTATGACGCCGAAGATCGTGATCGCGGCGGTGATCTGCTTCTTCCCGACGCTGGTGAACATGATCCGCGGCCTGGATTCGGCGAGCAACAACGAGCACGAGCTCTTCCGCGTGCTGTCGGCGACCCGTTGGGAGGTCTTCTGGGGCTTGCGCCTGCCGCGCGCATTGCCGATGCTGTTCTCCTCGCTGCGGATCGCCTCCGCGACTGCGGTTATCGGCGCCATTGTCGGCGAGTGGATCGGCTCGGATAAAGGGCTCGGCGCGCTGATCATCCAGGCGACATTCAATTATCAGTCCGATCGCCTCTACGCAGCGATCGTGCTGTCGTCATCGCTGTCGATCGCGCTGTTCTGCCTGGTCGTGCTCATCGAGCGACGGGTCATCAAATACTAGCGCCTACGGCAGTTCGGCCAAAGGTGGAGGTCTCGCAGGCTCGGTCGCGTCGCAACGGTCGTCGAAATTATTTTTGAATTCCATTTGACTGAATAAATCTTCTCTGCGAACCTTGCGTCAACCGGGAGCGCAAGGCATGGCATTGCGGGGGACCAATCAGGAGTTCGGGCGGCCGTACAATCGGCGCATCGTGCTTGAGTCCATCCGACGCTCCGGTCCGATCGCGCGCGGCGAAATCGCCGAAAGCGTCGGCCTCACCGTCCAGACCGTTTCGACCATCGTGCGCGAGCTGGAGGAGCAGGGCTATATCCTGTCGGTTCGCGAGGAGCCGAAAGGCCGCGGCCTGCCGCCGACAACGTTGCGGATCAATCCTGAAGGCGGCTATGCCGTTGGCATCCACCTTACCCCACTCGGCATCGATGCGGCACTGATCAACCTCAGCGGCGACGTTATCGAGAGCGTGCACAGCGAGGCGCCCAACCCGACCCCCGACGATGCATTCTCGGCTATCGGCGCCATGGTCGCCGACCTGACGGGCAGGCGGCCGGGCGGTCGCGTCATCGGCATCGGCATGGCCCTGCCCGGCCCGTTCGGCGTCGACACGATGAGCTTCGTCGGCCCCACCACAATGGCCGGCTGGCAAGGTGTTCCCCTGCGCGAGCGGCTGAACGCCGCGACCGGCCTGCCCGCCTTCTTCGAAAACGACATGGCGGCCGCCGCCATGGGCGAGCGGCTCTACGGCATCGGCGTCCAGCACGCCGAATATTACTATCTCTACTTCGGCGTCGGACTTGGCGGCGCCATGGTGCATGACGGCAGCGTGTTGCGCGGCGCATGGGGCAATGCCGGCGAGATCGGCCATATCCCGGTCGTGCCGGGCGGTGAGCTCTGCCCCTGCGGCAATCGCGGCTGCCTTGAACGCTACCTCTCGCTGGAAGCTCGCGGGCGCTGGAGCGGAGACGATTCCGACTGGGTGGCGCAGGTCGCGCCGATCTTCCGCAACGCGATCACGACTATCGAAAACCTGTTCGACCCCGAGACGATCGTGCTCGGCGGACTGGCCTCGCCTGCCCTTCTCGAGCGGCTGGCGGCATCGGCGGAGCCGCTGCAAAATTCCGTTTCTGCCCGCAAAGACCGGCGAACGCCTCGCATAATCGTGGCGGAGGGCGGCCAGCACGCGGTGCTGCGCGGAGCCGCGGCTCTTGCGGTGTCGGGTGTGCTCTCGCCCCGTTTCGGCCAGATCTTCACCGCCAAGCGGCAGCGCGAAGGCGATCCTCTCAAAGGCGGAGACGTCGCGGCATGAGCGAACCGCTGCTGGTCCTCGACAACGTCACCAAGAACTATGGCGCCATCCAGGCGCTGCGTGGCATCAGCTTCTCGATCGGGCGCGGCGAAGTCGTGGCGCTGCTCGGCGATAACGGCGCCGGCAAATCGACGCTGGTCAAGATCATCGCCGGCGGACTCGAGCCGACCTCCGGCCGCATGCTGTTCGAAGGCAAGGAGTTCCTCGCCAGGTCGCCCGCCGAGGCCAAGGCGGCCGGTATCGAGACGGTCTATCAGGACCTGTCGCTGTGCACCAATGTCGATGTGGTGGCGAACTTCTTCATGGGCCGCGAGATCACCCGCAAGGTGCTTGGCGTCCCGGTTCTCGATGAGCGCGCCATGGAGGCGGTGGTGGCCAAGGCGCTTGCCAATGCCGGCACACGCATCCCTTCGCTGCGCACCAAGGTCGAGCACCTCTCGGGCGGCCAGCGGCAGGCGATCGAGCTCAACCGCTTCGTCCATTGGGGCGGCAAGCTGGTGCTTTTGGACGAGCCCTTTGCCGCGCTCGGCGTCGAGCAGACGCGCCGCGGCCTCGACATGATCCGCCAGGTGGCGAGCCAGGGCATCGGCGTCGTCATCATCACCCACATCATGCAACAGGCCTTCCAGGTCGCCGACCGGATCGTGGTGATCCGCCAGGGCGTCGTGGCGGGCGACGTTGCCCGCAACAAGACAAGTCCCGATGCGGTGATCAACATGATCACCGGGGAGACGCTCGCCGGTGCCGGACCGGCGGGCTGAGCCATAAAAGAGGGGTCCGGCGCAAAAGAGGAGCGAACGACATGAAGCGACTGCTACTTTCTGTCTTCGGTATCCTGGCCCTGGCAATTGCCACGCTTACGCCGGCATTCGCCCAGTCCAAGGGTACCGTCTATTACCTGGTGCCGACACTGCTCGACGAATTCCAGACCGGCTCGGTGAGCGCGCTGGAACTGTTCCTGAAGCAGGTCGGCTATGAGATGAAGACGCTGAACGCCGACAACAAGACCGACGCCCAGCAATCGCAGATGAACGACGTCATCGCGCTGAAGCCGAAGGCGATCATCCTCGCCGCGGTCGATTTCAATGCGCTGAAGCCGTCTGTTGAAGCCGCCCGCTCGGCCGGCATCCCGGTGGTCGAGTTCGACCGCCAGATCACCGCCACGCCCTCCGACTTCACGTCGGTCGCCGGCACCGTCGAGATCGGCCACATCGCCGCCGACCAGGCCGAAGCTCTGCTGAAGGCAAAGAACGGGGCCGTGAAGGGCAAGGTCCTGCAGGTGCTCGGCGACCCTGGCGATCCCTACACGCTCGATATCCAGAAGGGTTTCGAGGAGAAGATGAAGGCGTTCCCGGACGTCAAGATCATCTCGCTGCCGGCCATGCAGTGGGAAGCAAGCAATGCCGGCACCATCGTCGCCGACCAGATGTTGGCCAACCCCGACATCGACCTGATCTTCAGCCACGCCGCGCACCTCTCGGTCGCCGCCGTGGCTTCGCTGGAAGCCGCCGGCAAGAAGCCGGGCGACGTCATGCTGATGAGCTCGAACGGCGCGCCGGTC
>JBFLWR010000353.1:0-2206 GCA_040755925.1 Pseudomonadota bacterium
CCCCCCAGCAGATGCGACTGGTCCATCTCGCCCGCCACGATCTCCTTCAAGCTCGGCCCGGTCACATAGCGCTCCATCCGGCGTGACTCGCCGTCCAGCCTTCTGAGCGCCTCCAGCTCTTCGCCGCGCCCGAGCCTGGCTTTGCCCACCGCCGATTTCAGCACGCCGATCGTCTCGTCATAGACTTTAAGCGGCACGGGGAAGGGGTGGCGGTCCTTGCCGCCGTGGGCGAGCGAGAAGCGCGCCGGGTCGGAGAAGCGGTAGGGCGCGCCGTGCACCACTTCCGACACCATGGCGAGCGCCCGCACCGTGCGCGGGCCGACGCCGGGGACGAGCAGCAGGTCGGGAAAATCCTTCGGGCCGCTTTCGATGGCCGAGGCGATGTTGCCGTGCAGGCGGCGCATGACGATGTCCGACTCGCGCACGTCGTGATGCGCGGGCATGACGAGGTTGGGAAGCAGCGGTTGCGCGGCCGGCTCAGGCTCCGGACGCGGCTCCAGCACGGCAAGCTCGGCCAGGATCTTTTCCGGGCTCATGGTCTTCAGCAGCTCGACCTGGCCGCCGCGCGCTTTCCCGGCGCGGTGGTCGGTGAGGTTGACGATCTCGCCTTGGCGCTGGCCCTCGATCGCCGCATGCGGCTGATCGACGAAGCTCTTGAGACCCTCCGACAGCCAGTGGTAGCGGCGCGCCTGGCGGGCGTCGCCGTTCATGCCTTGCTGCACCACAACCCAGCGCCCGTCATCGGCGACGATGAAGCCATGCAGATAGAGGTCGTAGCCGTCCTGCACGGCGGCGCTGTCGACCTTGGCGACCAGCCGGCTGGCGGTGGCCAAAGCCTCGCCGTCGAGCCCGACACGGTCGCCGATCGCCAGCAACTCCCCCGGCGTCTTGCGCGAATGCGCGCCGCGCCCGCCGCAGACATGGAGGCCAAGCTCGCCGGCCATCGGGTTCAGCCCGCGCTTCAGCGCGCCGATGACCGAGGTGGTGATGCCGGAGGAATGCCAGTCCATGCCCATCACGGCGCCGAAGGACTGGAACCAGAAGGGATGCGCCAGGCGGCGCAGAAGCTCGTCGCGCCCGTAATGGTGGATGATGGCCTCGCACAGCACCGCGCCGAGCTTCGTCATCCGATCGCCCAGCCATTTCGGGACCCGCCCGCCATGCAGCGGCAGGTCGGCGCTGCCGCTTCGCTGCGTCACATGATTCTCCCGTGTGCCAGGGAGTTAGATGGCATGGCGGGAGGGATTTGCAAGGCGTGGAAGCTGCTCATCTCCCCCCTTGTGGAGGAGATGCCCGGCGGGGCGCGAAGGAACGCGGCCTTTCCGGACTGGACCTACGCCACAACAATCGGCGGCGGAGAACTGCACTCACCATTCAGGCGCCGGCGGGACAGCACCCCCCTCTGTCCTGCCGGACATCTCCCCCTCAAGGGGGGAGATTGGCAGTCCGCACGCTCCGCCGTTATCCGTCACCGGTGATGGCGCCGATGGTGGTAGTGCCGGTAGTGGTGGTACGTGTGGTAGTAATAGTGCCTGTGGTGGTACCGGTGGTAATAGTAGTACCTGTGGTACCGGTAGTAGGGCGGATAGTAGCCGGGATAATAATCGTCGTAATAGTCGTCGTAATACGGGCCATAATACGGACCGCCGTAATATGGCCCGTAACCGCCGAAGGGGACCAGGCCGAAGCCGAAGAACACATGCGGATGCGCATCAGCCGGCGCGACCGTGCCCGCCGCCGAGGCGACGACGATCACAGAGGCAAGTAGAAGATTTTTCATCGCAACCTCCTCCTGAAGGTTTGCCTATACAACGCTTGACGGGGCGAAAAGCTGCCCGAGCTGAAAATCATCCGGCTCTAGCCGCAGACGCGCTCCTTCCGGCTGACCCAGTGGCCATGGCTGCGGTGCCTCACCGTTTCGATCCGGCAATGGTGGTAGCGCACGGCATAGTAGTGGGGCTGCGCCGCGACATAGCCGCCGTCATAGTCGTAATTATCCGAATAGGCCGGGCTGATGCCCGGGCCATGTTCGAGATAGGGGCCGCCCCAGTAGGCGCCGTAGACCGGCGATGGGCCGTAGCTGTCATAAAAATCGCCGAACGGGCCATAGTTGAAATAGGTGCCGCCGAGGAAAACGTCGCCGGCATTCGCCGGCGTGGCGGCGGCCGCCGCCGAGGCGAGCGCGATTGCCGAGGCAAACAGGAGT
>JBFLWR010000354.1:0-3078 GCA_040755925.1 Pseudomonadota bacterium
GCGTCTTCGGCCTGTTGCGCCTTGGCGCCGGCAGTTCCATGCCATCGGCGGCCGCGCCGTGATGGACGATCTCGTGCAGCGGGACCGCGCTGATCAGCAACGGAAAGCTCAGGCTCATACGCGTGGCGACCAGAACCGGGAGTTGCCCATAGGCCGGCAGCCGGTGATAGGCCTCGCCCTTGAAGGAGCGCGGCTCGCCGGAATGCCGGATCATCCAGTCGACTACATCAGCGGGAAAAAGGGCGTCGAACTCCCGCTTCGTGAACCAGAAATGGGTGTCCTGGTCGAAAGGCAGGCTTCTCGGCTCGCTGTGCGAGACGTCAGTGGTGATCATCGTCAGCGAAACGGCATGGTCCGAGCGAGGCTCGTGGGGATAGCGCGGCGCGCTCCAGAGATGCTCGAACAGGAGCGGTCCGTCTCCGGCTTGGCCGGAGAGGTTCTGCAGGGTTTGATGCAGCCAGTCGGTAAGTGTCTGCGTGGCGCCCCGCGAGCCCGCCGGTCCCATGCCGGAGCAGAGGCCGAGAAGATTGCGGCGCACGACCCGCGCGACCCGCAAGGCGGCAAATATCGCGCCGACGGCATATGAGCCGAGGAATGACGGAATGGCGTGAAGGGCAATCGCCCAAAACCCCGAGAAATATCCCGCGGCCCACCATCCAAGGCAGAGAAGCGCGAACAGCCCGAAGGTTTCGAGCGGCGCGATGGCGACGACCGCGAGTAGGGCCTGAAGACATTTGCGGAGGAGGCCGGCATTCCCGGCTAGCAGGACAACCAGCCTATAGGCATTTGCCGCCCCCGAGGCCGGCTGGAAGAGGCTGAAGATGAAACCCTCGCGAGCGAGCGTCCGGGACACGCCGGCCAGCCCTTCGAAGCCGACCAGGGCCGGCTTCGGCTCGATTGCGTGTCCAACGACCTTGCGCCGTTCGCCGGCCGCGGCCGCGGCGCAGGCGGCGGCGGCGATCGCGCCGGCCGAAGTGCCGCCGATGCTCTTGAAGCGATATTGCTTCGACAGCTCCAGCGCCGCAAAGGGGTAGACGATGCCGCTGGTGATCCCGCCCTTCATGACGAGATCGCAGTATTTGAACGCACTCCCCGCCACGGACCCCTCCTCCAGCCGGCGAAAGCCTTTCGTCGGGAAGCATAGATGCCGCATCTACTTCCCGCCGAGGGCCCTTGTTTGCCGAGGATGAGCCTGTCCTTGCGAAAAGTCTAGGCCGCTACTTGCTTTCCTTCGCCGAAGTGCGCTTGCAGCCAGCCGAGCACGCGCGCCCAGCCATCGGCATGCTCGGCCGCGGCGTCGGGAAAGCCGGCGAAGCCGCCGTGGCAGACGATGAGGCGCGTGCCGCCCGCGATCGGCTCCAGCAGATAGGCGAGCGTCGTTTCGTGACGGCCGAGCGCCGGATGGTCCCAGTCATAGCGCCTCGTCTGCACGATGCGGCGCGGCATCTCGATTTCCAGAAATTCCCCGCTGGCGGGCAGGCGCCTGCCGTCGGCCGTCCGCACCGTGACGCTCCAGCTTCCGCCGACGCGAGGATCGGCGGACCAGCCGGTCATGCGGCAGGTTTCGGACGAGCCCCACCACTGCTCGACGTCCTCGGTGATCAGCGCGGCGATAACCTTCCCGGGGGAGGCGGGAAGGTCGGCCGAGGCCATGACCGTGTCTGCGTTCGCCATGGCTTGCGGCGAGGACCATTGAAGCATCAATCCATCTCCATCAATGGTTGTATCGTATCCGAAACGATGCTCAGCCCTTCGACGGCGGGCGCTCGAAGCCCTTGCCCGTTTCGAGCAGGCTCTTCAGGCTTGCCAGCACCAGCGGCCAGCCCTTGGCGACGTTCGCAATCAGCCTGTGCGGACCGTCGGCCTCGTGGGTGACGGCAAGCTTCATCAATTCGCCGTCCTGCTCGATGGTGAAGGTGCAGCGCGTGTAGCCGTCCTCCTTCACCTCGGGCAGCCATTCGTTGCGCCATTTTATGACGAGACGCTTCGGCGGGTCGACCTCCAGGATCTCGCCGCTGTCGGCGACGCGACCGTCCGGGAAGATCAGCTTCCAGCTGGAGCCCACTTTCCAGTCGCTTTCCTGGTAGGAGCAGAGGAAGAACTGCCGGTTGAATTCAGGGTCGGTCAGCGCCGTCCAGAGCTTCTCTGGCGTGGTGCGGATGTAGGTGACGTAGACAAAGGTGTTGTCGCTCATGGCTCTTCCCTTTCCAATCGCTTCTTCAGGTCGCTCAATGCATCCAGCCGATGGCGCTCGAACTTGCCGATCCAGCGCTCGGCGATCTCGTTGATCGGAACCGGGTTGAGGTAGTGCTCCTTCTCGCGGCCCCTGCGCATGGTGGTGACGAGGTTCGCCTCCTCGAGGATCGCCAGATGCTTGGTCACCGCCTGGCGCGTCATGTCCATGTGCTCGCACAGCGCGTTCAGCGTCTGCCCGTTCCTGGCATAAAGGCTGTCCAGCAATTGCCGGCGGGTTGGGTCGGCCAGGGCGCGAAAGACGGCATCCATGCTCATGGCATTAATATGCAACCATTTGGTTGCATGTCAAGCAGCGAATTGAAGGCTACGCCTTTCCGAGATTTCGATCGTGCCTGGGAGTTGCTAGCGCCGGCGCCCGAACCAGAAGGCCGGCATGGCCTTCATGCCGATGCGTTCGTAGAAACCGACGGCATCGGGCAGCGAGATCAGGCTGATGGCGACAGAAGGCCCGAGGCGCCGCTGCGCTTCGTCCATCAAGCCCTTGCCGACGCCAAGCCCCTGCGCCGCACTGGAGACGGCGAGATCGGAGATGTAGCAGACCCAGGAAAAGTCGGTCATGCCGCGCGCCACGCCAACCAGCTGGCGATCCGGCCGATCGAACCGCGCCGTCAGCAGCAGATTGGCGTTATCCAGCATCGCCTTCAGGCGCGCTTCGTCGTCGACAGGCCGCACTTTACCTAGTCCGGAGTCCACCAGCACGCGCCTGAACTCAGCGACGTCGAGCGCGGGTTCGCTGGCGTAGAGGATGTTGGCGGGATCGGTCATGCGCGCCAAGCTGCCCCAGTGATCGACGATTTGAAAGTGGCCGGTAGCGCTCTTGTG
>JBFLWR010000355.1:0-8192 GCA_040755925.1 Pseudomonadota bacterium
TTCACCACGGAGGTCGAGCGCGCGGTCGACAGCTCCCAGTTGTCGCGATAGCGGCCGGTGCCGGACAGCGGCTGATTGTCGGTGTGGCCGTCGACACGCAGCACCCAGTTGATCTCCGGCGGGATTTCCTTCTGCAGCTCGATGATGGCGTCGGCGAGCTTCTTCATCTCGACCTTGCCGGCGTCGTTGATCACGTCGGAGCCGGTCGGGAACAGCACCTCCGACTGGAAGACGAAACGGTCGCCGACGATGCGGATGTTCTCGCGGTCGGCCAGGATTTCGCGCAGGCGGCCGAAGAAGTCGGAGCGGTAGCGGTTCAGCTCCTGGACGCGCTGCGCCAGCGCCACGTTCAGGCGGCGGCCGAGATCGGCGATCTTGGTGTTGGAGTCGCGGTCGCGCTGCTCGGACACGTTGAGCGCATCCTCCAGCGCGCCGATCTGCTTGCGCAGCGCCGCGATCTGCTGATTGAGGATCTCGACCTGGCTCAGCGCCTGCTGGCTGATCTGGCGCTGGCTGTCGAGCTCGCCGGTCAGCGCGTCGGCGCGCTTGGTGGCCGCGTCGCCGGCGCCGGCGCCCTGCGCCAGCAACTGTTCGAGCCGGCTCTTTTCGGCCTGCGCCGCCGACAGCGATGCCTGCAGGTTGGCGAGCGAGTCCTCCTTGTCCTGGCTGTTGGAGCGCTCGAGCGCCAGCAGCTGCGTCAGCTCGTTGATCTGCGAGTTGAGACGGTTGAGCACGGCGTCCTTGCCGGAAATCTCGCGGCTGAGCAGGAACTGCGCCAGCACGAAGACGGTGAGCAGGAACATGATCGCAAGCAGCAGCGTCGACAGCGCGTCGACGAAGCCAGGCCAATAGTCGATGCGGCGGTCGGTGCGCCGCCCTCGCGCCAGCGCCACCTCAGTGGACCCCTTGCTTCTTCAGCGCGTCGGCGATCTTTTCCAGCGTGTTACGCATCGCCTTCTGCTCGTCCGACTGGGCTTCGACCCAGTCGCGCATGATCTGCTGCTCGGAGCGCATGTTCTTGACCAGGCCGGAAATGCCGTCGGCAAGGTTGGCCATGGCGGTGGCGACGCGCGGGTTGGAGCCGCCGCCATTTTCCTGCAGACTGCGCAGGCGCTCGGACAGCAGGCGGATGTCCTCGGACGACTCGGTTTTCGCCGTGTCGGAGACGACGATATCGGACGACAGATCGGTGACCGAGGACAGCCAGTTTTCCAATTCGGTGTAGAAACGGGTCTGGGCGCGGCCGGCCTGCAGATCGAGGAAGCCGAGCACCAGCGAGCCGGAAAGGCCGAACAGCGAGGACGAGAAGGCCGTGCCCATGCCGGCGAGCGGCGCCGACAGGCCTTGCTTCAGTGCGTCGAGCACGGCGGCGGCATCGCCGGTGCCGGGGTCGAGCGCCTCGATGGTCTCGCGGATCGAGGCGATGGTGTTGAGCAGGCCCCAGAAGGTGCCGAGCAGGCCGAGGAACACCAGGAGGCCAACCAGATAGCGCGAGGTATCGCGGCTTTCGTCGAGACGGGTGGCGATGGAATCGAGCATCGTGCGCATCGACGAGGTCGAGAACGCGATCGTCGACGAGCGGCCGATCATGGCCTTCATCGGCGCCAGCAGCACCGGCTCGGTGCTCTCGGAGCCGGCGCGGAATGAATTGACCCAGCGCACTTCCCTGAACAGCCGGCCGACCTGGGTAAAGGCCAGCAGAATGCCTACCACGAGCACGCCGACGATCAGCCCGTTGAGGCCGGGATTGCTGGAGAACGCAGTCGAGATCTGGCGCGTGAGGATGGCGGCGATGAAGGCGACGATGATCAGGAAGATCACCATGGTGAGCAGGAAGACCTGCGGGCTCGACAGCTTGTGCGGATCGTAGACCAGGACGTCCGATCGCTTGCCGAAGGATCTGAGAAAAGCCATCCGTGCCCCGTTTCCGATGCCACCGCCGCGAATTCGTCGCGACTCTAAACGGAATTGTGACCAAATTGAATGGCGCTTGGCAATATCGCCGCGCCCCAAGGCCAGCCGCGCCGAAAGGTATCAGGCGGTGCGCCTCAGAACCTGCTGATCACCAGGCAGTCGAGCATGGCAGCCAGGTGCAGTCCGGCGCCGGTGACGACGAAGCCGTGCCAGACGGCGTTGTGGAAGCGCAGCCCCTTCCAGATGAAGAAGACGACGCCGCAGGAATAGACGATGCCGCCGGCAACGAGCAGGACGATGGATGCCGTGGGCAGCGTCTCCACCAGCGGCCCTGCAAGCACCACGCCGCTCCAGCCGATGGCGAGGTAGAAGACGACCGCCAGCCGGTCGTAGCGTCCAGGCAGGAACATCTTGATCGCGATACCCATCGCCGCCGCCGTCCACACGACGATGATCATGGGCAGCGCCAGGGCCGAATTGTGAAGTTGGGCAAGGAAGGGCGTGTAGGTAGCGGCGATCAGCAGATAGATCGCCGCATGGTCGAAGCGGCGCAGGATCCACTTCGCCGGCCACGATATCGGCCACATGTTATAGGCCAGCGATACCGACAACACCGTAAGCAAGGATACCACATAGAAGACCGCGGCGACATATTCGCCGGGACCGGAATGGAACGCGGCAAGCGCCAGGAAGGCCGATCCGGCGGCGATCGCCAGCACGATGCCCACGGCATGCACGACCCCATCGGCAATCATCTCGGCGCGCGAATAGTGCCAGCGCCCCTTGAAGGGGATATCGATCTGGGAGTCTGGCCGGGCGCTGTTCATATCGATCCTGCAACGCCTAATCTGGGCGGTCGCGGATCAGTATTTCAAGCTTCAGTTGCGGTTTTGCGACCACGGCGCCGCGTCCTTTCGACGCGCGAAGGATGCCGCGGCGTTTCAGATTGGCGCATCAGCGCGCCGCGAGTGGCTTCTTCACGGTCTTGAGCAGGGCGCGCTGGATGATCTCGTTGCCGGCCACGACCGTGCCGTTGTCGAGCATGTCCTGTCCGCCGTCCATGTCCGAGACGAAGCCGCCGGCTTCGCGCACCAGCAGGATGCCGGCGGCCATGTCCCAGGACGACAGCCCGGTTTCCCAGAAGCCATCCATGCGTCCCGCCGCGACATAGGCGAGGTCGAGCGCGGCGGAGCCGAGGCGGCGGACGCCGGAGACCTCGGCCATGACGTTGCGCAGCTCGATGAGGAAGTTGCCGTGCTGGCCGCGGCCGAGATGCGGCACGCCGCAGCCGATCACGGAATCGATCAGCTTGGCGCGCCCGGCGACGCGCAGCCGGCGGTCGTTCATGAAGGCGCCGCCGCCGCGCTCGGTCGTGTAGAGCTCGTCCATGGCCGGATTGTAGATCACGCCGGCGACGATCTGCCCCTGGCGCTCGAGCGCGATCGAGACGGAAAAGAGCGGGATGCCGTGCAGGAAGTTGGTGGTGCCGTCGAGCGGGTCGACGATCCAGCGGTGCTGGCCGTCATCGCCCTCCACCGCGCCGCGCTCCTCCATCAGGAAGGCATAGCCTGGCCGCGCCTTCGACAGTTCCGTAAAGACGATCTCTTCCGCCTTGCGGTCGGCCTGACTGACATAGTCGCCCGGCCCCTTCATCGAGACCTGCAGGTTCTGCACTTCGCCGAAATCGCGCGACAGCGAGCGGCCTGCCTTCATAGCGGCCTGGACCATGACATTGAGGAGAGCGGAACGCGCCATTTTTTCTTCCTGCTTCTTAGCCGTCTAGTCCGCGCGGCGCACGTAAGTGATTTCGTTGGTGTCGACGATGATGCGCTCCCCCGCCGAGATGAACGGCGGCACGAGAACGCGGATGCCGTTCTCCAGCACGGCCGGCTTGTAGGAAGAGGCCGCGGTCTGGCCCTTCACCACCGGATCGGCCTCGGTGATGGCGAGCGTCACCTGGTCGGGCAACGAGATGCCGATCGGCCGCTCCTCGTAAAGCTGGACCGTCACCATCATGCCGTCCTGCAGGAAGGCGGCGCGCTCGCCGACAAAGTCCTTCGCCAGCTCGAGCTGCTCGTAGCTTTCGGTGTCCATGAATACCAGCGCGTCGCCCTGCTCGTAGAGGAAGGAGAAATCCTTGAGGTCGAGCCGGATCTGCTCGACGGTTTCAGCCGAGCGGAAGCGCTCGTTGAGCTTGGTGCCGTTGATCAGGTTCTTCAGCTCGACCTGGTTGTAGGCGCCGCCCTTGCCGGGCTTCACGGTGTTGGTCTTGACCGCCACCCAAAGGCCGCCATCGTGCTCGATGACATAGCCCGGACGGATTTCGTTGCCACTGATCTTGGCCATGATGAACTGATCCGGAATGAGAAATTTGGCGCGCGGACCGCGCCTTGGCGCCTCCATGACCACAAATCGCGCGGAGTGGCAAGGGAGGGAGCAAGGAAGCGGTCATGACGACCAACCGCGGCGAGGCGCGTCAGCGGAGGCGGTTTGCCTTCTGCAATGCCTGCTTGGTCTGGTCGTCGTCGAGGCCCTGCAGGAAGTCGTCCATCCGCGGGTCGACCAGCCCGGCACGGCGGGCGACGATATACCAGGCGCCAGCCAGGATCAGGTCGGGGTCGGTGCCGATGCCGCCCATATAGAGCTTGGCAAGGCGGTTCTGGGCGGCGACGTTGCCGCCCTCGGCGGCCCGCTTCATCCAGGCAAAGCCCGATTTCAGGTCGCGCTCGCCGCCGCGCCCCTCGATCATCCAGGCAGCAAGATCGATTTGCGCCGTGTCGTAGTTCTGCCGCGCGGCCTGCGCCATCAGCATGCGTGCCTTGGCGTCGTCGCGCGGCATGCCGCCGACGCCGTTGGCATAGATCTGCGCCATCGCGTACTGGGCGTCGGCCAGACCGGTCGCGGCGGCGCGCTCGTAGTAAGGCGCGGCCTTGGCAAGCCCGGCATCGCCAGGCTCCTGCTGGACGAGCAGCTGCGCGAAATTGAACTGGGCAAGACGATTGCCGGCCTCGGCGGAAGCCTGCATCAGCGCATAGGCTTCCTTCTCGTCCTTCTTCACATAGCGCCCGTCGAGCAGCATCAGCGCATACTGGAACTGCGCTTCCGGCACGCCTTGCTCGGCGGCGAGCCCATACCATTTCGTCGCCTCCGCCGGATTTACCGGAACGCCGAGCCCGCGCGAGAGGATTTCCGCCACCAGCGTCTCAGCAGCCGCGTCACCGTTCTTCGCGCGGGTCATGGCGAGATTGTAGGCGGTCTTGTAGAGCCCGCGCTGGAAGGCGCCGAAGGCCGCGTCCGCCGGCTTGGCGCCGAAGCGATCGGGGTTGACGCTGTCGGCCGAAGGCGGCGTCATCGTCGCCGGCTGTGGCAGCGGCGTCTCGATCGGCTTGTCGATATGCACGCCGGGAGCCGGTGCATTGGAACCTGGCGCGGCGGGGGCTGGCGCGCCGGTATTGGGCGCGTTTGCATCCGGCCGGGGTTGCGGAAGGGGGACGGTCTGAGCCGCGGCGGCGGCCTGGCCGGTCAAGCCCGCCAGGATCACCAGGGGAAGCACAGGCAACCGCACGTCAGCCCTCGAAGCGCGGCGCGGTTTCGTCGAGCAACGCGTTCGCGGCGGCGACGGCCGCGCGCGGGTCGAGCCCATTGGCATAGACCGCGCTGGAGAGCGCCACGAACTCGGCCCCGGTTGCCGCCACCGCCGTGACCGAGGCCAGTTCCGATCCGGCCATGACGATGCAGGGGATCTGGATCATCTCGGCCCACCATTCGCCGAGAGAAAGGTTGCGATGGTGGGGCTCGGGCTTGTTGTCGTAGCCGAAGCGGCCGAAGAACATGTAGTCTGGCCGCTCCTCGCCGAGTTCCAGCGCGTCGTCGCGCGTCTTGGCACCGCCGGTGCCGACCATCATCTTGTCCGCCACGCGTTCAATCGTCTCGGCCAGTTCCTGCGCGCCTGCCTCGACATGGATGCCGTCGGCGCGAACGCGGCCGGCGACGCGGCTGTCCCCGGCGATGATGACGGCTATGCCGGCGCCTTGAGCGATCGGCACGATCTTTTCCGCGAAAGCCTGGAACGTGGCATCGTCCATGCCGTTCTCGGGCAGGATGAGAGAGGCGACGTCGCCCCCCTCGAACGCCGCGCATATGTGTTCGGCCGTCGCAAGCGGCGGCGCGATCAGCACGATACGGCAGCGGTTGGGCGGCGTTGCTTCGTTCATTGGTGTTCGATCCCGGTTTTCGCCTATGCCGGGCGAAGATGGTTGCATTGCGGCATAGAACAAAGCGTCCGGCTTGAACAGGGAGACGGCGGCGGACCGCGATTGAAATGCGCTGCAGCAGCGGCTTGCGTCGGTCCCGAGACGCTGGCAGACCACCACTGGAATGCGGATGAGGCAGGACTGATGGCGCAGAACATATACGACCAGACCGATTTCTTCGAAGGCTACAGCCGTCTCGGGCGTTCGGTCGAAGGGCTCGACGGCGCGCCCGAATGGCCCGCGCTACGCGCGATGCTGCCCGAGATCGACGGCGCGAGCATTGTCGATCTCGGCTGCGGTTTCGGCTGGTTCTGCCGCTGGGCGCGCGCGCATGGCGCCAAAGAGGTGCTTGGCCTCGACCTGTCGGAAAAGATGCTTGCCCAGGCGCGGGCCGCCGGCCCCGACCCCGCGATCGCCTATGAGCGGGCCGATCTCGACGAACTCAGCCTGTCGGCGGCGCGTTTCGAGCTCGCCTATAGTTCGCTGGCGCTGCATTACGTCAGCGACGTCGCGCGCCTGTTCGCGACCGTTCACCGGGCACTGGTTCCCGGCGGGACTTTTGTGTTCTCGACGGAGCATCCGATCTACATGGCGCCAACCAGTCCGGGCTGGTCGGTCGACGCCACGGGCAGGAAGACATGGCCCGTCGACCGTTATCTTGTGGAGGGGCCGAGGACGACGGACTGGCTCGCCAAGGGCGTCGTCAAGCACCACCGTACCATCGGCACCACGCTCAACCAGCTGATCCGCGCCGGCTTCGCAATAGGACATGTGGAGGAATTCCGGCCGACGGACGCGCAGATCGCCGCGAGACCGGAGCTGGCGGAAGAGCTCGAACGACCAATGTTCCTGCTGGTTCAGGCCCGCCGATAGGTCATTCCGCGGTGTCTGTCGCAGTGGCAGCCGGCCCGGTCAAAGCTCCAGCTTGTAGCCGATGTGGCTCGCCTTGAAGCCGAGCCGTTCGTAGAAGCGGTGCGCATCGAGTCTGGTCTTGTTGGTGGTCAACTGGACCACTCGACAACCGCGTTCGCGACATTTTTCGATCGCCCAATCGAACAGGCGCTGCCCGAGCCTTTCGCCGCGCCGGTCGGCTGCGATGCGCACCGCCTCGATCTGGCCGCGCCGGGCGCCTCGCAACGACAGTCCGGCAAGGAAGGTGATCTGCAGCGTGCCTATGATTTCGGCATCGTCGGCCATCACCGCGAGGAACTGGTTGGGATCGGCATCGATGGCCGCGAAGGCATCCAGGTAGGCTTGCGCCAAAGGCAGGCTTGCGTCCTCGCGGGCGCTGCCAAGCTCATCGTCGGCAAGCATCGCGATGATCGCCGGGAGATCGGCCACCTCGGCGCGTCGGATGTGGATGTCGCTCATTGTCGGAACCTCATGTTGGGCCGGTGACTTATGCACGGGCAGCCACGTTGCGGCAAACTGCTACGGCGCTCTTTCGGGCTGCGCCGATCAGTGCACAGGCGCATCGGCTATCGCAGGGTCTTTCGTTGTGGTCTATTGGCGATCTTCCCACCCTCCAGCCCTTCTCATCCGATGTCAGGCCTGCTCAGCGATCCGTGGTTCTACGCCGCCGCCATTCCGGCGGTCATTCTCGTCGGCCTGTCGAAGGGCGGCTTTGGCGGCGCCGTCGGTTTCGTCGGCGTGCCGCTGATGGCGCTGACCATTCCGCCGGTGCAGGCAGCCGCCATCCTCTTGCCGATACTGTGCCTGATGGACATCGTTTCGGTATGGACCTGGTGGGGCGTCTATGATCGCAGGATGCTCGTCGACATGATGCCGGGCGCCGTCATCGGCATCGGCCTCGGCTGGCTGACGGCCGCCCTGGTCACGGAAGAGATGGTGCGGCTGATCGTCGGCGCGGTCGCCCTGGTCTTCGTGCTGCGCTGGCTCTATCTGCAGTTTCGCCACGGCGCCGACCACGCGATGGAGCCGAACCGGATCGCCGCCGCCTTCTGGGGCACGGTCGCCGGTTTCACCAGCTTTGTCGCCCATGTCGGCGGCCCGCCTTTCCAGGTC
>JBFLWR010000356.1:0-25933 GCA_040755925.1 Pseudomonadota bacterium
GCCGAGGACCCCAAAGAACCGCGGGCCGGTAATGGAGCCGACTGAGGCGGACTTTCAGCCCAGCGCTGCCCTCACGATCGCGGCGACGCCGGCCGTCGCATCGACCGTCACCGCGCGCTCGTCGGCGGCCGGCTCCTCCAGTATGGCGAACTGGCTGTCGACCAGGCTTGCCGGCATGAAATGGCCCTTGCGGTTGGAGACCCTTCGCCACGCGGTCTCGCGATCGATCTTCAGGTAGACGAAGACGATGCCGGGGCAGAAGCGGCGCAGCCGGTCGCGGTAGCCGCGCTTCAATGCCGAGCAGGCAGCGACCGCCTTCCGTCCCTCGGAGACGGAGGCCGCGATGCTTTCGCCGATGGCGTCGAGCCAACCGGCGCGCAACGCATCCGTCAGGGGCTCGCCCCTCGCCATGCGCGCCACGTTTTCAGGCGGATGCAGCCTGTCGCCTTCGATGTAGACGGCCTGCAAAGCCCTGGCCAGGGCTTCACCGACCACGGTCTTGCCGCAGCCTGCAACACCCATGACCACGATGGCCGGGGCCGAACGGGCGTCGTTTGGTGGCTCTGCTGCGCCTCTCCCTGTCATCAGGCCATCGCCGTTGCACTTCGACTGGCCCGCCACATGAGAACCAGAATGGCTGCGATGTTCACCAGGTTCCAGGCGATGCCGTTCAGGAACGCGGCGGCATAGGAGCCGGTGAGGTCGTAGATCCATCCCGACATCCAGCCACCGATGGCCATGCCGAAGATCGTCGCCATGAGAACGATACCGATGCGCTGGCCAGCTTCCTTCGCGGGCATGTATTCGCGAATGATGATCGTGTAGCAGGGCACGATACCGCCCTGCGACAGCCCGAATACCAACGAAACCACATAAAGCGATGCCAGGCCGTTGAAGGGGATGTAGAAGAAGAGTGACAGGCATTGCAGTGCCGAACCGATCAGCAGCGTCTTCACGCCGCCTATGCGGTCAGCGATGAAACCTGAACCAAGCCGACTGACGACGCCCGCCGCCATCATGATCGACAGCATGTCGGCGCCATGCGCCACGCCATAGCCCAGATCCATGCAGTAGGCGACGATATGCACCTGCGGCATCGACATCGCCACACAGCAGCCGAGGCCGGCAATGATCAGCAATACCTGCAATGAACCCGGCGACAGTGAGATCGGCTGGACCATCCTGCCGCCGGCCGAGCCAGGGGCGCTCTGCCTTGGCGCCGCGCGTCGCAGCATCAGCACTAGCGGAACCATGGTCGCGAGACAGAAGATACCGATCGCCGCGTAGGTGAAACGCCAACCATGGCCCTGAATGAAATAAGGCATCAGCGTTGGCCAGATCGCGCCGGCGAGATAATTGCCGGACGCTGCGGCGGTCATTGCAACACCGCGCCGGCGATTGAACCAGTGAGAGATATCCGCAATCAGCGGCCCAAAGATCGCAGCTGTCCCGACCCCGACAAAAATGCCCTGAGCAAGGGTAAATTGCAGAATCGAATGGGACAGGGCCGCAAGCAGGAAGCCGGCGGCGAGCAGCACGGAAGAAACCAGCGCCGGGACCCAGTAGCCAAAGCGGTCGACAAAGCGGCCGATCAGCATGTTGCCGGCGGCGAAGCCTACCATGGTCGCGGTAAATGGCATCGAGGCACTTGCGCGATCGACACCGAATTCGGCCTGGACCGAGGGCAGCACCACGACGACGGCCCAACTCCCGACGCAACCAATCGTGGCGAGCAGCACCGAAATGGCGAGCCGCATCCATGCATAGCCGCTGTCGATGCCGGGGCTATTGGCCGTCTTTGCAGCTATTGTCGTCAAGGCGTCCTGTCCGCTGTTCACAAAAGTCGGCGGTTCGCCATCAAGTATCTGCGCATCAACCCGGGCGAGCAGCACCACGAGCGGCAAATCCGTGGCTCCAGAGTTGGGAACCCGCGATGCCGTGTGGAGTTTTGGCCAAGGAAGGAGTTTTGCGATGACCGCCAAGAAGAAATGGTCGGCCGACGTCAGCGAGCACAGCGACGCGATGGATCTCCAGGAACACATCTTCGAATCCGAGGATGCGAAGAAGATAGCGAACTCGCTGAAGCGTTCGGCCGAGCACAGCCACCGCCGCAAGGCGGAGCCGTTCCAGTCCGCCATGTCGATGCTGAATTTCTACATCAACCGTGCCGGCACCAATTTGCCGGAGCAGCGCAAGAGGGTGCTGGAAAAACCGAAGGACGAACTTCGCGTCGCCTTCGGCCGCGAAAAGCGGGACTAGCTACCGCGACTGGATGACGTCGTCGGTGTTGGCGAGCAGCTTGCGCACGGCGTTGCGCGCCGCATCCGGCCTTTGCAGGCGGATATTCCTTTCGATCGCCTCATGCAGCTTCTGGGCGTGCTGCAGATCGTCGAGTTCGCGCGTCGTATAGGTGAAAAGATGGTCGAAGGCGGATTCGATCAAGACGCCCAGCGGCACCAGCAGGTCGTTGCCTGACGCCCTGAGGATGGCGAGGTGGAAGCGTGTATCGGCGCGCGTCCGCTCCTGCAAGTTGGTCGCCTCGCCCATCTCGCGGCAGGCTTTGCTGATTTCGGCCATCTGCTCGTCGGTGCGCCGCATCGCGGCGAAAGCCGTCGCCTCCGGCTCGATGATGTGGCGGAACTCCTGCACCGTCTTCAGGAACACCTCGCGGTCGGGCGACGTCGCGTACCAGGAGAGCACATCGCGGTCGAGCAGGTTCCAGCGTTCCTTCGGCTCGACCCAGCTGCCGATCTTCGGCCGCGACGCCAAAAGGCTTTTGGCCATCAGCATCTTGATCGCCTCGCGCACCGCGGAGCGGCTGACGTCGAAGGTTTCCGACCATTTCGCTTCGTTAGGCAGGATCGTGCCCGGCGGATAGTCGCCGCGCACGATCCGAAGCCCGATTTCGCTGGCTAGGGAGGTATGCACGCTGGCGCCTGGAATACGTGGCGCGTTGGGCCGACGAACGCCGGCTGGACGCTCCGCGGTTGCCGTTTTCGTCGGTTTTTGGTCGTTGTTCGGCTTTGCGTCCCGCATGTGTCCAGAAAGTCCCGTTTTCAGAGGCTGTCAAGCAGGGCAAGCCGGCTTTGCCCCAACGCGCATGGATGTGCACAACTCAGCCTGCATTTGGCCGCGCCCGTCACGTCGTCTTGACGTATTTGCGCCAGCTGTGTTCGGGCCGGAAGCCGATCACATCGCGCGCCTTGCGGTTCGAAAGCAGGGTTTCATACTCGCCGAGTTCACGCTTGACCGGGACGCCGGGGTAAAAACGCTTCAGGAGCTCAGCCGTCGGCAGGTCGGATGAGGTGTCGTCATTGGCGGCGTTGAACACCTGGTAGCCCAGGCCATCCTTCTCGATGGCGCGCAGGGTGATCTGGCCGAGGTCGCGGGCATCGATGTAGCTCCAGGCGATGCGCTTGCGAAAACCGGGATCGGCAAACCATTTCGGGAACAGCGAATACTCATGCGGTTCGATGACGTTGCCGATGCGCAGCGCGTAGATATCGAAGCCGCTGCGCAGCGCGAACGCCCGCGCCGTCTTCTCATTGACGACCTTGGATAGTGCGTAGCTGTCCATCGGGTCGACGTCATAATCCTCGTCGAGCGGAAAATGCGTCGGATTGCGCGCCTCGTTGGCGAAGACCAGGCCGTAGGTCGTCTCGCTGGACGCAATGATCACCTTACGGATGCCGAGCTTTACCGCCGCCTCGATGACATTGTAGGTGCCCATCGCATTGATGCGGAACACCTCGTTGTCCGGCGTGATCATGATGCGCGGGATAGCGGCGAAATGCACGACGGCATCGACCGGCTGCGCCCGCAGTGACGGGTCGAATTCGTGCAGGCCCATGTAGCTCGACAGCGCGTTGAACACCTGGCCGCTGTCGGTGATGTCGGTGATCAAAGTTCGCACCTTCGGGTTGTCGAGCGGCCTGGTATCGATGTTGAGCACCTGGCAGCCATGTTCGACCAGATACTGCACGACATGACGGCCGGCCTTGCCGCTGCCGCCGGTCAACATGATCCGCTTCGTCATTTTGCGCTCCACATCGCTCCGAAATTATGCGTATTGTCAGACAATATGGTATTCCACAACCGCGCGCCACCGCGATCCGCCAACCTTCTCGACAATCATTCGCAAACCGGCCGCTTGAGCACCGATCTCCAGGGAAGACAGGGAAAAAAGCCATGACCACCACCGCTGCCCGCGAAAACATCGGTTTCATCGGCCTCGGCCTGATGGGGCACGGCATCGCCAAGAACATTGTTGACAAGGGCTATCCACTCACCTTCCTTGGCCGCAAGAACCGCAAACCGGCCGACGACCTACTCGGCCGCGGCGCTATGGAAGTCGCCACGTCCCGCGAGGTAGCTTCGGCATCCGACATCGTTTTCATCTGCGTCACCGGCTCGCGTGAGGTGGAGGCGATCATCCGTGGTCCCGATGGGTTGAAGGATGGCCTCAAGAAAGGTTCGGTGCTCGTCGACTGCTCGACGTCCGACCCGGTTTCGACCGTGGCTCTGGCCGCCGAACTGAAGGCGCTCGGCGTCGATTACGTCGATGCACCGCTCAGCCGCACGCCGAAAGAGGCCTGGGAAGGCACGCTCGACGCCATGGTCGGCGCGCCCGACGCGGTCTTTGCCCGGCTTAAGCCGGTGCTCGACACCTGGGCCGGCCGCATCGTCCATATCGGCGACACCGGTGATGGCCATCGCATGAAGCTGCTCAACAACTTCGTCTCGCTGGGCTATGCGGCGATCTATTCCGAGGCGCTGGCGCTGGCGCGGAAGGTCGGCATCTCGCCGTCGCGTTTCGACAGCGTCATTCGCAACGGCCGGATGGATTGCGGCTTCTACCAGACCTTCATGCGCTGGACGCTGGAGGGCGACCGCGACGCGCACAGGTTCTCCATAGCCAATGCCTTCAAGGATCTGACCTATCTGGAATCGATGGCGGGAGCCGCCGGCATAGCCAACCCGCTCGGCAACGCCACCAAGAACTCGTTTGCCACCGCTTTCGCCGCTGGTCCCACCGATCAGTATGTTCCGATGCTCGCCACGCATATCGGCAAGCTCAACGGCGTCGACCTGATGCCGACGAAGGACGGCGTCAAACAGAAAATCTGAAGAGGTTTCGGAACGCACTGCCGCACCGAAGCAGGCGACGGCGTCCGAAAAAGAACGGGGCGCCCTCCCCGCAAGGCGCGCCCCGAAAGAAAGCCCTACCTCTGGATACAGGTGTCGGCCGTCTCCTTGGTGCATTCGTCGAGACCGGTGAAGACCGGATCGTCGACCTTCTTGCCGGCGATGAGGTCAAGCATCACCGAAGGCGCCTTGTAGCCCATCTCGAATGGCCGTTGGCCGACCAGCGCGGTCACGAGGCCTTCCTTGGCGATCGCCACCTCGTCGCCGATCGTGTCGGCGGCGCCGATGACGAACTCGTTCTTGGCGATCTTGTCGGCCATCGGCTTGAACAGGTCGCGATAGGGCTGCGGCGCGCCGAACAGCGGCCAGCCGCCCATGATGCCGAAGGCGTCGAGCTTCGGATTGGCGGCGAGGATGTCGGTCATGGCCTGCACGCCCTTGGCGCCGTCGTCGTTGGTGAAGACCGGGCAGCCCGCGACTTCGGTCCAGCCGCCCTCGCCCTTCAGCGCCGCAAGGCCTTCCTTGCCTGACAGCGCGTCGCGCATGCCCTGCGCGCGGCGCAGGATGTTGTCGGCGGCGGCGTTGCCTTCGATGGTGCAGATCGTGCCGCCGTTCGGCTTGGCCTTCTTGATGTATTCACCGATCTTCTTACCCATCAGGTAGTTGTCGGTGCCAAGGTAGGTCTTGCGCAGCGCGGCGTCCTGCTTGGTGAGGTCCGCGTCGACCGTCATGATCGGGATCGACGGATTGGCGCTCTTGATCGTCTGCGCGATCAGCGGCGCATTCGACGGCGAGATCGCCATCGCGGCAGTATCCGGCTTGCTCAGCATGTCCTGCACGATCTGGGCCTCGCCGGCTTCATCTGAAGTCGACGCCGGGCCGGTGTAGAAGCATTCATATTCCGAGCTGGCGTTTTCCTTGTTCCACTTCTCGCAGCCCTGGTGGATGGCTTCGAAGAACGGGTTGTCGAGACCCTTCACCACGATGACGAGCTGCTTCTTGGCCAAAGCCGGCCCGGCGCCCAACGCCATGGCGGCGACGGCGGCAAGCAAAAGTGTTTTCCTCATGTCATTCCTCCCTTGGAAACAGACGGACACGGCGTGTCCGCCACACTGATCGCTCCGGATGCAAGGGACACGCGATCGCCTGCTCGTGTCTTTAAGCCGGACCGATAAGCATTTGCCGATCCGCCGCCAGGCCGCATGATCGCTGGCGTGTCCGGATCCTCGACCTGTCGCCTGCCCGCCGCCAATCAGCGACCGGCCGGCTTCCGGTCATTCCTCCGGCGCGTAGCTAATAACGGCTCGTTTGCGCCGTCAATTCATATTTGTCCTACAAAACTGATTTTTCGTCGAGCTTCGAAATTAATCGTCTGACAATTGATTGACGCCCGCGCGGGCTTTTGCCTAAATGCATTTATCGCGCTTGCCCGGGAGGAGCTGGAAAGGCGCGGTCCACGCTGCGCCGGCTTTCGATTCCGCGGGCCGTCGCGGGCAGGATGGGGAGGCTTAAGGCTGGTGTCGGTTCTCGAACTCGCCAACATCTCGAAGCATTTCGGCGCCATCCAGGCGGTCAACGACGTCTCGTTCACGCTGGAGGCCGGGCAGGTCGTCGGCCTTATGGGCGATAACGGCGCCGGCAAGTCGACGCTGGTCAAGATGATCGCCGGCAACTTTCGCCCCACCCACGGCACCATGCGCATGGACGGCAAGGAGCTTGTCCTGCACAAGCCGGCGGAGGCCCGCCAGCATGGCATCGAGATCGTCCACCAGGACCTTGCGCTCTGCAACAACCTGACAGCGGCCGCGAACGTATATCTCGGCCGCGAGCTGCGCCGGGGCATCGGCCCGTTCCGCATCCTCGACTATGGCGCGATGTACAAGCGCGCCGGCCAGCTGTTCGCCGAGTTGAAATCCGAGACGCGCCCCCGCGACCTCGTCAAGCAGATGTCCGGCGGCCAGCGCCAGGCGGTGGCGATCGCCCGCACCATGCTATCGCAGGCCAAGATCGTGCTGATGGACGAGCCGACCGCGGCGATCTCCGTCAGGCAGGTGGCTGAGGTGCTCAATTTGATCCGCCACCTGCGCGACCAGGGCATCGCCGTGGTCCTGATCAGCCACCGCATGCCGGACGTGTTCGACGTCGCCGACCGCGTCATCGTTATGCGGCGCGGCAGGAAAGTGGCCGACAAAAAGATCGCCTCGAGCTCACCCGAGGAAGTCACCGGACTGATCACCGGGGCCATCGAACAGGTGGCTTGAGATATCGAACCCATGACGCCCGTGCATTCAGGAAAGGTCGATAATGGCAGTCACGCTTGACCAGACGATCGCGCAGAAGCAGCACACCTTGCTGTCGCGGCTGTTCTCCAGCCAGACCTTCTGGGTGGTGATCGCGGTCATTCTGGCCTGCCTGTTCCTGTCCTTCGCCACCGACGCCTTCGCCACGTCGAAGAACCTCTTCAACATCACCCGCAACGTCACCTTCATCGCCATCGTCGCGCTGGGCATGACTTTCGTCATCATCACCGGCGGCATCGACCTGTCGGTCGGCTCCGTGCTTTGCCTGTGCTCGATCGTGCTGGCCGTCACCATGCACGCCGGCTACGGCATCGGCACCGGCATCGCCGCCTCGATCGCCACGGCACTGGTCATCGGCGCTTTCAACGGCATCCTCATCGCATATCTCGGATTTCCGCCTTTCGTCGTCACGCTCGGCATGCTGTCGATCGCGCGCAGCCTGGCCATGGTCGCCTCGAACAACACGGTCGTCTTCCAGTTCGGCCCGGACCACGACAAATTGCTGGCGCTGGGCGGCGGCGCCTGGGTGTTCGGCATCGCCAATCCGGTGCTCTACACCATCGTCCTGGCGCTGATCACCGGCTTCATTCTGCGCTGGACGAAGTTCGGCCGGCATATCTTCGCCATTGGCGGCAACGAGCATGCGGCGACGCTGACCGGCGTCCCGGTGCGACAGATCAAGGTCGCGGTCTACATGATCTCGGCGTTGTCCGCGGGCCTCGCCGGCATCATCCAGACAGGCTGGCTGGGCGCCGTCACCACCAATATCGGTACCGGCATGGAACTGCAGGTCATTGCCGCGACCGTCATCGGCGGCGCCAATCTGGCCGGCGGCGTCGGCACCGCCTTCGGCGCCATCGTCGGTGCGGCGTTGATCGAGGTGATCCGCAACAGCCTCGGCCTGCTCGGCATCAACGCTTTCTGGCAGGGCACCTTCATCGGCGGCGCGATCCTGCTGGCGGTGCTGTTCGACCGCATCCGCAACTTCCGCCGCAGCGATTGAGGTTGGAAGCTACCCGGCCGGCGACAGAATAGGCAAATGAATTTGCGTGCGGCTTCCTCAGGCCGTTCCATGTCACTTCCTTAACCTCGCCGGAGCAATTTTTTCGAATCCCGAACCCGCACGAACATGACAAAGGTGAGTGGCCGCCATGTGAATTCGCAGTGGTTGGCGTGAGGGTCTCTTTCCATCCAATGGCAATCGCGCGGCTGGGTGCTGAACAGCACCATAGGCCGGGCCGCCTGAGAGCTTATCCAACAAACTTCCGTGCCGGCCCTCCGCCTGTTATGGATGAGCGCGGGTGGCCGAGGAAAATGCATGAAGCCCATCTATATCGACTACCTCAACGCGCTCGATATCGAAGCCCTTGCCATGACCGACGCCGAGATCGTCGGCGCCGTTGAAGCCGGCCTCATAGCGCAGGGCAATGGCCAGACGGTTATCGAGCCGCGTGTCCACCTTGAGCCCGATCCTTCCTTCCACGGCCATTTCAACGTCTTACGCGGCTATGTGGCGCCGCTCGACGCGGCGGGAGTGAAGATCGTCGGCGACTATGTCGACAACTATCTGCACGGCCTGCCTTCCGAATTCGGCATCCTCAATCTTTTCGATCCACGCACCGGCACGCCGCGCGCCATCCTCGACGCCACCGTGATCACCGACATGCGCACCGGCGCGGTGACGGCTATCGGCGCCAAGCACCTGGCGCGAAAGAACTCGAAGGTGCTCGGCCATATCGGCGCGCGCGGCACGGCCTTTTGGAATGTGCGCCTGCTCGACCATCTCTTCGACTTCGACGAGATCCGCGTCCATTCGCGCCGACCGGAAAGCCGCGACAGCTTCGCCGCCAAACTGTCCTCCGATCTCGGCAAGAAAGTCACAGCCGTCGCCGATTGGAAAAGCTGCGTCGAAGGCGCCGACATCGTCGTCGAAGCTTCGCGGCTTTCGGAGCCTACGCCCTTGCTGAAGACAGAATGGATCAAGCCCGGCGCGCTGGTGGTGCCCTATGGCACGATGAGCGCAGTGGAATTGTCGCTTACCGACATCATGTCGAAGATGGTCGTCGACGACTGGGGCCAGTGCAAGGGCGGCAAGTTCGGCTCGCTGCGCGCCCATGTCGAGACCGGGCGGCTCAGCGAGAGGACTTTGCACGCCGAGCTTGGCCAGATCGCCGCCGGCCTCAGGAAGGGACGCGAAGACGACGGCGAGACGATCCTGTTCTGGCATCGCGGCCTCTCGCTTTCCGACATTGCGCTCGGCAAGGCGATGTTGGCCAAGGCGGGAGAAAAAGGCATCGGGCAGAGGCTGCGCTTCGCATGAGCCCGCTCGTCCTCACCGGTGCCGGTGTCAGCATCGAGGACGTCGTGGCCGTCGCGCGCGCCTCCAGCAAGGTCGAGGTCACGCCCCTCGTCGTCGAAAAGCTCGGCAAGGCACGAACGGTTCTCGATGACGCAGCTGCCGGTGGCCAGCATATCTACGGGTTGAACACCGGTCTCGGCGCCAATCTCGGCACATCCGTTGAAGGCGACGCCAGCGCCTTCCAGCGCCAGCTTCTCGAGGGCCGCAGCGGTGCGGTCGGCGAGGCTCTGCCCGTATCGGCCGTGCGTGCGGCGATGTTTGCCCGCATCGCGATGCTTTCGGCCGGAGGCTCGGGTCTTTCGCCGCGTGTGTTCACCGCACTTGTCGATGCGCTCAATGCCGGCGTCCACCCGGTGATGCCATCGCTCGGCTCGATCGGCGCCGGCGACCTTCTGCTGATGACGGCGATCGCGCGCATGCTCATCGGCGAAGGCGAGGCCGACTACCAGGGCCGACGCATGCCTTCGGCCAAGGCGCTGATGATGGCGCGCCTCGCACCTGTCACCCTTGCGCCCAAGGACGGCCTGTCGCTGATCAACGCCTCCGCGGTCTCCACCGGCGCCGGCGCGCTGGCGCTCGCCGACGCGTTGTCGGCGCTGGACCAGCAGCAGCAGGCCGGCGCGCTGACCATGGAAGGCATCGGCGCCAACCGCACCATCCTCGATCCGCGCCTGCACATTGCACGACCCGGTGCCTGCCAGCAGGTCGCAGCAAAGGCGCTGCGCGATCTGCTTGCGCGCGACGAGGCGCCCGCGCCGACCACCATTCAAGACCCGCTGTCGATCCGTTGCATGCCCTCCATCCACGGCGCGCTGATCCAGGCGATCGATCACGCGCGACACGCTGTCGAGATCGAGCTCAACGCGGCGGCCGACAATCCGCTGGTGCTTGGCGAAGATGCGCTCGTGCTGTCGACCGGCAATTTCCACACGGCTTCGCTGTCCCTGGCCTTCGAGACATTGGGCCTTGCCATCGCGCAGGCCGCGGCTGCATGTGCCGCCCGCTTCATCCAGCTCACCGGCTCCGGCCGCAACGGCCTGCCGAAGTACCTGTCGCCGATCGGTGGTGCCTCCGCCGGCTTCGTGCCGCTGCAAAAGACGGTGACTGCGATCCTGGCCGCGATCCGCCACAAGGCCAATCCGGTCATGCTCGATTTCCTGGCCGTGTCAGAAGGCGTCGAGGACCATGCGGCGCAGACCCCCCTCGCCGTCGCGAAGTGCGCCGAGATGATCGTGTTATGGCGCAGGCTGATCGCCTTCGAGCTGATGGCCGCGGCGCAGGCCGTCGACTTGCGCGACGGGCTGGCGCTGGCGCCGGCCACGGGCGCAATCCACGCCGCCGTGCGCGCGCATGTCGCGACGCTGAAGGAGGACAGGCCGCTCGGTATCGATTCCGAAGCGCTTTATGCCTCCCTCGCCAGCGGTGCCTGGCAGGGACCCCCGGAAAGAAGCTGAGCACTCGGAACGCCCCGACCCGCTCTCCTGCCGCCGGTGGGCTATCCGGTGGTATCCGATGGCGTTTGATCACAACCGGTGCCGGGAAAATCTTCGGCAAACAGGTGTTGCATAGCGCAACCTATGTCCGCTGAAGCGGTAGCCACCTTCCCCCCGGTGGAAGCGTGGATGCGGTCGTAGGCCGCCACCCCGATTCAGCCCCCGCACTGGCAATCTGGATCACGGTCCACGAAAGCCCCTGCCCGCCCCTGAATGGCCGCGCTCGGCTCATCATAACCCTCTTGGGTTGCAAGGTGAGTTCATATATGAAGGCCAAGGGCATATAAGGGGGAGCTAATTTGGGCAATTCCTGTTTTGTCTTGGCGGCCGACGCGAAGTATTTCCCGTACGCCGTACTTGGCGCGCGACGCATACTGGATGTATCCGAGCCGATCGACGGTTTCATCCTTCACATGGGCGCCGGAACAGAAGACCTGGCGATCGCGGGCCGATTGCTGGGCGCTGGCGTCAGGATCGTCGATGTGTCGGATCTCATGAAGGGGTTCGACTTCGATCCGGGCCACCTCAGCGTAGCAACTTATATCCGCCTGCTTGCCGACGAGCTGGCGATATTCGAGCCGTATGACAGGCTCGTCTATGTGGACTCCGACGTCATCTTCAACCGGTCGATCACCGACTTGACCGATGTAGAACTGAATGCGCCGCTCCTGGCGGCCCATGACGAGCAGAATTACTTCGACCCGAACTACCGCAAGTCGCTTGAGATGAAGCCGGGCTCATCGCACTTCAACGCCGGCATATTGGTGTTGAACATGCCTGTGATCCGCGCCGAGGGGCTGCTGGCGCGGACGCGCGAACTGGCGCTGCGGCGGGTGCCGAACCTTGACCAGGGAGCGCTCAACATCGCCTTTGCGGGGCGGTGGCAAACCATGCATCCGCTCTGGAACCTCCAGACCAACCATTCCAGCCAGATACCGTTCGACAGGGCCTTCGCGCGTCATTTCTCCTTCGGAAAGCCGTGGTGGCCCAGGCCTGAAGGAGTGGAACTCGCGGCCCTGGCCATCTATCGCGACCTGGCGAAGGGCACGCCATGGCTCGATCGGTTCAGCCGTCCTCTTTGGAAGAGAGGGCTACGCAAGCGGTTGCTCCGCAACTTCGATGGCCTTTCCGGGATCATCCTGAACAAGGAAAAATACAGGCGCCGTTTCCGATTCAACGCTGAACGAAGCACCGCCATTTTTGCCGCTCACGCCGAACAGGGGATGATGGCCGCAAGCTATCCGGAAGTCCTCATGGGTGTGGTCAAGACGCCGAAATAGCTGCCTGCCGAGGCCGTTCGCGACAGGCGACCGACCGGCCGGGGCCGCAACGGCTTGCTCCAATGCCGTCGCCATTGGGCGGCGAACCGGCCGGGCCAAACGCTTCCTTGCTCAGGCCCTTGCGTCCACCTTCTTCATGAAGAGGGTGAGCTCGTCCGGGTCCATATGAACGATATGCCTATCCTCCGGATAGGCGCCGCTGTTGACGTCGGCGACATATTCGGAAAACGCAGCGATCCGCTCCGCCTGCAGCCGGTCATATTCGGCTGCGAAATTGCGGTAGACCTTCGAATGACGCGGCATGTGCCCTCTGTTCTGGCCGAGAATGTCCTCGGCGAACAGATATTGCGCATCGCAGCCGGTGCCGGCTCCCATCGACAGCATGATCAGCGAGGTGCGCTCGGAGATCGCCTTGGCCACCTCCACCGGAACGACTTCGATCTCGGCGCCGATCGCCCCGGCCGCCTCCAGCTGCTTCACGGCTTCGAACACCTGCATGGCGGTGTCGGCGGTCTTGCCGACAGCCTTGAAGCCGCCGGTCCACGTGGCGCGCGACGGGATCAGGCCGACATGGCCGATGACGGGAATGGCATCGTCGGCCATCCGCTTGATCGTGGCGTAACCGGCGCTGCAATAGACGGCGTCGGCGCCGGCCTTGTAGAGGCGAAAGGCCCAGCGCAGGAAATCGTCCGCCGTACCGATCTCGAAGAAGTTCTCGCCCGGCATCGTGAACAGGCTGGGTGCGGCGTCGCGAAATTGCGGGTTGAGCACCAGTTCCGGCGGCACCGAGACGATGTCGATCCCGGCACGCTCGGCGGCCTCCGCCTCATCGAGCGTCAGCACGCGCAGCATGGTCAGCTGCCGCTTGCCCTTCATGGCGCGCAGGTCGGCAACGGTTGGTCTCTTTCGGCTCATCGATAAATCCCTGTTGGTTTTGATGCGGCCTCAGCCGATGGCGATCATTACTTTGCCCGCCTCGACCTTCACCGGATAGGTGTTGAGGTTGACGCAGACCGGCGCGCCCTTGGCCTCTCCGGTCTTGTAGTTGAAACGGCCATTGTGCTTGGGGCATTCGATGATGTCGTCCATGACCAGGCCGTCGGCGAGATGCGCCTTTTCATGCGTGCAGTAGCCATCGGTGGCGAAGAACCGGTCGTCAGGTGAGCGGTAGATAGCGAAGGTGCGTCCGCCATGGTCGAAGCGGATCACATCCTCCTCGTCGACGTCATCCACCGCACAGGCCTCAATCCAGTCCGCCATTCCGTTCCTCCTGCCCTTACTCTGCCGCGGCCGCCGTCATGTCGGCTCCGTGGAATTCGCCGCGATAGGGCTTGGCCGTCGGGGGTAGTTCGCGCTTGAGGTAGTAATCCTCATATTTCAGTTGCCTGAGCAGCACCGGCCAGACCTCGCGGTAGGCGTGCCACATCGACGGGTTCGGTACCGGCAGGTCGTGCTTGATCAGTTCATGCAGCTTCGGCAGCGCATGATAGGGCACCATCGGGAACATGTGGTGCTCCACATGGTAGTTCATGTTCCAGTAGATGAACCGGCTGATGGGATTCATGTACACAGTGCGCGTGTTGAGCCGGTGATCGGTAACGTTGTCGGCAAGGCCGATATGCTGCAGCAAGCCGGTCGTCACCATATGCCATGTGCCGTAGAGGCGCGGCAGCCCGATCAGCACCAAAGGTATCCATGACCGAAACGCGATCGCGACAGCGATCGTCGCTAGATACACCGCAACATGCCAGCGCGCGGCGACCACCGCCTTATGCTGCTCCATCTCCGGGATGTAGCTCTTCTCGTCATCCGACAATTTGCCGAAGGCCTGGCGCACCAGCGTCGGCAGAGAATAACGGAAGTCGAGGATGCCGGTGAAGGCGAGCGCCGCCTTGATGAGGTCCGGCGGCCGCATCACCGCGATCTCGGCGTCTCGGCCGACGATGATCGTATCGGTGTGGTGGCGGGCATGGCTCCAGCGCCACTGCACCGGATTGCGCATCAGCATGAACGAGGCGATGTGGTAGACGACGTCGTTCATCCAGCGCGTGCGGAAGGCGGTGCCATGGCCGCATTCGTGCCAGCGCGAGTCGCTCGACGAGCCATAGAGAACCCCATAGACGAACAGGAACGGCACGACCCACCAGGTGCCCCAGAACCAGACGATGCCAGCCGCAGAGCCCAGGATCGCGACAATCCAGATGATGGTGTCGCGGATCGCCGGCCCGTCGGAGCGCTGCATCAATTCCTTCATGGTCTTGCGGGCCACGTCGGTGTGATACCACTCGGCCGAGGCGAGCCCGGTTTCGATCGCTTTGCGCGTGCTTTCGCCGACAAGGCTGTAGTCGCGCTTCTTCGCCATCGTCACATCGACCTCCAGTATTCACGCCTCGTTGGCAATCCGGTCCGGCGGGAGCGCGCGCTTTGGATAACTGTCATTCTCATCCCCTGCCTGCCAGTTTTGGGAAGTTGCCGGATGGCTTGGGATAATCCTGCTCGGGCTGACGAGCGATGACCGCTATCCTGCCCGCTGCTTCGGCGATCGCAGCGGCGCCATCGAGGACGCGGAACACCGCGTCATAAGCGCGGGCTTCGCCATGCTCCAGCCAGATCATCTCGCCGCGCTCGCGCGCCGCGAGATTGCCCAGCACATGATGTGTCGAAGGCTCGATGCCGAGCGCATACTGTCCGGCCTGGAAGTTCTGCCACTCGTAGCAGCAAGGCAACTGGTCCTTGCGAGTGACGACCTCGAAGCCGAGGCCGAGGCGGTCGTTGACGACGGCCACCGGCACTTCGCCGTTTTGGTCACCAAGCTCGTGCTGCCAGACCTGCTCGCTGAACCCAAGCCGCGGCGCCGGCACGCTGCGATAGCCGACCTTCTGCGCCTGGTACCGCTCGCCGGCATGCGCGGCCCACACCACATCGCGGATCGGCGCCAGGTAGCGCGACCCTTCGTCGAGCAAGGGATGGCCGACATTGACGTGGTAGAAATACATATGCGGCGTGCGGTGGAAACCGTGATTGACGACCCGGTCGGAAAGCCGGATTTCGTTGCCGCCGACATCGGCCTCGATCCTGCGGATGAGATGTAAATCCTCGCCGAACACAGTGGCCTGCTGGACGATGCCCTCAGCCCACAACACGCAGCGGTCGCCGTCCCAGTTCTCCCCGTACCCGGTCAGTCGGGCCGGGATGGTGCCGACGCGCCCATGCAGCGAATGCACCACCCTTTTGCGGCCCGGATAATTGTAGTTCTCGGCCGGCACCTCGTTACGGCCGAGAATATGGTCGAGGCCGCAGGTAACGAGCAGGCCGGAGAAGGACCGCCCCCAGGCAAACCCGTCCTCGCCCTCGTAGTCATGCAACCCCGGATGGCGAAAACCGCTCGGCGAATGCCAGCCGATCGCCTGGCCCTTGTACTCGCAATCGGCAATGTCGAGCGCCCGGTCGACGAGGGCCGTGAAGCGCAGGCCCGAGCCGGTGCGGAACTCGAGCATGCGGATGCCGCGTTCCACCCCGTCGCCGAGCGTCATCAGCCGCACCCCGGCGAACTGCGACAGCATGCCCGAACGCTCGGCGACCTGCCGGCGCGATAGCGTCTTGCCGTAGAGTTCTACCATGGTGCGACTGCTTCACTCACTTGGCGCTGTCTCCTTCGCCAGTCCTACAGGCCGTTGGCGCGAAGCTTCCCGTCGAGGAATTTCTTGGCGCGCGGCACGTCGTCCTCCGACAAATGCTCGATGATCATCGGAATGTTCGGATGCTTCTCGGCGAGGCGCTTGAGGTAGAGATCGTAGTTGAGCGAACCGAGGCCCGGCGCCGGCAGCTCGATCTCGCCGACACCGCGGAAGGTGTGGCTTTCCATCGCGTCGGAGTCGCCGATATCGGCATGCTTCTCGGACTTGTCGTCGCCCGAGCGCTTCACATCCTTGGCGTGCGCGATCTTGATCTTGTCGGTCAGCGTATCAAAGACCTGGTTCAGGATCTGGTCCATCCGGTCGATGTTGTGGGTCTCGAAATAATTGGTCGGGTCCATCAGCAGGCCGAGGCCGGGATGGTCGACCTGCGCGAACATCTTCACCGTCTCCTCGACCGAGCCGACGACGTTGTTGACGTAGGTTTCGAGCAAAAACACCGCGCCATGGTCATAGGCCGTCTGGGCAAGGTCCGCGATCACCTTGCGGCATTCCTCAAAACCTTCCTCTGTCTTGTTCTTCGGGTGATGCACCCAGTCGGACTCGGTGTTGTAGGTGCCGGTCTCCGAGATCACGTAAGGGCTGCCGAAATGGCGGGCATTGCGGATGATCTCCTTAAGGTAGCCGACGCGCTTCTCGCGCTCGGCCTTGTCCGGATGGATGATGTTCGTGTAGCCCGACACGCAGCAGATCGGCAGGTTGTGGTCGCGGAAGGTGTCGCGCACCTTCTTCGCCTTGTCCTTGGTGATCTGCCCGGCCGAAAGATCGATGTCCTTGAAGTGCAGGTCGAGCTGCACCGTGTTGAAATCGAGCGCGCGGATCTTCTTTGCGGTCTCTTCGAGGCCGTACGGGAAATAGCCCGTGAAAATGCCTGCCTGCATCATGGTGTGAATTCCTCCCTGTAAGCGATTCAGTTGATTGAAGTAGTTGGGATTTCGGAGAGCTTGACCGTGCGGCCGGCAGCCATCGAGCGGTAGCCCGCCTCGACCAGCGCCATGGTCTTGACATTGTCGGCTACCGAGAGGGCCGGCGGCGTACCGGTCTTCACCGCGTGCTGCAGCTGTTCCATCACACCGATGAAGGCCTGCGGAAACCACATCGTGCTCCAGCTAGGGCTCACCCACTCGCCGCCCGTCGTTTCGGCGGACGCGTAGGTCAGCGTCGAAGCCGTGCCCGTCGGCCAGCCGATCGTGCCCTTGGCGACGCCCTTGGTGCCGTCGACCCGCCAGCTGATGTGCTGGTCGTCCTTGTAGCCTGCCTGGCGCGGGCCGGACCAAACGTCCTCAAGCGATACCGCGAGCACACCCGACGGGAAGCGCAAGGTGGACACCGTGATGCCGTCGGTATGATCGAAGCGCGTGCGCGGGTCCTTGCGCGTCAGCGTCGTGATCTCGTCCGGATCGCCGAACAGGAACCGCAGCACGTCGAGATGGTGCACGCTCATATTGGCGAGCGTCAGCCGGTCGTAATCCTCGAGGAAGGTCTGCCAGTGCGGGATCGCATGCATGTCGATCTGCGCGAAGACGATGTCGCCGAGTTCGCCATTGTCGATGATCTGTTTCAGCACGCGCATCGACTGGTCGTAGCGCATGTTCTGGTTGACCGAGAGGATCTTGCCGGCCTTCGCCGCCTCGTCGCGCAGCTCGACCGCCTCTTGCACCGTCAGGGCCAGCGGCTTCTGCGCCAGGATCGCCTTGATGTGCTTCTGCTTCAGCGCGTGCCGGATCAGCGCCGGCTGCTGGTCCGGAGGAAAGGCGAGATCGATGATTTCGACATCTGCATCCTCGATCAGCTGTTCCGGCGTGTCATGAACGGTCGGAATGCCCCAGCGCGTGGCGACCTTCTCAGCATTCGCCTTGGTGCGCGAGGCGATCGCCACCACCGGAAAGCCTGCCTCCTTGTAGGCCGCCAAATGGCACTCGGCCATGATCATGCCGGCACCGACGCAGCCGATCTTGTATTCCCTGGTGCGAACCTTGACGTCAGGCTCGAAGCCCTTGCTTGCCATCTCTTCCTCCCGAAATTCCTTCTTCGCGGTCGCTGTCACAGCGCGCCTCCATCCTGGCCGAAATAATGCACCCTGGCCGGCTCGCAGGATATCGCCACCATCGCGTCCGGCCTGATGTCAGGCTGCCCGCGCAGCAATGCCCTGAGCCGCGCCTGCCCGGCAGCTAAAGTCACCACGGTGTAACCGCCGAGTGGCTCGACCTCGAACACGCGCGCCGGGCGTCCCTTGCCATCGTCGGCCATGCCGTTTTCGTCCCAGGGCCGGACCTTGATGTCCTCCGGCCTCAGCCCGATCTCGATCGCCGCGGCGGGCGCCCTTTCATCGGCAATACGGATTGCGCCTTCGGCGGCTTCGACGCCGCCAGCGGCGTGCACCGAAGGCAGGATGTTCATCGTCGGTGAGCCGAGCATGCGCGCCACATAGGCGCTTGCTGGCCGATCGTAGATCTCGGCCGGCGCGCCGATCTGCCTGATGCGACCGTTCTCAAGAATGGCCATGCGGTCGGCGACCGACATCGCCTCTTCCTGGTCATGCGTCACATAGATCAGCGTCTTGCCTAGCTCGCGCTGGATGCGCTTCAGCTCGACGCGCGTCTCCTCGCGCAGCCGCGCATCGAGCGCCGAAATCGGGTCGTCCATCAGATAGGCGGCTGGATCGCGCACCAAGGCGCGGGCGATCGCCACGCGCTGCCGCTCGCCGCCGGACAGCTGCGCCGGCGGCTTGTGCAGGATATGGCCGATGTGCAGCTTGGCAGCGACGTCGTCGAGACGCTTGGCGATCTCGGCCTCCGCGACCTTCCGCTCGACCAGCGGGAAGCGGACGTTGTCGCGCGCGCTCATATGCGGGAACAGCGCCAGGTTCTGGAACACCATGGCGACGTTGCGCTCGGCCGGCGAGACGCTGTTGACCGGCTTGCCGCCGATCAGGATCTCGCCTTCGTCTGGCACTTCCAGCCCGAGCACCAGCCGCAGGATCGTCGACTTGCCCGACAGCGGCGGACCGAAGAAACAGAAGAACTCGTTGTCGTTGACGGCGAACGAGGCATCGTCGACTGCAAGCGTCGAGCCGTAGCGCTTCGTGACATTGCGGAAAACGATATCGGCCATGGCTCAGCCCGCCCTCACCGCAAGGCCGGTGCTGGCGTCGAAGACACGCACCGACGACGCCGGCGGCGCAACGACCGCGATCTGCCCGACCGACAGGCCGACATAGTTCTCGAACACCGCCTTCACCACACTCTCACCCTCGCCGAAATGGACGATGGTGCGAGCGCCGATCCGCTCGACGAAACTCACGGGCATGGCGAGCCCGCGCTCCGCCAGCGTGACCTGCTCCGGCCGAAAGCCATAGAGCACCTCCCCGCGCGCTTTCCTCAAGGCGGAAGCCAGTTCATCCGGCAAGGGCGGGGTGACGCCGAGCGGCCCTAGATCGACGACCAGCCCGCGATCGCTTTCGGCCGGTTCGCCCCTGAGAAGGTTCATGCCCGGCGCGCCGATGAAGCGGGCGACAAACACGTTGGCCGGATTGTTGTAGACCTCGATTGGCGTGCCGACCTGCTGCAGCACGCCATGGTCCATCACCGCGATGCGGTCGGCCATGGTCATGGCCTCGAGCTGGTCGTGCGTGACATAGACCATCGTCTGCCTGAACTGGCGCTGCAGCTGCTTGAGCTCGGTGCGCATCACCGCGCGGAAAGCGGCGTCGACATTGGAGAGCGGCTCGTCGAGCAGGAAGATCGCCGGCTCCATGATCGCCGAACGGCCGATCGCCACGCGCTGCAGGATGTTGACCGAAAGCCGGTCCGCCTTGCGGTCGAGCAGCGGCGTAAGCTGCAGCATCTCGGCGATGGCGCCGACACGGCGGTCGGTCTCGGCCCTGGCGGCGCCGCGCATCCTCGGCCCATAAGCCAAGTTCTGACGGACAGTCATATGGGTGAAGATGGCGTAGTTCTGGAAGACGAAGCCAACGCCGCGTCGCCCCATGGGCACGCCGGCCATGTCGCGCTCGCCGAACAGGATCCTGCCGCTGGTCGGCACTTCCATGCCGGCGATCATGTTCATCGTCGTCGACTTGCCGCAGCCCGAGGGTCCGAGCAGCGCCATGAACTCACCATCGGCGATTTCGAGGTCCATCGTCTTCAGCGCGGTGAAATCGCCGAAAGTCTTGACGAGGTTCTGGAGGTGGATCGCGCTCATGCTGGCACCTCCCGCGTCTTCGCCATACGCTTCATGGCATAGACGGCGACGATCGAAAGCACGACGAGGATGGCGAGCGCGATGGCCGCCACATAGCCCCAGATCAGGTCCTGCGTGGTGACCTTGTAGATGTAGACCGAGATCGTCTCGGTCGCGACGCCCGGACCGCCGCCGGTCATGATGTAAAGCGTATCGAATATCTTGAAGTTCTCGATCACCCGGATCGCCAGCGCGATGATGATGATCGTCTTCATCTTCGGCAGCACGATGGTGGTGAAGCGCTGCCATGCATTGGCGCCGAGCAGCGTAGCGGCCTTCATTTGATCCTCCGGCACGCCGACCAGGCCGGCGAGCAGGATGAGGAACATCAACGGCGTCCATTGCCAGATGTCGGCGATCATGACCGCGATCAGCGCCAGGTTCGGATCGGAGAGCCAGGCGATGGTGACGGGCGCGCCGACGATCCGCGACAGGATGTCGTTCACCGGGCCGCCCGACTGGAACAGCATGAAGAACATGTAGCCGGCGACCGCCGGCACCACCATCATCGGCATCAGCAGGATCGAATAGAATATCCGCTTGCCCGGAAAATCGTCGGCGAACAGCATCGCCAGCGCCAGCCCCAGCAGGAACTCCGCCGGCACGCAGACAAGCATGACGATCGCCGTGCGCTGCAAGGCGCTCCAGAAACGCGTGTCTGCGGCAAGATCGGTGTAATTGGCAAAGCTGTTCCACATCCCCCAGGCGTTCCACCAGCCGACCCCCGAAAGCGGCGACCAGTCGGTGACGCTGATGTAGAGCTGCATGAGCAGCGGAAAGGCCGAGATGAACAGCACCAGGATTTGTGCCGGCAGGGTGAGCCGGAAACCCAGCCGCGCGCCTTCGTCCCGCAATGCCGGCTTGCCGGTCGCGGCGTCCATCCTATCCTCCGAAATCGTGGCCATGACCGCGCTCATTGCTTTAGCGCTCCGAAAGTCAGCCCGCGCACAAGGTGGCGCTGGATGGTGATACCCATGATGACCGGCGGCACCGCCGCGATCAGGCCGAGCGCGGCCTTGGCGCCGTAGAGCTGCCCGGTCATGGAGGATGACAGCGAAGCCATATAGACCGGGATCGTCACCCATTCGCGCGTCGTCAGCAGCAGCGCGATGAGATAGTCCGACCAATTGAGGATGAAGACGAAGAGCGCCGCGCTCGCCAGCGGCGCACGCATCATTGGCAGCGTGATGCGGGTGAAGACGCGCAGCCGCGAGCAGCCTTCGACGAGCGCCGCCTCCTCGATCTCGCGCGGCATGTCGTCGAAGAAGGTATTCATCAGCCAGAAGGCGAATGGCAGCGTCACGATGCCGTAGATCAGTGCCAGTCCCCACCATGTGTCGTTGAGGTTGAGGAACGCCCACATGATCATGACCGGGATCATGACCGCCATAGGCGGAAACAGCCTCAGCTGGATCAGCGCCAGCGGCAGGTTCTGACCGGAGCCGAAGCGCGACAGGCCGTAGGCCGCGGCCGTGCCAGCCGACATGGCGATCGCGGTCCCGAACACCGCCGACAGAAGCGACGAAAGGATCGGCTTCACCGCCGTGTGGTCGAGCGCGACGATCAGGTCGTTGGTGGAGCGGCCGAACACGAACTGGAAATTGCTCAGCGTCGGATGCCTTGGCCACCATGTCAGGTCGGCGCCCGTCGCCGACCACTCGCCGATCGGCTTGAAAGCCATCGACACCATCCACAGGATCGGCACCAACGTCACCGCCATCGCCGCGAAGATCGCGGCGTAGCGGAATATCTCGAATGGGATGGAACGCTTCATCTGGCTGCTTTGCTGGTGGCGTTGCGGTCGAAGGGGAGGAGCGCTCGCCCCTCCCCTTCTTTCTGATCCAGGGAGACGGATCAGCTGATCGAGTCGAGGACGGTCGGCCATGCCTCCTTGTTGGTCTTGATGGCTTCGAGGAGCTTGTCTTCGCCGATGCGGCGCGAGATTTTCTTCCACTCCCGCTCTGTGTCAGCCATAGCCTGCTCCGGCGTCTTGGCCTTGGTCAGCGAGGCCATGAGGTTCTCGTCGAGCGCATTGTGGAAGGCCGTGGCGCCCGGATAGTTTATGGTCGGCACCGTGCGCGCCACCGTCTCCCGCACCACGTCCATGTGGTAGGCGTGATACGTCTGACGGACCAGCGGATCGGCGAAATCCGAAAGCCGGAACGGATCGAGATAACCGCCGGGATTTGCGCTCATCCAGGCATAGATGCGTGCGGAGCCCAGCCACTGCAGCAGCAGGTACGCCATTTCCGGATTTTTCGACTGCGACGAGACCATGCCGGTCAGCGAGAACCACAACACCGAACGGCTGATCAGCTTGCCGTCGATCTCGCGTCCGGGCGGCAGCATCGACCCGATCTTGCCGGTGACCTGGGAATCCTTGTTGCCGGCATTGTCGAGGAACTTCGGCAGGTTGGAGAAGGCGCAGGTCATCGCCGCTCCGCCCTTGGCGAAATTGCCGTACTGTTCCGGCCAGCCCCACGAGATCGCATCCGGCGAATGGTGCACGAGGGACTCCACATATTCCCTCGTCGCCGCAACGCCATGCTCGGAATTGATCAGCGGCTTGCCGTCATCGCCGAACAGGAACTGGTTGGGCGAGGCCATCGAGACATAGCGCTGGTACCAGTTGGTATAGCCCCAACCCTGGTTGCGCAGGTCCGTTGAGCCGAACAGCCCCTTGTCCGGCCGGTGGAAGAAGGCCGCGACCTCACTGTGCTGCTTCCAGGTCTTCGGCGGCGCCAGGTCGTAACCGTATTTGTCCTTGAACGCCTTCTTCTCGGCATCGTCGCCAAAGAGATCCGTGCGGTAGACCCAGGTCTGGAAATCGCCATCCAGCGACACGCCATAGGTCGAGCCGCGATATTTGTTGAGCAGGGAAACGCCTTTCGCCCCGTCGACATAACCGGTCTTGGGATCGTCCCATTCGGGCTTGTACTGGGCGACGAAGTCGTCGAGCTTGGCGATACCGCCGGTTTCGGCGAGATCGCCGAGGCGATTCCATTCCGTCGAATAGATGTCGTAGGCTCCACCCTTGGTGGAGATGTCCTGCATCGTCTTGGTGAATTCCTGGCCGTTGGGCAGGCCGACGATTTCGATCGGGATACCCGTTTCCTTTTCCCAGAGCTCCTTGATCGAAGGCGCGCCGGCCGGGAAAGGCTTCGTCAGCTGGCCGATCGAGCCATCCGACAGGCCAAGGACGATCTTTGCCGGAGCCTTGCCGGCTGCCTTCAGCGCCTTAGCCGCCTCGACCGCTCGCCCTTCCGGCGTATCGGGTCCGTACTGGTAGCGCTCGGCACCGTCGAAGCCGGTCGGCCCGCCGATCATGCCGGGCGCCAGCGCGTCCGCCGCGAAAGCGCGACCGGGGCGAATGAACTGCGGTGCAATACCGGTCGCGGCGACGAACACTGCGGCCTTTCCTCCGGACGCCAGCAGGCGGCGCCGCGACATGCGGATCAAATCAGACATTGAGACTCCTCCCTCAAGGACCTGTTCCTCCATGGCCCTTGCGAGGGATATTGACGGAACCACATCAAGTCTGTCAACATCATAAATACTCAAAATACTTCATAAGATCGCAAATGAGGGAGAAAATGCTGTTCATCCAGTCCGCTACGTCGCATGAATTGCTTGGATTTGAGGGGTTTTCTCTCCAATCGGATCGGATTTCCCCCATCCTGGCTCCCTGCTTTAACGCGCCGGCTTGCGCGCGGGCCAAGGCCGGTTACATCATTTCACATCAGAATCGCGATCGAAGCTGAGCGAACTGCCGGAACCGATTGGACGCTGCCTGGTTTTGATGCCTGCAATGAGGTGCTCGACGTGCGGTCAACGCTGACAGACATAGCCCGGGAAGCCGGCGTCTCCCCTGCCACGGTGGATCGTGTGCTGAACAACCGCCCGGGCGTGCGGGCGCGCACACGCGAAATCGTCATCGAGATGGCGCAGCGCCTTGGCTACATCGCCGAAGCTTCCAGCGGAGCTCAGCCGCGATCCGCGCCGGGACAGACGGTCCGGCTGGATTTCGCGCTGCCAGCCGGCACCAACTCCTTCATCAAGCTGCTGCACCGTCACATCGAGGCGCAGGCGCTGGCGCGGCCCGATCTCGATGTGCACGTGACCACGATCGAGGGTTTCAATCCCGACAGGCTCGCCCGCCTGCTACAGGATTTGCACGGCCAGACGGAAGGCGTCGGCGTGATCGCGCTCGACCATCCGACGGTGCGCGAGGCGATCCGTTCGCTGTCGGCCAGCGACATCAAGGTCGTCACCATTGCCTCCGACATCCTGCATGTGCCGAGAGTCGCCTATATCGGCATCGACAACCGCGCCGCCGGTCGCCTCGCCGGCTACCTCCTCAATCGCTTCATGGGCAGCGGCCGGCCCGGCAAGGTCGCCCTGTTCGCGGGCTCGCTCGCCTATCGCGGCCATGAGGAGCGCGAGATGGGTTTCCGCCACATCCTGGCGGAGGAGTCACCCAATCTCGAGATCGTCGAGATGCGTGAAATGCTGGACGACCGCGAGAAGGCCTATTCCGAGGCCTCCGCCTTGCTCGAGCGCCACCCCGACCTTGCCGCGATCTACAATGTCGGCGCCGGCAACACTGGCATCGCCCGCGCGCTCAAGGAGCATGGACGCGCCAAGGACATCATCTTCCTCGGCCATGAAGTGACGGACGGCACCAAGGAACTCCTGCTCGACGGTACGCTGGACGCCGTCATCGACCAGAACCCGCGCGTGGAGGCCAGGGAAGCGCTCAACATCCTGTCCCATTCCGTGCGAGGATTGCCTTACGAGCTCCACCAGCCGCGGTTGCAGGTGATCTTCCGCGAGAGCATCCCCGAGATTTGAGCGAGTTCCAGGATCGATGGTCTCAGGCCGCTATCAGCACCGTGCTGTCCGGCGACCAGCTCAGCACGACGGGCTCGCCTTCGGCGAGGCGCTCGGCGCCGGTGTTCTGGACGATCACCTTCAGCGTCTGGCCGTCGCGGTCGACGAAATAGGTGCTGTTGTTGCCGGCGAAGATACGCTTCGACACTTGACCCTTGAGCGTATTGGCGCCGCCCTCGTCAGGTGTCGTCGCGCCCGTCGAAATCTGGATGCGCTCCGGCCGTACGGCGCAACTTGCCTTGGCACCGGCCGCCACCGCTGCTCCCGAAGCGGCATTGATCGTCGTGCCATCCGGCAACTTGATCCCCGTACCTGTGGCATCGCCGCGAAAGATGTTGGCGTCGCCGAGGAAAGTCGCGGCGAACTCGCTTTGCGGCCGGTCGTAGATTTCTTCCGGCGGTCCCTCCTGCACCAGCCTGCCATCGCGCAATATGCCGATGCGGTCGCTCATCGTCAGCGCCTCCTCCTGGTCGTGCGTCACGAAGATGGTGGTGATGCCGATCTCGCGCTGGATGCGCCTCAGCTCGAT
>JBFLWR010000357.1:0-10809 GCA_040755925.1 Pseudomonadota bacterium
GGCGGCGCGCTGAAGAACGTCTTTGCCATCGCCGCCGGCGCGGTGACCGGCGCCGGTCTCGGCGCCAGCGCCCAGGCCGCCATGGTGACCCGCGGCTTCGTCGAACTGCGTCGCATCGGCGCCGCCTTCGGTGCCAGGCCGGAGACGCTGATGGGGCTTTCCGGCCTCGGCGACCTTCTGCTCACCTGTTCATCGGCGCAGTCGCGCAACTTCGCCTATGGCCTGGCGCTCGGCCAGGGCAAGCCGCTGGCCGGCTTGCCGCTCGCCGAGGGCGTGCCCACGGCGGGCATCGCCGCCCGCATCGCCGCCGAGCGCGGCATCGAAGCGCCGATCATCACCGCCGTCGCGGCGATCCTCGACGGTAAGATCACCATCGGCCAGGCCGTCACCGCGCTGATGACCCGCCCGCTCAAAACCGAAAACGACGTTTGAACCATCGGAGCTTGAAGACATGCTGTTTGCGTTGATTTGCAAGGACAAGCCGGGCAGCCTGCAGGTGCGCCTCGACACGCGGCCCGCCCATGTCGCCTTCCTGGAGGGGCTGAACGGCGAAGGGAAGCTCGCCTTCGCCGGCCCCTTCCTCGATGCCGAGGGCAAGCCCAATGGCAGCCTCGTCGTGATCGAGGCGCCCGACATGGCAGGCGCGCAGGCCCTGTCCGTTGCCGACCCTTACGCCAAGGCCGGCCTGTTCGAGAGCGTCGATATCCGCCAGTGGAACTGGACCTTCAACAAGCCGGCAGCTAGTTAAGTCGCCAGCGAGCCCTTGGAGGAGCAAAATGAACTACTGGCTGTTCAAGTCCGAGCCCTCGGTCTTTTCCTTCGAGGCGCTGAAAGCCAAAGGCAACGCCGGCACGCAGTGGGACGGCGTGCGCAACTACGCCGCCCGCAACAACATGAAGGCGATGCAGATCGGCGATCTCGGCTTCTTCTATCATTCCAATGAAGGGCTCAACATTGTCGGCATCGCCGAAGTCTGCGCGCTCGCCCATCCCGACACCACGACCGACGACCCGCGCTGGGAATGTGTCGACATCCGCGCGTTCAAGGATGTGCCGAAGCCGGTGACGCTGGAACAGGTCAAGGCCAACCCGAAGCTGGCCGAGATGGCGCTGGTCCGGCTCGGCCGGCTTTCCGTGCAGCCGGTGACGCCGGCCGAATGGAAGGAAGTCTGCCGCATGGCCGAGCTCAACCCGGCGCCGTGACGAGGCTGACGCCCGAGAGCGCGAAGAAATTCATCCTCGACAACACGGCGCTGATGGCGCCGCCGCATGTGCCGGAAGTGCTGCTCCATCTCGCCGACGAGGCGCATGATCTGTGGCTGCGCACGGAGGAGGAACTGGCTGAGATCGGCCTGCCGCCACCTTTCTGGGCCTTTGCCTGGGCCGGCGGCCAGGGCCTTGCCCGTTACGTGCTCGATCATCCGGAAACGGTGCGGGGAAAGCGCGTGCTCGACTTCGCCTCCGGCTCCGGCCTGGTTGCGATAGCGGCGCTGAAGGCGGGTGCCGCTTGGATGATCGCCGCCGATATCGACCCGTTCTGCGAGACGGCGATCACGCTGAACCTGGAGGCCAATGGCGTGGAAGCCGAGTTCCAGGGCGCGGACTGCGTCGACCGGGATGGCGGCTGGGATGTCGTTCTCGCCGGCGACGTCTTCTACGACAAGGCCTTCGCCGACAGGCTGATGCCGTGGTTCGCGGCCTTGAAGGTTCGGGGCGCCGATATCCTCGTCGGCGATCCCGGCCGCGCCTACCTTCCGAAGGAGGGTTTGCAGTCGCTTGCCGTCTATCAGGTGCCGGTGACGCGGGTGCTGGAGGATGCGGAGGTGAAGCGCACCACCGTCTGGCGCCTTGCTTGACGTTGCCTGCGAACAGGCGTTCCATCCGCGCACCGATCTGGAGGGGGAGCGATCATGGATTTTTCAACGGTGAACTGGCTGGCGGTGGTCGTCGCCGCTGTCGTGGCGTGGCTGTTCGGCGCCGTCTGGTACATGGGCCTGAGCAAGCCCTGGCTGAAGGCGGCAAAGCTCGATCCGGCGGCCATGAAACGCTCCGCTGCGCCATTCATCGTCAGCTTCGTCGCCGAGCTGGTGATGGCGCTGGTCATGACGCTGGTGGTCGGCGCGCTGACCGGCGGCGAACCCAACCCGCTCGCCGGCGTGATCTTCGGCTTCGTGCTGTGGCTTGGCTTCATCGCCACCACGCTTTCGGTCAACCACCGATACCAAGGGTTCGGCTGGGCCCTGACGCTGATCGATGCCGGCCACTGGCTGGGCGTCATGCTCATCATCGGCGCGGTGATCGGCTGGTTCGGCGCGCCGGCCGCGCCGGCGGGCTGATAGGCCCGCTCACGCAGGCGTCTTTGCCACTTCGTCGAGCAGCCATTCGCGGAAGGCGATGATGCGCGCATCGTCTTTCACCGCCTGCGGATAAACCAGGAAGTAGGCGAAATCCGGCGCCACCTTGATGCCAAGCTCGAAGGGTCGCACGAGCCTGCCTTGCGAAAGATCCCCGGCCACCATGGCGAAGTCGGCGAGCGCCACGGCGTTGCCGTCGAGCGCCGCCTGCGTGGCATCCGTCGACGATCCGAAAACAAGGGTGCGGCTGTCGTCGAAATCCTCGACGCCGGCCGCCTGCATCCACATGCGCCAGTTCGGCCAGGTCACGCCCTGCCGCGACCATTCGATATGCGCCAGCGTATGGTTGAACAGGTCGCGCGGCTCTTTCAGCGGCGGGCCGGACGCGAGCAGCGCCGGACTGCACACCGGGACGATGATGTTTTCGAACAGCCGGTGCGCCGAGAGCCCTGGATATTTGCCTGTGCCGAAACGAATGCCGACATCGACATCGTCGAGATCGAAATCCCTGACGTCGTAGGTGATGTCGAAGCGCAACTCGATGCCTGGCTTCTGCTGGCGAAAATCGTCCACGCGCCGCATCAGCCACTTCGTCGCGAACTGCGCGTCGAGCGTCACCTTCAGCAAAGCCGTCCCGCGCGTCACCTTGCGGGCGCGCGAAACAGCCCGGTTGAGCAGGTCCAAGGCATCGATTGAAGCTTCGAACATGACGTTGCCGGCTTCGGTCAGCCGGATGGTGCGGCTGGTGCGGGTGAACAGTATCAGGTCGAGCTGATCCTCCATTTCCTTGATCTGATGGCTGACGGCAGCAGGCGTCAGCCCGAGCTCGTCGGCGGCGCGGGTGAAGTTGAGATGCCTGGCCGCGGCCTCGAACGTCCTCAGCGCGCGCGTTCCGGGCAGCAGCTTGGACATTCGATCTCCAAAGAAAACTTGATGATCGGCAAAGAACTACTCGTTTCTCGTTTGTTTTTCAATCCGGCATGATGGCCTCATCGAAACACCATCAAACCGGATTTGATATCTGGAGAACCGGATAAGACCATGTCTGACATCGTTTTGAAGTCTTGCACCACCCTGGAATCCCCCTCGGGGCTGACCCTTTGGCTGCGTTCAGCACGCGATTGGCTGCGCCAGGCCCGGGTCGCCGCCCGGCTTCCTCTCGAATCCGTCGAGGATCTCTCCGACGATCTGCTACGCGACATCGGCGCCGAGCGCCGTGACGTTGCCAAGGCGGTCGACCGGCAACTTAGCGAAATAGGGCTGCTTGGAACGGGTTGGCAGCAAACGACGCGGCCAAGGGGCTATTGAGATTCAGGTCAGGCCGAGACGAAAACGATGGCTTTCGAGAACCGGAGCGGAGCGTACTTAAAGTACGTGAGCACCGGAAGCGCAGGAGGCTATCGTTTGCAGGCCGGCCTCACCTGAATACCGATAGCCCCTACCGTACCACCTTCACCACCGTCTTATCCGACAGCAACGGCAGCAACCTTGCCATGGTGCGCGCCGTCACCGCCACGCAGCCTTGCGTCGGCGTGAAGCCTGGACGGGCAAGGTGGAAGAAGATGGCGCTGCCGCGCGCGCGGCGGCGCGGCGCGATGTTCCAATCAAGCACCAGGCAGACATCGTAGAGATCGTCGTCGCGCTTCATCCGTTCATGGCTTGCGCCATAGGGGATTTTCACCGGTCGGTTGTAATTGCGGTCGTCCGGCACCTCGCACCATCCGAGATCCGGGCCGATCGGCAGCATGGAAACTTTCGTTCGGCGAGCGCCGGGGAATTGATCGTTCCGAAAATACCCCGACAGTATCCGCATCGCCGCAAGCGGCGTCCCGCCGTCGCCCTCGCGCTTCCTGGCGGAGATGCCGCCGCTCCCCAGCGCGCAGGGAAACACCGTTTTGCCGGCTTGCAGGAAGCCCTGCGACGGGTTGCCGGGACGCGCCCGGACGACCAGGACGCGCAGGCTTTTCGGCAAAAATGCGCCTGACTCATTGCGCGCGCGTTTTTTCTTGTATGATCGTGTCACGGAACAAATCACTGTGATCGGCTGTTGCGCCGGTGAGCTTCCGCATAAATGGGGGGAGGTCAACTGAATATTCTTTTTAAAACAACGGATTGATCCATGACATCACGCACCATACTGATCGTTGACGACGACGACGACCTGCGAGCCACCCTCGTCGAGCAACTGGCCCTTTACGAAGAATTCGATGTTCAGCAGGAATCCACGGCCGCGAAAGGCGTCGCCGCGGCGCGCGGTGGCCTTATCGATCTGCTCATCATGGATGTCGGCCTGCCCGACATGGACGGCCGCGAGGCGGTGAAGATCCTGCGCAAGGGCGGCTACAAGGCGCCGATCATCATGCTGACCGGCCACGACACCGATTCGGATACGATCCTGGGTCTCGAGGCAGGCGCCAACGACTACGTCACCAAGCCGTTCCGCTTCGCCGTGCTGCTTGCCCGCATTCGCGCCCAGCTGCGCCAGCATGAGCAGAGCGAGGACGCCACCTTCTCGGTCGGGCCTTACACGTTCAAGCCCAGCCAGAAGCTGCTGATCGATCCGCGCGGCGCCAAGGTGCGGCTTACCGAAAAGGAAGCCTCGATCATCAAGTACCTCTACCGCGCCGACCAGAAGGTGGTGACGCGTGACGTGCTCCTGGAAGAGGTGTGGGGCTACAATTCCGGCGTCACCACGCACACGCTGGAGACCCATGTCTATCGGCTGCGCCAGAAGATCGAGCGCGATCCTTCCAATGCTGAAATTCTTGTGACAGAAAGCGGCGGCTACAAGCTGGTTCCTTAAACATTTCATGATCAAACGAGCGGTCGGGGCGGGACCGCTTCGAGTACGATCCTGGTGCTGGAGGGTGGTGGATCGGCTCGCTGCACGCATCGCACGATGCGTGGATTGAAATGGAGTGTTCTGTCGGGTGTCCAGAAGGACGCCGCGCTCCAAGGAGGGACTGGACTGACCGCTCGGGGACTCAGCTAGGATGGCGCTGGATGACGACATCCGCATCCTGTCCAGCGTGAAGCTCTTTCAGGGTTTCACGCAGGAGCAGCTGCGCCTGCTCGCCTTCGGCGCGGAAAACACCTTCCTGCAGGCCGAACGCAAGCTCTATCGCGAGGACGACGAGGCCGATTCGGCCTATGTCGTCATCAGCGGCGAGATTGCGCTGTATCGCGAACTGGGCGGCGAACGCGTCCCGATCGGCACCGCGGGTCCTGGCGCCATGCTGAGCGAGCTCGCCCTGATCGCCGACACCAGGCGTTTGACCAGCGCTTCCGCGGCGGTCGATTCCGAGGTGATCCGGCTGAGCCGCAAGATGTTCCGCCGCATCCTGGAAGAATATCCGGAATTGGCGATCCAGCTGCATGAGCGCATCCTGGAGGAATTCCAGCAGATGATCGCCCGCATCGAGGAACTGGCGCCGCGTTTCACGGGATAGGCGACTGGCCATAGGTGGGCTGAGATTCAGGTCAGGCCGAGCCGAAAATGGTGGCTTCCGAGAACCGGAGCGGAGCGTACTTCAAGCAGGTGAGCACCGGAAGCGCAGGCAGCCGCCGTTTGCAGGCCGGCATCAGCTGAATATCAGCTCGCCTACTCCAGATCGAACCGTGCTATGACCGGCACGTGGTCCGACGGCTTCTCCCAGCCGCGCGCCGCCTTCAGGATTTCGTAGCCTTTGAAGCTCGGCACCAGATTGGCCGAAGACCAGACATGGTCGAGCCGCCGGCCGCGGCCGGACGCTTCCCAGTCCTTCGCACGGTAACTCCACCAGGTGTAGAGCTTCTGCTCGGCGGGAATATTGAGCCGCATCAGGTCGACCCAGCCGCCCGCTTGCCGCATCGCCTCGAAGTTCCCGGTCTCGATCGGTGTGTGGCTGACGACGTTGAGCAATTGCTTGTGCGACCAGACGTCGTGTTCCTGCGGCGCGATGTTAAGGTCGCCGACCAGGATCGAGGCGGACGCTTCGTCCTGGCTGGCCGGAACGCCATTCATCTCCGCCACGAAGTCGAGCTTGTGCCGGAACTTGCGGTTGATGTCGGGGTCGGGCTCGTCGCCGCCCGCCGGGACATAGAAATTGTGCACCAGGATCGACTTGCCGCCGGCCTGGATCCTGGCGGACAGATGCCTGCTGTCGTCGATTTCGCAGAAGCGCCGCTTCTCGACCAGCTCGATCGGGCGGCGCGCTACCGTGGCGACGCCGTGGTAACCCTTTTGACCGTGGAAGAGGATGTGCTCGTAGCCCGCCTTGCGGAAAGCCTTTTCCGGGAAAAGCTCGTCCGGAACCTTGGTCTCCTGCAGACAGAGCACGTCAGGCGCATGCTCCTTCAACAGCCGCTCGACGATCGGCATGCGCAGGCGAACGGAGTTGATGTTCCAGGTGGCGATGGTGAAAGGCATTCAGGCGAGGTCCGGCTAAAGATCGCCGATCTACTGCCAGTCGAGCGCCGCAAAAACAAGTCGGGCTCTGCCCTGCGCCGGCTTGGCGGCTCGTAGGCCGCCATCACAGGCCGCCTCACCTGAATATCGGTGGGCCTACCGGGTCTTGGTATTCAGCTCGCGGTTCGCCGTATAGTCGATGGCGAAGGTATCGGGCGGGAAGCTGCCGCCTTCCTTGACATTGAAGATCATCACAGTCGTGTCCTTGCCTTGAGCGTCGGTGATCGTCCACTGGCGCAGCTCGTAGGTCTTCGGATCGAACATCATGGTGATCATCGCATTGCCGAAGACCGACTTGTCGGAAAGCTTGATGGTGGTGAGGTCGTCCTCTTCCTTCACGGCCTTCACACGCCCGCCAGAGAGATCGATCCTGTCATCGAGCAACAGCTTCAGCGGCGTCTTCGACAGCGGGTAAAGGTCGGAGGTGTTGAGCTTCTTGTTGAGGATGACGACCGACTTGCCGTCGGCGATGACGCGGAAGTTCGAGGCGCCGTCATAATTGAAGCGGATCTTGCCGGGGCGTTCGAGGAAGAACTTGCCGCCGGTCTGCTCGCCCTTCGGCCCGAACTGCACGAACTCGCCGCTCATCGACCTCACCGAGGAGAAATGGTCTGCGATCTTCTGCGCCGCCGGCGGGACGACCGCCTGCGCTGCAGCCAGAAGCTGGAAGCCCGGCACGACATTCAGAGCTGCGGCCCCCGCGAGCATCATGCCGAAGCCGAGCACCTGCCGGCGGGTCGGGGCGAATTCTGTCTGGGTTTTCATGCCGGTCACTTCCTGTGATTCGTATGGCCGTAGTATCTGGACTCCCACTAGGGCCTAAGTTTGGCGGGTACGCGACAGCGCATGAACGCGCCAGAAGGTCTCAGGTTGCCTGCGGCCAGCCCTGACTTGGCGCCTCGGCCCAAGGGTTTGTTGAGATTCAGGTCGGGCCGACTCGAAATGGTGGATTCCGAGAACCGGAGCGGATCGTAGTTGAAGTACGTGAGCACCGGAAACGCAGGATGCGCCATTTGCAGACCGGCCAAACCCTAGAACTTGTCCTCTTCGGTGGGCACCAAAATTTCGCGCTTGCCGGCGTGGTTGGCCGGGCCGACGATGCCTTCCTTCTCCATCTTCTCGATGATCGAGGCGGCGCGGTTGTAGCCGATGCCGAGGCGGCGCTGGATATAGCTGGTCGAGGCTTTGCCGTCGCGCAGCACCACGGCGACCGCCTGGTCGTAAGGATCGTCGGATTCATCGAAATTACCGCCGCCACCACCGCCGGAACCGCCCTTGCCGGAGCTTTCCTCATCGTCCTCGTCGTCGTCCTCGGTGATGGCGTCGAGGTATTCCGGCACGCCCTGCAGCTTCAGGTGCGCGACGATCCGTTCGACCTCGTCGTCGGAGACGAACGGGCCGTGGACGCGCTGGATGCGCCCGCCGCCTGCCATGTAGAGCATGTCGCCCATGCCGAGCAGCTGCTCGGCTCCCTGCTCGCCCAGGATGGTGCGGCTGTCGATCTTCGACGTCACCTGGAAGGAGATGCGGGTCGGGAAGTTGGCCTTGATGGTGCCGGTGATGACGTCGACCGAGGGGCGTTGCGTCGCCATGATGACATGGATGCCGGCCGCGCGCGCCATCTGCGCCAGGCGCTGCACCGCGCCTTCGATATCCTTGCCGGCGACCATCATCAGGTCGGCCATCTCGTCGATGATGACGACGATGTAGGGCATCGGCTCGAGGTCGAGATCCTCCGTCTCGTAGATCGCCTCGCCGGTCTGACGGTCGAAGCCGGTCTGCACGGTGCGCGAGATCTTCTCGCCCTTCTTCTCGGCCTGTTGGACGCGTGCGTTGAAACCGTCGATGTTGCGCACGCCGACCTTGGACATCTTGCGATAGCGATCCTCCATTTCGCGCACGGTCCATTTCAGCGCGACGACAGCCTTCTTCGGATCGGTCACGACCGGCGTCAGCAGATGCGGGATGCCGTCATAGACCGAAAGCTCGAGCATCTTCGGATCGATCATGATCAGCCGGCATTCCTGCGGCGTCAGCCGGTAGAGCAGCGAAAGGATCATGGTGTTGATGGCGACCGACTTGCCCGAGCCGGTGGTGCCGGCGACCAGCACGTGCGGCATCTTGGCGATGTCGACGATGACCGCCTCGCCATTGATGGTCTTGCCGAGCGCCAGGGCCAGCTTCGCCTTGGTGGTCTCGAAATCGCGACTCGCCATGATCTCGCGCAGGTAGACCGTCTCGCGCTTGGCGTTGGGCAGCTCGATGCCGATGGCGTTACGGCCCGGAACCACGGCGACGCGGCAGGCGATCGCGCTCATCGAGCGGGCGATATCGTCGGAAAGGCCGATGACACGCGACGACTTGATGCCGGGCGCCGGCTCGAGCTCGTAGAGGGTGACGACTGGACCCGGGCGGACATGGATGATCTCGCCCTTGACGCCGAAATCCTCCAGCACGCCTTCAAGCAGCCTTGCGTTCTGCTCCAGCGCGTCCTTCGACAGGCTGGGATCCTTGGCGACATTCTTCGGCTCGGACAGGAAATGCAGCGACGGCATCTCGAACTTGTCGGAGCCGATCAGCGACGTCTGCGCCTCGCGCTGAACGCGCGCGCCCGGCACCGGACGCGCCGCCGGCGCGTCGACGCGGGTCGCCGCGTCGGAGCGGAAATTCCGCACATTGCCGTTCGGCGCGGCGCGCCGCTGTACCGGCTCCTCGTCGAGATCGTCGAGATCGATATCCTCGTCCTGCTCGTCGAAAATGTCCTGGTCGGCTGGGTCGACCGCGGCGCTGCGATCGTTGACCATGGCGGCGAAGAATTCAGGCTCGACGCGCGCCCGCCCGCCGGGGCTCATCCGCGACTCGGCGAACTCGGCCGATTCGACCCGTTCGGCGGCTCGCCGCCAGGCGCTGGCGCGCGGCTCCGCCTGCGGTTCGAACTCGTCGCGCTCCTGCCTGCGGCGCACGGCGCGCCGATGCATCCAGGCGCGGAACGACAGCCACCAATGGGTGATGGCGCCGAGCGCCAATATGCCTTCGTCGCCCTCGTCTTCATCCTCGTCGAACAGCGTCTCGTCCTGTTCGCGAGGATCGGGCTCGGCGGTGCGCTCCATGACGGCGAAACCGTTCTTGCGCGCAATCAGCGCCGCGCCATAGGCGAACAGCCACAAGGTCGGCGCCGCGAGGATCACGGCAATGACAGTGGCGAAGAGGCCTTTCGGATAGCCGCCGACGGCGATGCCGGGAATCTTCAGCACCATGTCGCCGAACACGCCGCCGAGGCCGGTCGGCAGCGGCCAGGTGTTGGGCGGCGTCACGCAGCCGGCGATCGCCGCGGCAAGCAACGCGAAGCCGAACCAACTGAACCCGCGCTTCGGCAGCCGGTCGACGCCACGCGCGGTGAAAAGCAGAAAACCCCAGACCACGGCCGGCACCAGCGCGGCAACGGCGGCAAGGCCGAAGAACTGCATGGCGAGGTCGGAAAAGACCGAGCCGACATAGCCCATGGCGTTGGTGACGACGTTGCTGGTGGCGTGCGAGAAGCTTGGATCGGCGACGTTCCAGGTGGCGAGGCTCGCGACGCCGAAAGCGGTGAAGGCGAACAGGCCGGCGCCGACCAGCCGTCCGACCTGGCGCCGCGCGAATGCCTGGATGCCGTGCCCCGTGTCCGTCAGCGCGAGCGGTGCGGATGCCCCTGAACGCATGCCTTGTTCCTCGTCCCAGCGTGCCTGGCCGCACGCATGACGCATGCCGGCAGATTCGGACGCCAGACTATCGGTGGGAAGGTTAAGGCCGCATTAACCATGGGTCTTTACCGGCGCTGCCTTCCAGACAAAGTTGGCGGGCCCGGAGGCCCGCCATCCCTTGGCGTCTGACAACGAAAAAGACCGGGTTCGAGAAAACCCGATCTCCGCCGTCACTTGTGACCGGCATACATCATCAGGTCGGCGCAGAAATCGGCATGAGGCTTGCTCATCGCAGCATCCTGGCACTCCTTCATCATCGCGTCTTG
>JBFLWR010000358.1:0-4457 GCA_040755925.1 Pseudomonadota bacterium
GACCTCGCCAACAATTACGGCCCGCCGGCCGGCTCGGCCGAGACCGCCTTCGGCGAGATACTGCGCACCGACTTCGCCGGCTATCGCGACGAGCTGATCATCTCGACCAAGGCGGGCTACGAGATGTGGGCGGGGCCTTATGGCGAATGGGGCAGCCGCAAATATATGCTGGCCAGCCTCGACCAGAGTTTGAAGCGGATGGGGCTCGACTATGTCGACATCTTCTATTCGCACCGGTTCGATCCGGAAACGCCGCTGGAAGAAACGATGGGTGCGCTGGATCACGCGGTGCGCTCGGGCAAGGCGCTCTATGCCGGCATCTCCTCCTACAATTCGCAGCGCACGCGCGAGGCGGCCGATATATTGAAGGGGCTAGGCACGCCCTGCCTCATCCACCAGCCCAGCTATTCGATGCTCAACCGCTGGGTCGAGGACGATGGTCTGCTCGACACGCTGGAGGGCCTGGGCATCGGCTCGATCGTGTTCTCGCCGCTGGCGCAGGGCATGCTGACCGACAAATATCTCGGCGGCATCCCGGACGGCAGCCGCGCCAGCCAGGGCAAGTCGCTCAAGCCCGCCTTCATCAACGACCAGTCGATCGCCAACATCAAGGCGCTGAACGCCATTGCCGCGCGACGTGGCCAGACGCTGGCGCAGATGGCGCTGGCCTGGGTCCTGCGCAGGGGCCGCTTGACCACGGCGCTGATCGGCGCCAGCCGGCCGGAACAGGTCGAAGACTGCGTCGGCGCGCTCAAGGTCCTCGACTTCACCGATGCCGAGCTTGCCGAGATCGACACCTATGCGCGCGAGTCCGACATCAACCTCTGGGCGTCTTCCGCCGAACGTAAATAGCGTTAGCCGGCGAAGCATTGGCCGAAGCGCAGTCCCAAAGCTTGAGCCTTCGGAAACAGTGGCAAAACGGCTCGTTCGTCGCTATCTCAATGGAAATGAAACCGTTCGCATGCGCAACTCGCCTGCGAATGGGCGTCAACGGATGGTTGATATGACGGCAAGGGATGCGCTGACGAAGAACCAGATGTGCGTGCTCGAGAAACTCGAGGCCGCCAGTGGGCCGCTCAGCGCCTATATGCTGCTCGACCAGCTGCGCGAGCGTGGCTTCCGCGCGCCGCTGCAGGTTTACCGAGCGCTCGACACGCTGGTGAAGTCCGGCTTCGTGCACCGGCTGGAAAGCCTGAATTCCTTCGTCGCCTGTGCCGAGCCGCACGACCACGGCCATTCGATGACCGCGTTCGCCATCTGCGACAATTGCGGTCAGGTGACCGAGATGTCGGACCACGACATCGATCATAAACTGGACGCATGGGTGCGCTCGACGGGATTTGCCGCCAAGAAGGCGGTGATCGAGTTTCGCGGTCTATGCGCCAAGTGCAGAGCGGAAGCCGCGTAAGTACGCCGATATTCAGGTGACGCCGGCCTGCAAATGGTGGCTTCCTGCGCTTCCGGTGCTCACGTACTTCAAGTACGCTCCGCTCCGGTTCTCGCAATCCACCATTTTCGACTCGGCCTGACCTGAATCTCGACGCACTTACGGGCATAGCGCCGATTAGTGAGCCTCGTCCCAGTTGTTCGCGGCGCGGGCGTCGACATGCAGCGGCACCGACATCGACACAGCCGGCATCGGCGCGTGTTCCATCACGCGGCGCACGACAGGGATCGTCGCTTCGACTTCCGTCTCCACGGTCTCGAAGATCAGCTCGTCATGCACCTGCAACAGCATGCGGGCCGAAAGCTTCGCCTTCTCCAGCGCTTCTTCCATATGCACCATGGCACGGCGGATGATGTCGGCCGCGGTGCCCTGGAGCCTGGCGTTGATCGAGGCGCGCTCGTTGAAGGCGCGGATCGACGGATTCGACGACCTTATCTCCGGATAATGGATGCGGCGGCCGAAGATGGTTTCGACGAAGCCGTGCTCGCGGGCATAGGCCTTGGTTTCCTCGATATAGTCGCGGATGCCGGGGAAGCGCTCGAAATAGCGCTTGATGTAATTGCCGGCTTCCTCACGCGGGATCGACAGCTGGTTGGCGAGGCCGAAGGCCGAGATGCCGTAGATGATGCCGAAATTGATCGCCTTGGCGCGCCGGCGCACCTCCGAAGGCATACCCTCGACCGGCACGTTGAACATTTCGGACGCCGTGATGGCGTGGATGTCGGCGCCGTCGGCGAAGGCCTGCTTGAGCTGCGGGATTTCGGCGACATGCGCCAGCACGCGCAATTCGATCTGGCTGTAGTCGGCCGAGACCAACTTGTGGCCCTTGTCTGCGATGAAGGCGGTCCTGATCTTGCGGCCCTCAGCGGTTCGCACCGGGATGTTCTGCAGGTTGGGATCGGATGACGACAGCCGTCCGGTGGTCGTCGCCGCCAGCGCGTATGAGGTATGGACGCGATTGGTGCCGGGGTTGATGAAGCCGGGCAGCGCATCGGTGTAAGTCGACTTCAGCTTGGTGAGCTGGCGCCAGTCGACGATCTTGCGCGGCAATTCGTGGCCTTCGGCTGCAAGATCTTCCAGAAGCTGCGCCGAGGTCGACCATTGGCCGGTCTTGGTCTTAGAGCCGCCCGGCAGGCCCATCTTGCCGAACAGGATGTCTCCGAGCTGCTTCGGCGAGCCGATGTTGATGCGCTCGCCGACGATTGCGTAAATCTCTTCCTCGACACGGGCGGCGCCTTGCGCCAGCTCGCCGGAGAGCCTCGACAAGATCTGCCGGTCGACCGAGATGCCGCGCTGCTCCATGCGCGCCAGCACAGGCACCAACGGCCGCTCCAGCCGCTCATAGACCGAAACGAGGCCCTTGGCGGCGAGCCTGGGCTTCAGCACCAGCCAGAGCTGCAGCGCCACATCGGCCTGTCCGGCGGCATAGGCCGTCGCCCGCTCGATGTCGACCTGGTCGAAGCCGATGGCGCTCTTGCCCGAGCCGGCGAGATCCTTCTTCGAGGCCGGCGCGTGGCCGAGCCATTTCTCCGACAGCGAGGCCAGGTCATGGCCGCCCGACGTGCCGGCGTCGAGCACATAGGAGACCAGCATCGTGTCGTCGAAGGGGCCTACTTCGATGCCGTGCCGGCTCATCACGACGATGTCGTATTTCATGTCCTGTGCGATCTTGAGAACGGACCTGTCCTCGAGCACCTGCTTCAGCAGCGCCAATGCCTCGCGAACCGGGATCTGGTCCGCCAGCAGGCCGCCGCCAAGCAGGTCGCCATTGCCGCTCGTGTGGGCCAGCGGCACGTAGACGGCGCGTCCCGGCGCTATCGCCATGGAAAGGCCGATCAGGTCTGCCTGCATCGGATCGGACGAGCTGGTCTCGGCGTCGAAAGCCAGGACGCCGGCTTCCTTCGCCTCGGCGACCCAGGCCTTCAGCGTGGCGGCATCGCGAATGGTGGCATAGGCCGACGGATCCATCTTGCGCGCGGTCGCCCGCTCCAGTCGCAGTGCCGAGAGCAGGGAAGGGGTATCGCCTTGCGGCGGTGCGTCCTCGCCTCGTGTCGCGGTCTGCCTTGCAGCACCGTTGGACGAGGGCGGGGCTTGTCTCGGAGTTGCCGGCGCGCCGGCGCCGACATCGGGACCATGCGCTGTGTCGGCGCGCTCGATCGTGACAGCGGAAGCCTGGACGTCGCCGATCTCGGTCGCCGTCGCTTCCGCCACGCGGCGGGTCAGCGTGGTGAACTCCATGGTCTTCAGGAAGCCGATCAGCTTCGGTCCATCCGGAGCATGCAGCACCAGATCGTCCAGCCCTTCCTTCATCCGTACGTCGTTCTTCAGCGTCACCAGTTCGCGCGAAATGCGCGCCTTGTCGGCATTGGCGATGATGGTTTCGCGCCGCTTCTCCTGCTTGATCTCGGAGGCACGCGCGAGGAGCCCGTCAAGGTCGCCGAACTGTTCCAGCAACTGCGCCGCGGTCTTTGGACCGATGCCCGGCACGCCCGGCACATTGTCGACCGAGTCGCCCGTCAGCGCCTGCAGGTCGATCATCTTTTCCGGCGGCACGCCCCATTTCTCGATCACTTCGGGAACGCCGATCTGGCGATCCTTCATCGGGTCGTACATGCCGACCGTCGGGCCGACCAACTGCATCAGGTCCTTGTCGGAAGAGATGATGGTGGCGTCGGCGCCGGCCTCCCTGGCCAGCCGGCAATAGGTGGCGATGATGTCGTCGGCCTCGAAACCCTCCATCTCGATGCAGGGCAGGTTGAATGCCACCGTCGCCTGGCGGATCAGGCCGAATTGCGGGATGAGGTCTTCCGGCGGCGCCGAGCGGTTGGCCTTGTACTCGGGATAGAGCTCGCTGCGGAAGGTCTTGGAGGAATAGTCGAAGATGACGGCGAAATGCGTCGGCACGACACCTACATCGGTGTTGCGGGCGTCCTGCATCAGCTTCCACACCATGTTGCAGAAGCCAAGCACGGCGTTGGTCGGCAGGCCGTCGGATTTGCGGTTGAGCGGC
>JBFLWR010000359.1:0-9534 GCA_040755925.1 Pseudomonadota bacterium
TTCGCCCTGACGGCGGCCCTGCTTTCGGGTCTGGCGCTTGCGGCGTGCCAGACGACCCCGACCGGCGAGTTCAACAACATCGACAAGGCGCAAGGGTCGAGCGAGAACATCTCCTCGCTCTCGGCTGTCATCCAGCGCAACCCGAAGGATCCCGAGGGTTACAACGTGCGCGGCTCGGCCTATGGGCGCGGCGGCCAGTACCAGGCGGCGCTGAAGGACTTCGACACCGCCATCCAGCTCAATCCGAACTTCTACCAGGCCTATTCGAACCGCGCCCTGATTCAGCGCTTCCTCGGCAACCAGGACGCCGCTTTGGCCGACTACAACCGTTCGATCCAGATCAACGCCAATTACGACGCCGCCTATATCGGTCGTGGCAACCTCTACCGCAAGGCAAACCGTGTCCAGGACGCCTTCAACGATTTCCAGAAGGCAATCCAGCTCGACACCACCGACGCACGTGCCTACCACAATCGCGGCCTGATCTATCAGAGCCAGGGCCAGCACAAATTCGCCATCGAGGACTTCTCGACCGCCATCTCGTTGGCGCCGGACGCCGCTGAACCCTACAATGGCCGCGGCCTCTCCTATCTGGCGACGGGCGACGCGGACAACGCGTTCGCCGACTTCAACATGGCTATCAAGCTCGATCCGAAGAACGCCGAGGCCTGGGCCAACCAGGCGCTGATCTACGAAAAGCGCGGCGACAAGGCTAAGGCCTCCAAGGCCTATCGCGAAGCCGTCCGTCTCGACCCCACCTACCAGCCGGCCAAGGACGGCCTGTCGCGGGTCGGTGGCAGCGCCAGCTGATCGGAAGCTGACGGCGGAAGGGTGATTGCACGACGCCCGGTCGCCTCAGGCGACCCTTGGTGTTGCGTCTGGGAGACGGCCGATAGCGATCCGTTAACCGCCCAGGGTAATGCGTTAACCTTTGCCATGTTCGCGCCAAGTTTTCGGCGGAACGCTCCGCGCACCTCGATCGTTGATCGGGGCCATTTTGCGAAAGGACCTTTCCAATGATCAAAGCACTTGCCTGCGTCGCCGCTCTCGCCACCACGGTCCTCGCCGCTCCCGTCAACGCCGGCACGCTTCGGCTTGGCACCCTCGATTGCACCATCGACGGTGGCATCGGCTATGTCATCACCTCGAACAAGGGCGTGGCCTGCACCTTCCGCCCCTACCATCACGGGCCGTCCGAGCAGTACACCGGCATGATCTCCAAGCTTGGGGTCGACATCGGGCAGACACATCAGGGCCAGCTCGTCTGGGCGGTGCTTGCCGGCACGCGCAGCCATGAGGCTGGCGATCTCGCCGGCAGCTATTATGGCGTCAATGCCGAGGCGAGCGTGATCACCGGAGGCGGCGCCAATGTCCTGGTCGGCGGCCTGAACGGCGCCTTCATGCTGGAGCCGCTCAGCGTCCAGGCGCAGACAGGCGTCAACCTGGCGGTCGCGGTGGCTTCGCTGGATCTCGTCCACTCCTACAAATAGAGCCTTTCGGCTTTTGCTCCGCCAGCCGAAACGTTCGGCCCGGAAGATGTTCCGGGCCGACTTTTCTTTCGAGCGGATAGGACGGTCGTGCGAGTTGATACCGTGGCGTGCTAAGGCACATCGATGAACGGTGTCGATCCAACAATGCTCCACGCCTGGCTGACCGCGCGTTCGGTTGCGCGCGGGCTGCCTGCGCCGGTCCCGGATCACGGTGGCTTTCGCGTCGACACGAACTCCGAGGCCGAGGTCAAGCGGTGGGTTTTTCCGCGGGTGTCGGAGGGCCTCGCCGAGCTTGGCCGCACGATAGATGCGCCACGGTATCTGTTGAAGCTTTGCGGATCGGCGGACGAATTGATGGCCGCGCTGCCCGATGGATGGCAATTGCTTTCCCTGGCCTATGTCATGACCGCGACTCGAGGGTGGATCGGGCGGCCGCTACCGGCGGGCTACGCCCTTGAGGTCAGCCGCAATGGTCCGATCGTCGAAGCGCAAGTGATCTCCAGTGTCGGCGTCCTGGCCGCGAAAGGGTATGCAGCGGAAGGACGAGACGTCTTCATCTACGATCGGATCGCGACAGCGCCGGAGCATCGCCGCAAAGGTCTGGGCCATGCCGTGATGTCTGCCCTGTCCGCCGCACGACCGAATTCTGACATACCTCAGTTGCTTGTCGCGACGGAGGAAGGGCGCGCGCTCTATGCGACATTGGGATGGCGGGTACTCTCGCCATATTCCACCGCGTCGATCGCGAGCCCTTGACGTCAGCCACGCGTTACCGCTGCGCAGAGATTGGCCGCGCCACGTTCAACGCTCCGCCTGCAGCTTGAAAATCAACGAAAAAGCCTCTTGAGCTCAACCGCGCTTGAGGTTCTACAAGCCCTGCCGAACTGGATCTGGCGCCTTGTTCGCAACGCGGATGAGGTAGCAAAAAGCAGGAGACCGACGTGACGGCAACAAGGGACAACAAGGTGGATTGGCGGGCGCTGTGGGCAAGTGGCGACCTCGCGCGCTTCTGCTTCGTCAGCCTCGGCATTCTGCTGCATGCCACCAACGAGACGATGATCGCGACGATCATGCCGGCCATGGTCGGCGATCTCGCCGGCGTGCAATTCGTCGGCTGGTCGCTGGCGGTCTACGAGCTTGGCGCCATCGTCGCCGGAGCGGCCGCCGGCCGAATGGTCAGCTTTGTGGCGCTGCGGACCAACATGATGGTGGCCGCGCTGCTTTACGCTGCCGGCGCCCTGATCTGCGCCGCCGCGCCGTCCATGCAGGTGTTCCTCGCCGGCCGGCTGGTCGAGGGCCTCGGTGGCGGCGCTCTGGTGTCGCTGGCCTTCGTTTCGGTCGAACGCCTGTTCCCCCGCAACATCTGGCCGCAGCTTTTCGGCATCATGTCGGCGATCTGGGGCGTGGCCGCCTTCAGCGGCCCCATGCTCGGCGCGATCATGGTCGGCCTGTTGTCGTGGCGCTGGGCCTTCGGCATCTTCACGCTCGGCGGCGCCGCCATGGCGCTGGCCAGCTTTGCCGTGCTCAGCACGCCGCAGGCGACGCGGCCGCAGGCGAGTACCGGCGCGGCGCCGTCTTTCCCGTTCTTCGCGCTCGGCTGTCTTGCCGTCAGCATCGTGCTGATCGCGGCGGCGGGCGTCGACATCGCTCCGCTGCGCTCGCCCCTGCTGATCATGCTTGGCCTCGCCGGTCTGGCGTTGTTCTTCCGCATCGATGCGCTGAAGCCGCGCTCACGGCTCTTCCCCTCGCGGTTGTTTTCCTGGCGCTCGCCGCTCGGCAGCGGCATGACGATGGTTGCCGCCTTCTCGGTCGCGACCTGCACATTCGCCATCTACGGCCCCCTGCTTCTGACCACGCTGCACGGCATCCCGATCCTGACCACGGGCTATATCATCGCCGCCGAATCCATTGCCTGGTCGATCCTGTCGATCGCCGTCGCCAACATAAGGCTGGAGCGCGACGGGCCGGTCATCGTCATCGGCGCGCTGATGATCGCGCTCGGTCTCGCCGGCTTCGCCTACACAATCCCCGCCGGATCGATCCCCCTGATCCTGCTGTGCGCCCTGCTGCAAGGTGGCGGCTTCGGCGTTGCCTGGCCCTTCCTCACGCGCGTCGTCGTCGCCTCGGCCCCGAAGGACGAGCAGACGATCGCGTCGGCCGCCGTGCCGACCATGCAGCGCATCGGCTATGCGGTGGGCGCCGCGCTGGCGGGTATCGTCGCCAATGTCAGCGGCTTCTCGGAAGGCTTGAACCGCGACGCGGCCGCAAGCGTCGCCGGCTGGCTGTTCCTCGCTTTCGTGCCGCTCGGCGTCGTCGGATGTCTGGCGGCCTTGAGGCTGTCTTCGATCACAAAGCGCCCCGGCGGGCGGCAGGTTGGCGGTTCCGACCTCGCTTTGGAACAACACGAGGCAGAAAGCGCTTGATAGCCGCGCATCAGCACCTAGAGGGACGGAAGAACGGCTCGGATATGATCCGCGAACGCCTCGACCGCCGGTGATCGCTCGGAGTCGGCAAAGGCGATCAGGATACCAAGGCGCGGCAGGCGGGGCAGCGGCGCGCCCACGATATGAAGGTCCGAGGGCACCGCGTCCTCGGTCATCACGCTGATCGCCAGGCCCGATCGCGCCACCGCGATCAACCCGGCAAGACTGTTGCTTGCATAGGATATCTTGTAGCGCAGTCCGGCGCGGGCCATGGCCTCGCAGGCTGCCTTGTGGTCGACGGCGTTGGAAGCCGACAAGGCTAGCGGAATGGCCCCGCCGAAGTCGTAGAGGCCGAGCGTCGGCTTGCTGCCGACCCAGACAAGCGGCTCGGTTCGCACGGCGCCTTGCGCATCGCTGGCATCGCGAGCGGAGACAAGCGCCAGGTCGACTTGGCGCGTGTTGAGAAGCGTCCGCAACTCGACCGTCGGCGCCGAGACGACCTTGATTTCGACGTCCGGATACAAGGTCCCGAAGCCCTTCAGCAGCGCTGGAAAGAACGCGCTCAGATAATCCTCGGGACTGCCGAAGATGATCGAGCCGTGAAGGCCCTTGTCGGAGAGCGCCGAGATCGCTTCGTCATGGATTTTGAGGATACGTTCGGCATAGGCCAGGAAGCGTTCGCCGCTGCCGGTCAACCGTACTCCGCTGCCGCTGCGATGAAGCAGGCTCTGGCCAACCGCTTCCTCGAGCCGCTGTATCTGCATGGTCACGGCCGACTGCGTCCGGCCCACCTGCACCGCCGTCGCGCTGAGGGTACCCGAATGGGCCGCGCGCACGAATGTCGCCAGCAGTTTGAGATCGAGCGGAGCCTGCATATCAATTCTTCTGATACCGGAATCCGATTACTATCAATTTTACTGCATCTCAGCCAACCGGTAATTCTCTCGTCGACGCTTGATGGAGTTCGCCGATGTCAAATAACCTGGACCGCGCGTTTTGGGATGCCGCGCACAAACATCTCATTCGCTATGGCGGCGCATTCGAACCGGCCATCATCGAGCGGGCCGCGGGTTCGTTCGTCTATGATGCAGACGATAAGCCCATCCTGGACTTCACCTCCGGGCAGATGAGCGCGCTGCTCGGCCATGCCCATCCCAAAATCGTCTCGACGGTCAGCCGCCAGGTCGAGAAGGCCGCGCATCTGTTCAGCGGTATGCTCTCCCGCCCGGTGGTCGAGCTTGCCGAGCGCCTTGCGGCGCTGGCGCCGGGACTGGACCGGGTGCTGCTGCTTTCGACCGGCGCGGAATCGAACGAAGCCGCGATCCGCATGGCCAAGCTGGTGACCGGCAAGCACGAGATCGTAGCCTTCTCCAAGAGCTGGCATGGCATGACCGGGGTTGCGGCGTCGGCGACCTACAGCGCCGGGCGCAAGGGATACGGGCCGGCCGCAGTCGGGTCGCTCGCAATTCCTGCTCCGAACAGCTTCCGGCCGCGCTTCAAGAATGCCAACGGCTCCCTCGATTGGCTTACCGAACTCAACGACGCGTTCGATCTGGTGGACAGCCAGTCGACCGGAAACCTGGCCGCCTTCGTCGCCGAGCCGATCCTGTCGAGCGGCGGCATATTGGAGCTGCCGCTAGGCTATCTCGCCGCGCTCCAGCGGAAGTGTCGAGAGCGTGGCATGCTGTTGATTCTCGATGAGGCGCAGACCGGCATCGGCCGCACGGGAACGATGTTTGCCTTTCAGCGGGACGGCATCACGCCCGACATGCTGACGCTGTCCAAGACGATCGGCGCCGGCCTTCCGCTTTCGGCCGTCATGACGACCGCCGAAATCGAGGAGACGGCGCATGAGAAGGGCTTCCTGTTCTACACCACGCATGTTTCCGACCCGCTGCCGGCGGCTGTCGGGCTCACGGTGCTCGATGTGGTCGAGGAAGAAAGCCTCGTCGAGCGGGCCCGGCATCTGGGCGAGAAACTGTTCGACGGATTGTCGATGCTGAAGCAGCGGTATGAATGCGTCGGCGACGTGCGCGGCCGCGGCCTCCTGCTCGGGTTAGAGATCGTCAAGGATCGTAAGGACAGGATTCCCGACCACCAGCTCGGCGCCGGGATCGCGGCGGAAGCGTTCCAGCGCGGCCTGAGCATGAACATCGTCAAGCTCCCCGGCATGGGCGGCGTGTTTCGCATCGCGCCGCCGCTGACCATTTCCGAGGAGGAGCTGGAACTCGGCCTGAAGATCATTGCCCAGTCGATCGAAGCGGGGCTTGACGCCGATAAAGGCAATGCCGATATCGCGGCGGAGTAAGGAGCGGCGGTCGTTCAGACCACGACCACCTGCAGCCGCTCGGCGATCAGCGCGGCGAGCCGCGCCGCCACTTCATCCTTGCCCATTTCCGGCCATTCCTCGACGCCGGTCCTGGAGACGATGCGCACCTTGTTGCGGTCGCCGCCCATGACGCCCGAAGGGCCGATGCCGCTTTCCTGCGAGACGTCATTGGCGACGATGAAGTCGGCGCCCTTCTTCTTCAGCTTGGCCTCGGCATTGCGGATGAGATCCTGTGTCTCGGCAGCGAAGCCGACCACCAGTCCGGGCCGTTGAGGATGATGGCCGATGCCGGCCAGGATGTCAGGGTTTTCGACCATCCGCAGCGAAGGTGGCCCCTCGCCGGCCACCTTCTTGATCTTCTCGCCGGCCGCCGTTGCCGTCCGCCAGTCGGCGACCGCCGCGACGAATATGGCGGCATCGGCCGGCAGCAGGCTTTCGACCGCTTCCTTCATCTGCGCGGCGGTCTCGACATGGGTGGTCGCGACGCCCGCCGGATCGGCGACAGTGACCGGACCGGAGACCAGCCGGACATCGGCGCCGAGCTTCGCCAGCGCAGCCGCGAGGGCATGTCCCTGCTTGCCGGACGAACGGTTGGCGATATAGCGCACCGGGTCGATCGGCTCATGCGTAGGCCCCGAAGTGACGATGATCCTGTGGCCCGCAAGCGGCTTCGGCCTCTCATCCAGCATCGCTTCGATCGCCGCGACGATTTCGAGCGGCTCGGCCATGCGGCCCTCGCCAGCCTCGTTGCTTTCCGCCATCTCGCCTTTGGCGGGGCCGACAAAGGCCATGCCGTCCTTCTGCAAGGTCGCGCGGTTGCGGCGCGTCGCGGGATGCGACCACATTTTCGGGTTCATCGCCGGCGCCATCAGAACCTTCTTGTCCGTGGCGAGAAGCACCGTCGAAGCGAGGTCGTTGGCGTGGCCGTTGGCAAGCTTCGCCATCAGATCGGCGGTCGCCGGCGCCACGACCACAAGATCGGCCTCGCGCGATAGTCTTATGTGGCCGACATCGTGCTCGTCGTTGCGATCGAACAGTTCGGTGAAGACATGGTCGGCCGAAAGCGCGCCGACCGAAAGCGTGGTGATGAACTCCTGCGCCGCAGCTGTCATCACCGCGCGGACCGAAGCGCCGCGCTCGCGCAGTCGCCGGATGAGGTCGAGCGATTTATAGGCGGCGATGCCGCCACCGATGATGAGCAGGATACGCTTGCCGGAAAGAGAGCTTCGTGACGGCGTCCTGCCCGCGCTCGTCGCAACGGGGATCGCCTGCTGGCTGGAACCGGTCAGCGCACGCAGCGTCTTCTCGATCTCGCCGATGCGGTCGGCATGCCCTACGCGGCCTTCGACCGCCGCCCGGATCATAGCCCGCGCCTGCTCCTCCATCGAGCAGCCATTCTCCGCCGCCAATTGTCGAAGCAGGTCCTTGACCTCGTCGTCAAGGTTGCGGATCGTGATGCTGGCCATCTGATTGCACCCAACTCAATGCCACGCCATCAATGATAGCAATGCCATCAAATGCGAGCAAGATCAGGCGAAGCGTCAGAAAATCCGCCACGCAACGTAAAGCAACGTCAGCGCGATCACCCATAGCGCCACGCGCCCAGAGCGCGTATGGCGCGCCTCGGCCTTGCCGATGGCGCGCGCGGTCGCCTCATCGAAGCGCAGGCCGTGCTCGGCCATCAGGTCGATCTCGCGCGACAACCGCTCGGTGCGGGCTGCAAGGTCGGGCGCCTGCCTTGCCAGGGCTATCAGCGCCTTTGTGCCGTCGCGCGCGTCGGTCAAAAGGGCGCGCGGCCCGAGATTGGCGGCGATCCACTCACCCACGACGGGCTCGGAGGTCTTCCACATGTTGAAGGCCGGATCGAGCGTGCGGGCGACGCCTTCCACGACCACCATGGTCTTCTGCAGCAGGATCAGCTCCGGCCGCGTCGCCATGTCGAAAAGCTCGGTGACCTCGAACAGCAGGGTCAGGAGCTTCGCCATCGAAATCGTGTCGGCCGACTGGCCGTGGATCGGCTCGCCGATGGCGCGGATCGCCTGCGCGAAGGCCGAGACGTTGTGCTGGCGCGGCACATAACCGGCCTCGAAATGCACCTCGGCGACCCGCTGGTAGTCGCGCACGATGAAGCCGTAGAGGATTTCGGCCAGGAAGCGCCGCTCCTTCTTGCCGAGACGGCCGGCAATGCCGAGATCGACGGCGACGATGGTGCCGTTCGCCTCGACGAACAGGTTGCCCGGATGCATGTCGGCGTGGAAGAAGCCGTCGCGCAGCGTGTGCCGCAGGAACGACTGGATGAGGTTTGCGGCGATCGCCTTGAGATCGTGACCGGCGGCGGCGAGGCCGGCCAGGTCGTTCATCTTGACACCGTCGATCCACTCCATGGTGAGCACGTCGCGGCCGGTCCGCTCCCAATCGACCGCGGGCACGCGAAAGCCCGGATCGTCCTTGGTATTTTCGCCAAGTTCGGAAAGAGCGGCGGCCTCGAGCCGAAGGTCCATTTCGACCTTGGTGGTCTGCGCCAGCGTCTGGGTGACCTCCACCGGGCGCAGGCGGCGTGACGAGGGAATGTATTTCTCCTGCAAATGGGCAGCGAGGAAATAGCTCTCGAGATCCTGGAAGAAACGATGGCGCACGCCCGGCCGGATGACCTTTACCGCCACGCGCGAAGCCGGCCCGTCATGGACGATCTCGGCGCTGTGCACCTGCGCGATGGAGGCGGCCGCGACGGGTTCGCCGAAGCTCCAATAGAGATCTTCGATCTTGCGCCCAAGCGAAGCTTCGATCGCGTGCACAGCCTCCGCCTTCGGAAAGGTGTGCATCTTGTCTTGCAGCAATGCGAGGTCGAGCGCCATGTCGTTGCCGACGACATCGGGTCGCGTCGCCAGGAACTGGCCGAGCTTGACATAGGAAGGTCCGAGCCGCACCACCGCTCGTGCCAGCCGGTCGCCACGCTGATAGCTCCTCGCCCGGCGGCGGGTGAGCACCCGGGCCACCTGCCAGCCGAACTTTGGCATGCCGGAGAGCTCTTCGCCGGGCAGCGCCGCGACGACGCCCTCGCGGACCAGCACCCAGCCGGCCCTGGCGAGCCGGAAGGCGGCGCCGACGCTGCTCATCGCCACGCCTTCCCCAGGGATTCCTGCTTCAATGGTTCCTGCCTCAAAGCTTCCAGCCCGAATGAAGCGCCGCGATGCCGCCGGAATAGTTGCGGAACGTCACGCGGTCGAAGCCCGCGCGCGCGATCATGGAAGCGAAATTCTGCTGGTTGGGGAATTTGCGGATCGATTCGACC
>JBFLWR010000036.1:0-3742 GCA_040755925.1 Pseudomonadota bacterium
CGATCCCGCGCTCGATGCCAGGCTGATCGTCGAGCATTTCTCCGGCACGACACGCACGCATGCCATCGCCGAGCCTGGCCAGACGATTGCAGCATCGGCCCTCTCTGCGGTCGAAGCGGCCCTGAGACGTCGCGTCGCAGGCGAGCCGGTGCACCGCATCCTCGGTTTTCGCGAATTCTATGGCCTGCGGCTGTCGCTCTCACAGGAAACGCTGGAGCCGCGACCCGACACCGAAACCCTGGTCGACGCCATTCTCCCTTTTGCCAAAGCGACGGCCGAAAGGTTCGGCGAGTGCCGCATCCTCGACCTGGGCACGGGAACCGGTGCCATCGCGCTGGCCCTGCTCAGCGCCGTTCCGGCCTCGGTTGCGACCGGCGTCGACATTTCCTCCGGTGCGCTGGCGACCGCAACGCTCAACGCGCGGAATCTTGGGGTTGGCCAGCGCTTCGAGGCCTTGCAATCCAACTGGTTCGAAAAAGTTTCGGGGCGATACCATGTAATTGCCGCGAACCCTCCCTACATACCAAGCAAAGACATCGGGAATCTGCAGGACGAGGTCCGCGATTTCGACCCGCGCCGGGCCCTGGATGGCGGCGTGGACGGTCTGGACCCCTACAGGGTCATCGCCGGTGAGGCGGAAAGATTTCTGGAAGCACAAGGCAAGGTAGCGGTCGAGATCGGCTACACGCAGAAAGACGAAATCACCGGGATATTCGCGGCAGCCGGCTACAGGCTTGTCGAGGCACGTCGCGATCTCGGCGGAAACGACAGAGTTCTGGTGTTTGAGCGTTGAAACCCCTGATGCAGTGCGAAAAAACGCTTGGCAACGCCGGGGAATGTGGCTAGGGTCCGGCTTAACCGGATGAGACGAAGCAGGCAGTGCTCTTAGCGATTCGGTTTTCCTTGGAAATACCTGCCTTCTTGCGCAAACGACGCCGAAGCTTCGTGCGGGAATCGTCCGGCAAGTGATGTAACCGGAACAGGATGGGACGTGGCGCCAACGCAATCGATGCGGGCGAACGCCGGTGAAAATACGAAACGGCTGGCTGCATGAGCGCCACCGTTCGTGACAAGCTTTTTGAAAATTTCACGTTGAAGAGAGTCGAATGAGGCCACAACAGCAGAACAGGCGCATGCGCGGTCGCAACAACAATGGCGGCGGCGGTGGCAACAACAACAACCGCAAGGGACCCAATCCCCTCACGCGCACCTACGAGAGCAACGGTCCGGATGTGAAGATCCGCGGATCGGCTCAGCAGATCGCCGAAAAATACGCCACACTTGCCCGTGACGCGCAAAGCTCCGGCGATCGGGTGATGGCGGAGAACTATCTCCAGCACGCTGAACACTACAATCGCATCATTGCCGCCGCGCAGGCGCAGATGCCGATCCAGAACGTCCAGCAGAACCGTGACGATTTCGACGACGACCTCGACGAGGATCGCGACGAGTTCGACAACACCGGCAACTCCAACGGCGCCGAGACGCCAGCCGCGGCAAACGGCTCCGGGCCTCAGCCGGTGATCGAAGGCACGCCGGCGGAGCTCGCCTACAACCAGGAAAACGGCCGCGAGAACAACAACCGGCGCGACAATGGTCAACGTGACGGGGGCCAGCGTGAAGGTGGCCAGCGCGATAACAACGGCCGCGACAGGCATCGCGATCGCCGCAACGGCGGTTATGGCCAATACGGCCAGAACGGTCAGCGCGGCGACAACGGCCAGCGTGGCGAAAGCCAGCGCGGCGAGCCTGGCGGCCAGCAGTTCGACCAGAACCGGCGTGACGACGCGCAGGCGCAGCCTGAAGGCCCCGCCGGGGCGGCAGCGCCGGCCGAGGCGGCCGAACCCGCGCCGTTGTTCGACAGCTTTTCGCCTGCAGCCCTCGCTGCCCAGGCCGAGCGCAATGAGGCAGCGATGGACAATGGCGGCGGGCGCCGGCCCAGGCGTCCGCGCCGCCCGCGCGGTGGTGGAGAACAACAGGCCGATGGTCCCGAACAGGGCGGGGTCGAGCACACGGCCAGCCCGGTCGAGCAAAGTGGCGCGGTAGACAATGGCCATGCCGCCTCTGCCGAAGAAGCCAATGCGTCGCCGAGCCAGAACACCGCTGGTGAAACCGCAGCTGCGGGCGAGCCCGCGAGTCAAGGCGAACCCGTGAACGCCGACGCCAACAGCTGATCCTGGCGCTATTTCAGGTATTTGAACGGCGGAGATGCATCTCCGCCGTTTTTGTTTGCGCGCCTCTCGAATAATATGCACGCGCCGATATCGAGACGTCTTGAGAGCCTGCGCCCCCTGCACCATATCTCGGCTGAACAGGGCCCGGCTCGAATGAGCGGGTCCGTCACCGCAATCTGATCCGGTGCCGCAAAGCGGGCCGGTGATGGAAGGAGACAGATATGAATCTTGAAAAGTACTCAGAGCGCGTGCGCGGTTTCATCCAGTCCGCGCAGACCATGGCGCTCTCGCGCAATCACCAGCAATTCACCCCCGAACATATGCTGAAAGTGCTCGTCGACGATGACGAGGGCCTTGCCGCATCGCTTATCGAGCGCGCCGGCGGCAACGTCCGCGACGTCAAGCTCGGCGTCGAGGCGGCGCTGGAAGCAATGCCCAAGGTCGAGGGCGGCAATGGCCAGCTCTATCTCGCCCAGCCGCTCGCCAAGGTGTTCTCGACGGCGGAAGAGCTGGCCAAGAAGGCTGGCGACAGCTTCGTCACGGTCGAGCGGTTGCTGCAGGCGCTTGCAATGGAAAAGTCGGCAAAGACAGCCGACATCCTCGCCAAGGCCGGTGTCACCGCGCAGGCGCTGAACCAGGTCATCAACGATGTTCGCAAGGGCCGCACCGCCGATTCGGCCAACGCCGAACAGGGCTATGACGCGCTGAAGAAATACGCGCGCGACCTCACCGCCGATGCCCGCGCCGGCAAGCTGGACCCGGTGATTGGCCGCGACGACGAGATCCGCCGCACCATCCAGGTGCTGTCGCGGCGCACCAAGAACAACCCCGTGCTGATCGGCGAACCTGGCGTCGGCAAGACGGCGATCGCCGAGGGCCTGGCGCTGCGCATCGTCAATGGCGACGTGCCGGAATCGCTGAAGGACAAGCAGTTGATGGCGCTCGACATGGGCGCCCTTATCGCTGGCGCCAAATATCGCGGCGAGTTCGAGGAGCGGCTGAAGGCCGTGCTCAACGAGGTGACGTCCGCCAACGGCAACATCATCCTGTTCATCGACGAGATGCACACGCTGGTCGGCGCCGGCAAGGCGGACGGCGCGATGGATGCCTCCAACCTGCTGAAGCCGGCGCTGGCTCGGGGCGAGCTGCACTGCGTCGGCGCGACCACGCTCGACGAGTACCGCAAGCATGTCGAGAAGGATCCCGCGCTTGCCCGCCGCTTCCAGCCCGTCTTCATCGACGAGCCGACGGTCGAGGATACCGTCTCGATCCTGCGCGGCCTGAAGGAGAAGTACGAGCAGCATCATAAGGTGCGCATCTCCGATTCGGCGCTGGTGGCGGCGGCGACGCTGTCCAACCGCTACATCGCCGACCGTTTCCTGCCCGACAAGGCGATCGACCTGGTGGACGAAGCCGCATCGCGGCTGCGCATGCAGGTCGATTCCAAGCCGGAAGCGCTGGACGAGATCGACCGCCGCATCATGCAGCTCAAGATCGAGCGCGAGGCGCTGAAGGTCGAGACGGATGAAGAATCCAAGGACCGGCTTGCCCGCCTGGAGAAGGAACTC
>JBFLWR010000360.1:0-8420 GCA_040755925.1 Pseudomonadota bacterium
GCTTCAACAAGCTCAAGCACTTCAGGCGCATAGCCACCCGATACGACCGCCGCGCCCTATACTTCCTAAGCTTCGTCCAGATCGCTTGCGCAATGCTATGGATGCGGTGAATGTCGATTCAGCCTAGAGTACGAGGAACAGTGCCGGGCTAAGCGGCGGCTTCACCTGCAAGCCGATTGGTGCATTATCCTACGGATCGATCGTGGGGGGCCTCGTCATCATGCGCAGTCGCTGGACCATGCTTGCCGTGCTCTTTGTCGCCCGGGCGGCGATGGCGGTGCAATTCCAGAGCATCGCGGCCATCGCGCCGGAACTGGGCAAGGCGCTGAACGCCAACCTTGCCGATATCGGCGTGCTCATCGGGCTGTACTTCGCGCCGGGCGTCGCGCTGGCGCTGCCCGGCGGCGCGATCGGCAGGCGTTTTGGCGACAAGGCGACGGTGCTCGCCGGCCTGGCCCTGATGCTGGCCGGGGAGATCCTGCTCGGCGCCTCGACGTCGTGGAGCGCGCAGGTTACGGGCCGGCTCATCTCCGGTGTGGGCGGCGTGCTGCTGAACGTGCTGATGACCAAGATGGTCGTCGACTGGTTCTCGGGCCGGCAGATTGCGACGGCGATGGCGATCTTCATCAACTCGTGGCCCGTGGGCATTGCGCTCACGCTTGTCGCGCTGCCGCTCATCCAGGCGAAATCCGGCATAGCGGGGGCGCAGATCGCGGTGATGACGCTGATTGTCGCCGCGTTGGCGCTGGTCGGGCTCTTCTACCAGCCCCCGGAACAAGGCACCGCGCCAGCTTCGGCGGCAGGCTCGCGGCTGGCGAAGCCGGCCATCCTGGCCGTGCTGCTGGCAGGCTCGATATGGGCGCTCTACAATGTCGGTTTCGCCATGATCTTCAGTTTTGGGCCATCGATGCTGGTCGAGCGCGGCTGGTCGACCGCCACTGCCGGCTCGGCGGTCAGCATCGTGCTGTGGCTTGCGGCCCTCTCGGTTCCAGTTGGAGGTTATCTCGCGGACCGGACCGGGAGCCGCAACGCGATCCTGGCGGCAAGCTGCCTTGCGTTCGCGGGACTGATCCTCCTGCTTTGGCAAGGTTCACCGGTGCTGCCCACCATGGCTGCGCTCGGCCTCGTCTGCGGACTCCCGGCCGGATCGATCATGAGCCTGCCGGCGCGCGTGCTGGCGCCGGCGACGCGGGCGCCGGGTATGGGCCTCTTCTACACGGTCTACTACGCCACGATGCTGATCGCCCCCTGGCTCGGCGGCAAGCTTGCGCTTTGGGCGGGAAGCGCCGGCGCGGCCCTCGGCCTCGGCTTCGGCGCGCTGCTGGCCTGTCCGCTTCTTCTATGGGAATTCGAACGCCGGCTGCGCGCACAGGCGCCGGCGGCCACCCAGGCGGTTTGAGGCGCCGCGACAAAGCCCGCATGGACCTTATCGGTCGCTGACCAGCCGCAGCACCCGGGATGCCGGCGCAAGCCGCACCTGCCTGCCCCAGTCGAAAGCGACAAAATCCTGCTCGATGCCATCGGCGAAGATGACACCGCCGTCGTTCATGCGCGAAGTGATGGATAGCGGCCTGTCGGTGATCTTGCCGGCGCGCAACCTGGTGGCTGTGGCGATGCTCGGAAAGGGCTCGCGCACCCAGAAGCCGACCGCATGTTCCTCGCGGCCGAGCGACAGTTCCAGATGCGTCGCTTCCATGATCGAGCGCGCCCAGCCCGTGGCGCCGGTGCCGGATGCGACGATGAGACCGCTGGAAGACTGGTCTTCCGTCTGGCCTTCGGCCTCGATGCGGTAGCGGGCTGACTGGTGGCTGCGGTGGCCTACGAAGATCTCGTTCAGCGCAAGAAGAGTCTCGCCGTCGCCAAGCTCCGCTTGGACCATGGTGCGTGCTTCGACCTTGACGTCGCCGGTGACGGCCGCCGCAAGCAGCCTGGCAAGCCTGCCGACGCCGATCCGCGCGAGCACGCCGTCATAGAGATCCGGGGCCGGATTGACGCCGAGCACCGGCTGGCCGTTGAGATATTTGGCGACATTGGCGACCAGCCCGTCCTGACCCACCGGCACCACGACATCGTCGGGCGAGAAGAGGAAGCGGTCGAGGTCGGCGCGCCTTACCAGCGTCTGCCACCAGTCCGCCGGGACAGCCGCGCGAGCGGTGCCCAGCACCGTATGGAAATGGTCGTGCCGGGCCTCGAGGTCCTCGAGGCGCTGGCCGCGCGTCTCGAGGAAGAAGCGCGCCTGGTCGCGCGTGGCATGATGCGCGACCAGAAGCTCGTAATCGGTCTCGCGGGTCACAAAGACGGCGCGCGGACGGTTCGCGGCCATGGCTTTCCTCCTTAGCCGGCTTCAATCACGGCCGGGCCTTTGCGGAATTCGCCAAGCACGGTGGCGAGCAAGTCCGGCGTCACGTTGACGTGGTCGATCTTTTCCAGCTTGCCGGCCAGTTGCTGGGCGGCAAGGCCGAGCAGGATGGCGGGCGGCAGGTCGCGGTAGATGGCGATGTGCTGCCGCTCCGTCTCGGCCTTCGCACCCTCGATGGTGCGGATCCGCTCGGCCTCCGCGCCAGCCTCGATCTGCCGCGCCTCGGCGGTGCCGGTGGCGCGGGTGCGGGCGTTTTCGGCCTCCTCGCCGATCAGCAGCTTCTCGCGCCGCGCCAGCTCGGTCTTGTTCGCGAGCTCGTTCTCGGCAATCGCCCGTTCCTTCTCGACCGCGAGCGCGCGGCGTTCGAAGGTCGCTTCGTCGGCCTTCTGCTGCAGGGCTTCGAATGTCGGCGTCTGCAGCGCCCGCTCGAGCTCGCTGGTCGGCGTGAGGTTGGTGAGCCTCACGGTGACCGCCGCGACGCCGATGTCGGTCAGCGCCGGGTCGGCGGCGACCACCGCCTGCAGGCGCTCGCGCAACGGCGCCGGCCCGGCGTCGAGCAGGGCGCGCACCGGCGCCTGGCCGAGATATTGCTGGACCGCCTGGTTGGCGATGCCGGCAATGCGGGCCTGGATCCTTTCGACCGGCTCGCCGCGCAGCTTGCCGGTCCTGAGGTCGATGCTGAAATCGACTCGCTCGGCGAGCCGCGCGGGGTCGACGACGTGCCAGCCGACCGAGCCCTGCACCGCAACGGTCTGAAAATCCTGGCTGCGGCCCTTGACGAACAACGTCATCTCGCGATCGTCCATCGGCACCTCCGCGATGCTGGCCGTTTCCCGCACGAACCAGAAGACCAGGCCGCGGCCGCCCTGCACCACGCGGCCCTTGCTGTAGCGGATAATGTGGCTGCTTGCCTCACTGCGGAGCTGGGCGAAGAAGCCGAATCTGCGGATCGTGGCCATGTTGGTATCTCCCTCAATCGGCCGTGGAATGTTGGAACCGGTAAAGCTCGGCCGGGCGGAAGGCCGCGCCCGCCTCATAGGCGCCCGTCGCCGCCAGCCAACCCCTGTCGAGCTGGCGCCGGCGGAAAGCCGGCTTGTTCAGCGATGCCCCGAGGATCGCCTCGTGCACATCCTGCAGCTGCCGCAAAGTGAAGAGCTCAGGCAGCAACGCGAACGCCACGTCGGAATAGTCGAGCTTGCCACGCAGCCTCAGCATCGCCATCGCCAGGATGTCGGCGTGGTCGAAGGCGAGCGCCAGCACCTCGTTTTCCGGCGACAGCACATTGACCGGTCCGCCTGCCTCGCCGGCCCAAGGCACCTGGATCGTGGCGGGCAGCAACGCCGGCATGGCGGACAGTGCCGCCGCGAAGGCCTGCTCCGTGAGCAGCGCAAGGTAGGCGACGCTGACGATGCGCATGCGCGGATCGCGATCCACCGCGCCGAAGGTGTAGAGCTGCTCGAGATGCGCATGCGCCATCCCGGCCTTATCGCGCAGCACGCGGACGGCCGCCGCATCGAGGGATTCGTCGATGCCGACAAAACCGCCCGGCAACGACCAGCGGCCGGCATGCGGGTGCTGATCTCGCTTGACCAGCAGGACGGCCGGACGGCCCTCCCGCACCCCCAGCAGCACCAGATCGACCGCCAGCGACGGTCGCTGGAAGGCGCTTGGATCATACTCCTCGAGGAAATCGGTCTCGTTCATCGACGTATCTCGCATCTAATATGCAAGATACTTATATCCATATTAAAAATATGTCAACACGAACAAACGCGACGATGATTTTACAGCGGATACATCCTCAAGAAGCGGACCAGATTGCGCAGGCGACGGGTTGGAGCCGGCATGCCCAACTGGCGGAGCAACCCCCTTGAGAGCAAGCGCGGCGCGCCAGACTCGGTCTGCCTACAGAACCGTTCTCAGCCACGCCAGGAAGGACTCTACCACCGCCGCGCGCGGGCTGTGGCGCATCCATACGACATAGAAGCTGTAGCCCGGCAGAGATAACGGATGCGCCTTGACGAGCGAACCGTTCTCCAGCTCACGGCCAACCACAACGTCACTCAAGATCGCGATGCCTTGCCCGGCGACAACCGCGTCGATCGCATGCAGTTCCTCCCGGAAGCTCAGATCCCAGGCCTTGTCCGGGATCAGGTCCGGATCGATCGAGCGGGCCGTCGCCAGCCACCGGCGCCAGGTGGGAGCATCCGGATCCCTGTTCATCCAGTCGAAATGGATCAGCGGATAACGCAGCAGGTCGGCGGCACGCTCGACCGTTGGGCCGTCGCCTGCCAGCAATTGGGGACTGCAGATGGGAAAGAAGGAATCGCGGCCCACCTCTTGCGCGGCAAAGTCCAAAGGCGGCCGGCGTGTATAGCGGATCGCCACGTCTGCGGCGCCGGCGCGCAGATCGAGCAGCACGTCCGTACCGATGATCTCCAGCGGCACGGCGGGATTGGCCTCCCTCCATTTCGGCAGCCGGGGAACCAGCCATCGACTGGCGAAAGCATTCGGGCTCGTCACCCGCAGCGGCGCCTGGAAATCAGGCTCGGCGACCGCGGCAAGGGAACCGGCGAGCAAGTCGAAGCCATTGCGGACGACAGGGGACAGCCGCGCGCCCGCACCCGTCAGCACGAGGGGACGCGGCCGGCGCTGGAACAGTTTCAGACCACATATCTCCTCCAGCAGGCGGACCTGGTGGCTGATCGCTGTCGGCGTCACCCCAAGCTCGGTCGCCGCGGCCTTGAAGCTGCCGTGCCGGGCGGCGGCCTCGAAGGCATGCAAGGCACGCAGGGGCGGCAAGTTTCTCATGCCTGCACTGTAGATGAATTTTGCTCATCCAGTAGCCGAGAATTTCGCTTTTGCGGAAGGTCGGGTCTTCGTGAGACCGTGGCCGCCGTTGCAAACGGAGGGCGCCAGTGATGGAGACCGCAGGACAGGTCGATGCGCTATTGGGCCGATCGCATTCTCCAGGCATGGCGATCGCACAGCTGAGACAACGCTTGCGGGGCGAAGTGGTGCTGCCGGCGGACGCCGGCTACGACCAGGCGCGCAGCGTCTGGAACGGGGCCATCGACAAACGCCCGGCCGCAATCGTCTATTGCGCCGATCCCGATGACGTCATTTTGGCCGTGACCTTTGCCAGGTCCCATGGCCATCTCGTGGCAGTTCGCAGCGGCGGCCACAACGTCGCCGGCCTGTCCGTCTGCGACGATGGGATTGTGATCGACCTGTCGCGGATGAAGACGATCGTCGTCGACCCCGAGCGCCGCACCGCCAGGGCTGAAGCCGGCCTGAGCCTCGGCGAGTTCGACACAGCCACCCAGGCCCACGGTCTCGCGACGACAATGGGCGTCAACAGCGACACCGGCATTGCCGGCCTGACGCTCGGTGGAGGCTTCGGCAAGCTCGGCCGAAAACACGGGCTGAGCTGCGACAATCTCATCGCGGCGGAAATCGTCACGGCCGACGGCAAGTTGCTGCGGACAAGCGCCAGCAAGCATCCCGATCTGTTCTGGGCGTTGCACGGCGGCGGCGGCAATTTCGGCATCGTGACCGCGTTCGAGTACCGGCTGCACCCGGTCGGGCCGGCCCTTCTAGTCGGCTCGGTGCTGCATGCCCACAGCGACGCGCGCGAAGCCATGCGGTTCTACGACAAATTCTCGCGTGCCGCGCCGGACGAGGTGAGCGTCGATGCCGCGCTCGTCACACTGCCGTCGGGCGATCCCGCCTTCAGCATCTCGGCCTGTTATGTCGGGCCACCTGAAGCGGGCGAACCCGTCATCGCGCCGCTGATGGAATTCGGATCCCCCATCGACAGCCGCCTTCAGGCCGTCCCTTATCTTCAGATCCAATCAGCGGGCGACAGCCTCTTTCCGCGCGGGCGACGCTATTACTGGAAAGCGCAGTTCCTGCGCGAGATCAGTGACGGCGCGATCGACGCGCTGCTGGACAGCTACGCGAGAGCTCCCAATCAATCGTCGCTGCTGGTTTTCCAGCAGGTCGGCGGGGCGATCGCCCGGGTGCCGGCGTCACACTCGCCCTACGCCAATCGCGATGCGGCCGTCGACTGTTTCCCGATCGCCATCTGGGACGACCCCGCCGACGACGACGCCAACACACGCTGGGCGCGCGAGCTGTGGAACGCGGTCCGGCCGTTCTCCACCGGCGGCGTCTATGCCAACAACCTTGGCGACGAGGGCGACGAGCGCGTGCGCGACGCCTACGGCGCGAACTACGCGCGCCTCGCCACCATCAAGAAGCAATATGACCCGACCAACTTCTTCCGGCTGAACCAGAACGTCAGGCCCGGATAATTCGCGTCCGCGGCGCAGGCATGCGAATGTCGGGCTGCCTGGCGCTCGGCAATCAGAGAGGAACGTAGCTCAACCTTACCACGTCCTCGCCGATCCGATCGTTGGCCATAAGACGGAGCCGCAGTCGGGGGCCGGCGAAGTATGGCTTGCCGTGACCAAGCACGACGGGGTGCAGGTAAATCCGATACTCGTCGATCAAACCAAGGTCAGTGAGGCTTCGCGCCAGGTCGGGACCCGCGACTTCGATCTCGCCGTCGCGTTCGGCCTTCAACGCGCGCATCGCACCCTCGAGATCATCCTCGACGAGGGTGGCGTTGGGCCCGACGGACTTCAATGAGCGCGAGACGACCCATTTCGGTTGTTTGCGCCACGCCGCCGCATAGGCAAGCCGCTCGGAATCCCACTCAGGATGATCGTCGTCCCAGTAGCGCATGATCTCATACATACGGCGACCGTAGACACTGCCGGTCTGCCGCTCGGCTTCCTCGATGAAGATGCGGAAGAGCGTGGGACTTGGTCCGAATGCCGTATGATCGACATAGCCGTCCAGCGACTGGTTCATTCCAAAAACGAGCTTGGCCATGGCCGTTCCTTTACATGATCAATCGGCGGGGTTCCGATTGCGTTATGCAATCAGTTGCAGGCTAGATCGACTGCTTTTATTTTGCAATTGGTTTGACGTGCGCATGAATGTTCTCGAACCGCAAGATCGGTCGAGAACATTATAGCCGTGGGCGGCTAAGTGGTGCGGCCACAGAGCAAGGAAACGATGAAGGCGGCGCTTCCGAACTACCATGCCCGGATGCAACGGGCGCTTGACTACATAGACCGGCATCTCGACAGCGACCTGGATCTGGAAACGGTGAGCCGCGTCGCGGCCTTCTCCAAGTTCCATTTCCACCGGCAGTTCACGGCGACCTTCGGGTTGTCCGTGCATCGCTATGTCCAGCTCACCCGCATGAAGCGCGCTTCCTACAGGCTCGCCGACAGCGGGAGCGTCACGGAGGTGGCGATGGATGCCGGTTACGATGCGCCGGATGCCTTCGCCCGCGCCTTTCGGCAACGGTTCGGACAGTCGCCTTCGTCGTTCCGCAAATCCCCCAACTGGGGAGCGTGGCTTATGGCCTTCGGGCCTCTCGACAATGCCAGGAGAAAGCTCATGCAGATAATCTTCACCCCGGACGACGTGACGATCCGCGATGTGCCGCCCACGCCGGTGGCGATCATGGAGCATCGCGGAGACCGGGCGACGCTCGGCGACACCATCCAGCGGTTCATCGCCTGGCGAAAGGCCGCAGGCCTGTCGCCGGAGACAAGCCCGACCTTCAACATCTTCCGCTCCGAGAGATGCCCTGCGGTCGCGGCCGACTACAGCATGGACATTTGCGTCGGGACCGACAAGCCGATCGCGGCGGACGACAAGCAGATGAAGGCCGGCATGATCCCCGGCGGCCGCTGCGCGGTGCTGCGCTACCCCGGCAACAGCAACAATCTCGAGCCGGCCGGGCTCTATCTCTATCGCGACTGGCTTCCGGCCAGCGGCGAGGAAGCGCGTGACTTCCCGCTCTATTGCCAGCGACGGCTGTCCTTCGCCCCGGATAGGCCGGTGCCTGAGATCATCGTGGAATTGTTCCTGCCGCTGAAATAGCGTTTTGGGATGGCAGCTTGCCCTTCCGTGGGAAGCGGGCAATCAAGTCCCGGCGAGATCGAACTCGATCCGTGTGACCGTGTAGCTGTGCACGACG
>JBFLWR010000361.1:0-15971 GCA_040755925.1 Pseudomonadota bacterium
GCCAGGCGTCGAGGCGGCCAGCCTTGTCGATCGCGCCCTTGAACTTGTGATAGCCGGCGGGTCGGTAGAAGTCGTGGCCGAAATCGTCTTCCCGGCTCCATTGCAGCTTGACCGGAGCGTTGACCTTCATGGCGATCGCCGCGGCCTCGCAGGCATAGTCGTTGACCAGCCGCCGCCCGAAACCGCCGCCGACGCGGGTCTGGTGCATCACGACCTTCTCAGGCGCAACGCCGGCAACCTTGCCTATAAGCGGCAGGCCGCGATCCGGCTGCTGTGTCGGCACCCATAGTTCGATGATCCCGTCATGCCAGTGTGCCGTCGTATTCATCGGCTCCATCGCCGCATGCGCGGCAAAGGGATATTCGTAGTAGGCCTCGACGGTTTTGGCGGCATTGGCGAAGGATTCGTCAACGTCGCCGACGTCCTTCTCAAACTTCCGGGGCAGGTCGGCCGCTGCCTTCCTGGCCTCAGCCGAGAATTGCGCCGTGGAATCCTTCGACGCCTCGCCGAGGTCCCAGTCGACCTTGAGTTTGTCCCTGGCCTGGAAGGCGCTCCAGGTGTCCCTGGCGATGATGGCCACACCCGGCATCACTTCGACCATCATGCCTGTGCCCTCCAGGGCAAACGCGTCCAGCACCCCGCGCTGCGCCTTGATCTCGTCCGCGTTGAAGGACCTGACCATGCCGCCAGCCGCCGGACATTTGGTGTAGGTTGCATAGACCATGCCGGGACGCTGGATATCGATGCCGAAGAGCGGCTGGCCGCTGACCACCTTGGGATCCGCGGTAGCGCTTGCCGATCAGCCGGTAGTCGGCACGAGCTTTCAGCTTCAGGCTCTTGGGATCGGGAACCGGCATCTTCGCCGCGGCCGCCGCAAGCGACCCGTAGGTGGCGGAACGGCCGCTGGCGGCATGGGTGAGGAGGGAATCCCGGGCTGCAATCTTCGACCTATCCACTCCCCATTGCGCCGCGGCCGCGGCGACCAGCATCGCCTTGGCGCCGGCGCCGGCCTGGCGCAACTGGTTCCAGGCGTGCGGGATCGAGGTCGAACCGCCGGCGCCCTGGCTGCCATAGATTTTGGGGTTGATGTCGGCCTGCTCCATGACGACATGGTTCCAGTCCGCATCGAGTTCTTCAGCGATGATCACGCCGAAGGATGTCTTGATGCCCTGGCCGATCTCCGGGCATTTCGAATAGATCGTGACCGTATTGTCGGGCGCAATGCGGATGAAGGCATTCAACGCCTGATCGCCGACGTCAACAGCGGCGCCATTGGCCGACTCTGCCGCGAAGGCCGCGTCGCCGAGATGGAAGCCCAGCACCAGCCCGGCGACACCTGCGCCGGTCAGCTTGAAAAAGGTGCGCCGCGCCATCGTGATCGGAGACTTGGCCGCGCTGGCGGAATGGACCTCACATAAGAGCGCCGAGAGATAGGCGTCGGACCGGGCAAAGTCAGCCATTGGGAGCCTCCTTCAATTGCTGTGCCGCCTGCTCTCTGAGCGCGGCCACGTCCTTGGCGGCCAAATGCGCGCCTTTTGCGCCGAAGCGGGCGGTGACGTAATTGGCCACGGCCGCGATGTCGTCGTCGGAATAGCCTTCGCCGAAGGCCGGCATGAAGATCGTGCCTTCGGCGGTCTTGCGGTTGACGCCATGAATGACGGTTTGCGCCACGTTGGTGGCGCTGGGATCGTTCACGGCGCGAACGCCCGTCAGCGTGGCAAAGCCGGTGACCGGGCTGACGCCCGACCAGTCATGACAGGAGGCGCAGGCGCCGGCGAAGATCTTCTCGCCACGCGAATTGGCACCCGCCACCGCGCCCTGCTTGTAGGATGATGGCGCAGCGCTCGTGACGGTGCGCGGCAGGTCGCCTGCATGCGCCGGAATGCTGCGCAGATAGGCCATCAGCGCACGGGTATCGTCAGGCAGCAGGTAGCTCAGGCTGTCGTCGGCGGCGTCGCCCATCGGGCCGGCCGCGCCGCCATGGCCATTAGCATGGCCAGTGGAGAGATAGGCAAGAAGGTCGGTGTCGCTCCAGTCGCCAATGCCGGAAGCCTTGTCGCTCGTGATGTTGTACGCGCGCCAGCCCGCGGTGAGAGCGCCCGAGAATTTGCCGTGATTGTCTAGCCCGTAAGCCAGGTTGCGCGGCGTATGGCACTCGCCGCAATGGCCCATGGCCTCGGCAAGATACGCGCCCCGGTTCCATTGCGGACTCTGACCGGTGTTGGGACGGAAACGCTCGTCTGGATTGAACGCCACGTTCCAGAGCGTGATCAGGCTGCGCTGGTTGAACGGCCAGGACAATTGATCCGGCCTCGGCGGCGCGTTCACCGGCGCCAGCGTGAAAAGATAGGCCTTGATCGCCAGCGCATCGGCGTCCGTCATCAGGCTGTAGGAGGCATAGGGCATGGCGGGATAAAGCTTCAGGCCATCGGCACGAATGCCCTTGTGCACGGCTGCCAGGAACTGGGCGTCGGTATAATTGCCGATGCCGGTTTTCTTGTCCGGCGTGATGTTGGTTGAATAGATCGTGCCGAACGGCATGTTGAAGGCGAAACCGCCCGCGAAAGGCGCACCACCGGGGACGGTATGGCAGGCCTGGCAGTCCGCGGCATGCGTAAGGTATTCGCCGCGCTTGACCAGGTCGGCGCTGGCAAGCTGTGTGGGAACACCGGTCATAGCGGTGCCGTGATAATCGGCGAGCGCCACGGTCGAGCCGCCGGCGAAGGACATCGGATCACGGGCGAGAAACAGCCAGCCCGCGAAGCCGAATGCGACGACGGCCAGGACCAAAACGAGAATGCCGATCGCTCTCTTCATGGTCAGGCCGATTTGGCGGCGGCGTTCTTGATGGCGCGGCGGATGCGGATGTAGGTCCCGCAGCGGCACAGATTGCCCGCCATGGCCGCGTCGATGTCGGCATCGTCGGGTTGCGGGTTGGCGTCCAGCAGCGCTGTGGCCGACATGATCTGCCCGGCCTGGCAATAGCCGCATTGCGGCACCGCAGCTTCCAGCCAGGCTTGCTGCACCTTGGCGCCATTGGGCGTGCTGCCGATGCCTTCGATGGTGACGACGGCGCGGGTGCCGACGTCACCGACGGTCAACTGGCAGGACCGCACCGGCTTGCCGCCGACATGCACGGTGCAGACGCCGCATTGCGCGATGCCGCAACCATATTTGGTGCCGACCAGATTGAGATGGTCCCGCAACACCCACAGGAGCGGCATCTCGTCGGGCACATCGACCTGCCGCGACTGTCCGTTGACGGTAAGCGTGAGCATATTTCCATCTCCGCCCGACGGTTAAATCGGCGCATGAACAGAATTTACCCACCTGACTCTAGGGGACGGGAGCGCCGCCAGTAGGGAACATCCGTTCACATCTAAGGCACCGCTTCCGGCTGAGACCTGAAAGCAATCAATTCGGATGTGAGGCCGCGAACTCGCTGCCTATGCCTGGGCGTTGCTTGGCTTTCCGTAAACCGGCGTCTTGATGCCCTCCATGCGCGCCTTGAGCTGCAGCGCCACATATTTCGAATAGAAGCGCGACAGCGCCAGGTTGCCGCCGTGGAACCACAGCGCCTCCTGCGCCGTCGGCTTCCACATATTGCGCAACTCGCCCTGCCACGGACCCGGATCGCCCTTGACGCCGGAGCCGAGGCCCCAGCATGGCCCCACCTTGTCGGCGACTTCGCGCGAGACGATTGCCGCCACCGTCTCGTTCATCGACTGATAGCCTGTGCAGCAGACGATCGCGTCGACGGCCAATTCGTTGCCGTCCTCGAACAGGATGCCGTTCGCCGTCAGCGATCCGATGCCGACGCAGCTCTTCACCGCGATCTCACCATTGAGGATCAGCTCGCTGGCGCCGACATCAATGTAGTAGCCCGAGCCTGTGCGGTACGCCTTCATCAGCAGCCCGGTCTCGTCCTCGCCGAAGTCGATGGCGAAACCGCTGTCGCCGAGGCGCTTGTAGAAATCGGCGTCGCGCGCCCGGATCACGTCGTAGAGCGCCTTCTGGCCTTTCGGCACCAGTGCGAACGGCACCGATGCGACGATCATGTCGGCCTTGTCGGTGGTGATGCCGCGCGCCACCGCCTTTTCCGAAAAAATCTCGAAGCCGACATCCATCAGCGTATCGGATTTCACCACAGTCGTCGGCGAGCGCTGCACCATGGTGACCTTGGCGCCGGCTTCCCAGAGGTCGACACTCACGTCGTGACCCGAGCTTGCCGCGCCGATCACCGCCACGCGCTTGCCGCGGAACTTTTCGCCGGCCGAATACTGGCTGGAATGTAAGAGCTCGCCCTTGAAGCTGTCCGCGCCGGGCAGTTCGATCCGCCGTGGCGGCCCGTAGGCGCCGGTGGCGAAAACGATGTGCTTCGGCTTCAGCATGATGCGCTGGCCGACCCGATCGACCACCACCGTCCAGACCTTTTCCGCCTCGTCATAGGCGGCGCTGATACATTTGGTGGCGACCCAGTAATTCAACTCCATGACCCGGGTATACATTTCCAGCCAGTCGCCCATCTTGTCCTTGGGCGTGAACACCGGCCAGTTTTCGGGGAACGGAATGTAGGGAAGGTGATCGTACCAGACCGGATCGTGCAGCACGAGCGAGCGGTAGCGATTGCGCCAGGAATCGCCGGGGCGTGCATTCTTCTCGATGACGAGGGTCGGAACGCCGAGCTGCCGCAGCCGGGCGCCGAGCATGATGCCGCCCTGGCCGCCGCCGATGACCAGGCAATAGGGCTGCTCGTGCACGCCGAGGTCGCGCGCCTCGCGCGCCCGGGCCTCCGCCCAGGTCTCCCGCTCCGGATCGGCCTTGTGACGGATGCCGAGCGGCCGGTCCGGACCCTTCCTCTCCTCGAAACCCTTGAGCTCGGTCATCGCCGTGAACAGCGTCCTGCAGCGGCCGTCTTTCAGCCTCAGGATGCCCTCGCCGCGCGCCACCGCCGTCTCGAAGCGGAACCAGGCTTCAATGATGCCGTTGTCGACGCTCGCCTCGCCGGACAGGCGCCAATGCGATGGCTGCGCGGACAAAAGCGCCGCCGTCAGCATGTCGCGGACAGCCCCCTGCCCTTCCATGGTCTTGATGTTCCAAGTGAAGGTCAGCAGGTCGCGCCAGTAGCAATCTTCCGCGAACAGGTTGGTCGCCGTCTCGATGTCGCCGGCCTCGAGCGCGCGGCCGAACGAGCCGAGCCAGGCGGCGGCCTGTTGCGATGGTACGATGTCGAGCATTTCATCCTCCCCCCTGAATAGCCGATGCTGCGCGGCTGCATGCAATCGCGTCGCAACCCAGCTTGAAGTCGGCATGCAGGAAGTAACACAGCAGATAAGACCGCCACAGATCAATTTCGCGAACGGGAATCCGTGCAACCCGTCGGCTACGGCGGCGGCGAGCGGCTGTGCCCACACTGTCCATGCAGTTGGAGCAGGAAGTGCCGTGGAAGGAACCGGCGGCCGGCCGCCCGATCACGTCAGGCGACGTTGAGCCGGTGACATGGGCTATCATCGAGCGCGGCCGCGCCACCGGCGGCATCAAGCACGTTTCCGATGTCGAGCAACTGCGGCTGCTCGGCCGCGATATCGCCTCCGACCTTAACGCCTACGACATCTTCATCACACCAACGCTGACGCAGCTGCCACGCCCGTTGGGCTATTACGATATGTCGGAGACCGATCTCGACCGCTACAACGCAAAATGGGGCGACGCGGTCTTCAATTTCCCCTTCAACATCTCCGGTCTTCCCGCGATCTCGTTGCCGCTTGGGCAATCGGCCGGCGGCGTGCCGATCGGCGTCCAGCTCGTCGGCCGCTACGGCGACGAGGCGACCGTGCTGGCACTGTCCACGCAGCTGGAACAGGCGATGCCGTGGAAGGACCGGCGGCCGGCTTGATCACAAGGCCTTGACGACGAGTTTATTTTCTCGTCGGCGGAACCTTGGCATACGGCTATCGTTAAGGGCTGAATGTGCAAGAGACGACACGCGCGTTTGGGGCCTACTGGACAGCATGACTGAGACTTCACGCCGCTTCCGCCTAAAGGAACGGACAGCAGAAGCGCATCGGCGCGTCGATGAGAAGATAGGCAGTTTCGATAGCGCCCGATCCTATGGCCGCTATCTGGTGGGCTTGTACAGTTTCCGATATCCCATCGAACAGGCGCTGATAAAGGTCGTTTTGCCAAGGGAGTTGGGCGACTGGCGCCCAACTTGGGTAAGCAGCGCCATTCGGGCTGATCTCAACGCATTGGGCCTCGAGGCACCGGGAGGCCTGGCAGCACATGATGGTTTCAATACAAGCTCTTCGCTCTTCGGTTGTCTCTATGTGCTTGAAGGATCCGGTTTCGGAGCCAGAATTCTCCGAACGCGTGCGCATGCCCTCGGATTGAGCGACACTTTCGGTGCATCGCATCTTGCCGCCCAGGCCTCCTCCGCAAGCTGGAGCGGTTTCGTTTCGGCTCTGGAAGAGACACCGGATCTCGATATCGATATTGCGGTAAGCGCTGCGATCGAAGCCTTCGCAGCTGCGGAAGCAGCCTTCGCTGAGCTTGAATATGCTTGATAAGCCCACGGTCGATCTCACCAATTGCGATCGTGAGCCCATCCACGTTCCGGGCAGCATTCAGAGTCATGGCTGTTTGATCGCCTGCGATACCAATGCCGGCGTCTGTCTGCGCCATTCGGCAAACGCCAACGCGATGCTCGGATGCGAAATCGAGATCAACGGGTCGAAGCTCGAAGCGATCGTCGGCGGCAAGCTCGCGCATGATCTGCGCAACAGTCTAGCCAACGCCGGAGCAGGTTCAAGGCCCGCGCTTCTGTTCGCCGTCGCGCTCCCATGCGGAAGGCCGTTCGACATTGCCATTCACCGCTACAAATCGACGACTATGATCGAGTTCGAGCCATCGAGCGACGACGTCGAGCAGCCGCTCGTGCTCGCGCGCTCGCTGATCGGCAGGCTTGGCGACATCGACGACATCGACCGACTCATCCAGCAGAGTTGCAGGCTCATCCGCGGGCTGCTCGGCTACGATCGGGTCATGGTCTATCGTTTCGAGGCCGACGGCGCCGGCAAGGTGATCAGCGAGGTTAAGCGCAGCGATCTGGAAAGCTTCATGGGCCAGTATTTTCCGGCGAGCGACATTCCCAGACAGGCGCGCACCCTCTACCTGCGCAACACGATCAGGATCATCTCGGACGCCAGCGACGAACGGGTGCCGATCCTGCCGGAACTCGACATGTCCGGCGAACCGCTGGACCTTTCCTTCGCCCATTTGCGCAGCGTTTCCCCGATCCATTGCGAGTATCTGCGTAATATGGGCGTCGCTGCATCAATGTCGATCTCGGTCATTGTCGACGGCGAGCTATGGGGATTGATCGCCTGCCATCACTACAGCCCACGCACGTTGCCGATGGCACGGCGCGTCGCGGCCGAGATGTTCGGCGAATTCTTCTCGCTTCACCTGCAGGCCTTGAAACAGAAGGCGACCCTGGAAGCAGCCACGCGCGCTCGCCAGGCGATAGACGGTTTCCTGCAACTCGCTTCGCGGAGCGCCGACATCAGGCAGTTACTCCGTGAGAACCTCACCGACCTCGCTAGACTGATGCCATGCGACGGCATCGGCCTTTGGATTGGCAACGAGTGGGCATCGGTAGGTTCGGCGCCCCCTGAGAGCTACGCCGGCGAGTTGGCGCGTTTCGTCGGATCGATGGCCGACGGCAAGGTCTGGGCCACTCATGCGCTCTCGCAACGCCTTGCCGACGCCGAGGATTTCGGTCCCATTGCCGCGGGAGTCCTGGCGATCCCCCTATCGCAGCGTCCCAGGGACTATCTGTTCTTCTTCCGCAAGGAACTCGTCCACACGCTCGACTGGGCCGGCAATCCGGACAAAGTCTACGAGGTCGGTCCACTCGGCGACCGGCTGACGCCACGCAAGAGCTTCGCCATCTGGAAGGAAACGGTGCGGCTTCAATCGCAACCCTGGACCGACGCCGACCGCCAGATTGCGGAAGCCGCAAGGATTGCGCTGGTCGAGACGTTGCTCCGCCACAGCGAACTGGTAAGCGAGGAGCGCGACCGGGCCGACGTGCGCCAACGAATGCTGAACGAGGAGCTCAACCACCGAGTCAAGAACATCCTGGCGGTCATCAAGTCGTTGGTCGGGCATCCCATCCAGGAAGGCCGAAGTCTTCAGGATTACGTGGAAGCGCTCAAGGGCCGCATCCAAGCTCTGTCTTTCGCGCACGACCAGGTGGTGCGCGGCGATGGCGGCGGATCGCTGGGCGATCTGCTCGGCGCTGAGCTTTCTCCCTATCGCACCCCGACTACGGTGGTCGAGACACGCGGCGGGGAAGTCTGGCTCGATGCGCGGGCGTTCTCGGTCATGGCCTTGGTGCTGCACGAGATGTCGACCAATGCCGCGAAATATGGCGCGCTTTCGCGCGTGGGTGGCAGGGTCGAGATCGAATGGAGCCTGCTCAAGAACGGCGACTGTGAGCTTCTGTGGACCGAAAGCCGAGGGCCGGAGGTAACACCTCCTAGCCGTCTCGGCTTCGGCACTGCACTGCTCGATCGCACCATACCCTACGACTTGGGTGGATCGAGCGACATCCGATACGAAAAGCAGGGCGTATCCGCCCGATTCGTGCTTCCGGCGCGCCACATATCGATCCCGTCCGAGGCGATGAAGAGGGAGAGCCACCAAGGGCACGACCATGCCGCGCAAGGCGATAGATTCGACGAGAGCCTTCGCGTGCTTTTGGTCGAGGACCAGATGCTGATCGCCATGGACACCGAGAACATGTTGGCCGACATCGGCATTTCCGATGTAGTCGTCGCGGCTTCGGTCAAGGAGGCATTGCAGAAGTTACGTGTTCGACCCCCGCACGTGGCAATACTCGATATCAATCTCGGCGATGGGACGTCGCTGGAGGTCGCCGACGAACTGGCCCGGCTCGATATCCCCTTCGTCTTCGCCACGGGTTATGGTGACCGGAACCTCATCGGCGATGCCTATGGCGAGGCTAGGGTCGTGCGCAAGCCGTATAATGCAGACACGCTGCAGCGTGCGATAGCGACTACCTTAAAAACCTAGAGCGGTTCAGCTTTTCACCGAATTGCCGAACCCATCTAACTCTTTGTTTTTATGCAATTCCGGACGGAAAATCATTACATACTTTTCCTGGAATTGCTCTATCGCTCGCGATTACCGAGCCAAGCTTACAGGCACGGCTCGTATATAGTATGGCGGCCAAATATATGACTTTCTTATTTTTTCCCTTTTTTGCCCGTCTCGCATTCAAATGCGGCGACTTCTAATTTTCGGTGCGGATGACCGAGAAGAAGGATGCCTGCGATGTATCGCGCCACGGGACTCTACCTGCCGACCCACCGTCCACTCCCGGTATCGGAGGTCGAGCACGCCAGAGACGCGGCCGACGACAGTCCGCGGCCGGCCGGTCTGCCGGAGCCGATGGTGTTCGTCCGGCTGTTCCTGGTCGTTGGCTTCGTGCTTGCCGCCGCGGCTGTCGCGGCGTCCGTTTCCTGATTCCGGTCGTCCCGATCATCAAGGAGACCAACATGCCTAGTTCCCATATTTCCTCCGTCGGCGGTGCGCTTCACTCCTTCATTGTGGGGCGCGATGGCGAGGGCCATTGGATTGCACGTGACGAGGAAGGCCACTCCGGCGGTGTTTTTGCCGACCGGGCGGCGGCAATACACTTCGCCATGGTGGAAAGCGGCCACCGCGCTGGCGCGATCCGTTTTGCCACCGGCCGCCTTTCGCTTTTCGGCTGATCTTGTCGATTTTCCTTCTTGGCGGCCCGGAAGTGTTTTCGGCCGTGGGTACGAGCGAAGACACCGATCCATCCACCCTGATCGGGCGCGTTGCCTGCGTCAGCCGATTGCTGGACCACCAGTTGTGGGAAGCCGCGATCGGCCTGTCGCTCGACAAGTCGTCCGCCTCCGGGCGACGGTTTGCCCGCCTGGTCGAGGATGGCGCGCTGCTGGAGGCCACAGTCCTCCTGGTCGGGCTTTGCGGACCAGGCCGGTCGATCGCTAGCATCGCAATGTCCGGTACGAACTGGGTTTGCGTCATCGGCGAGCAGCCGGCGAAAGGCGAAGGGACGACCCACCGGGCTGAACATGTCGACCTCGCCGCCGCGATGCTGATGGCGCTGCTGTCGTCCCGGCCTCAAATGCGGTGCTCGCCGCACGATGCGGACGCCCCTCACCGAAAAATACAAGGAGAGTTCCATCGTCATGACATTTGACCAGACCAGGGCGCGCCTGAACGGCGCCATCACCGCGCTGGTGACGCCGTTCAAGGACGGCGAAGTGGATATGAAAGGCCTGGAGAGGCTGCTGCATTGGCAGATCGGTGAGGGGATCAACGGCCTGGCGCCGTGCGGCACCACGGGCGAGGCGCCGACCCTGTCATGGGAGGAACGTCTCGACATCATCGCGCTGTGCGTCAAGGTCGCCGGAGGCAAGATTCCGGTGATCGCCGGCACAGGCACCAACAACACCGAAACGACGATCGCCTTTTCCTCCGCCGCGGAAGCCTTCGGCGCGGACGCGGTCCTGATCGTCACGCCATGCTATAACCGGCCGAGCCAGGAAGGCATCGTGCGGCATTTCGAGGCCGTCGCCCGCAGGGTCAGGATACCGATCATCGTCTACAACGTGCCTGCGCGCACCGGCGTCGACCTGACGCCGGAGACCCTTGAGAGGCTGGCGCAGTTTCCGACCATTGTCGGCATCAAGGATGCGACCGGCGATCTTGCCCGACAGTCCTCGCTGCCGGCGGTGCTGAGGCGCCGCTTTATCTGCCTGTCAGGTCACGACTCGACATCGTTCGGCTTCAACACCATGGGCGGACGCGGAACGATTTCCGTGTTGTCCAACATCGCGCCCCGCCTGTGCGCGGACATGCATCAGGCGTTGAGGCGCGAGGACATCCACACGGCCCGGGCGATCCACCACCGGCTGCGGCCCCTGATCGCTGCGCTCGAGCTCGAAAGCAATCCGGTTCCCGTGAAATACGCGCTTCATCTGGCCCTTGGGCTCAGCCCGGATGTCAGGTTGCCTCTGGTTTCCGCCGAGGCCGGAACGGCGCGGGCGATCCGCGAGGCGCTGGCCGCCCTCGACGACACCAGCGAAGGCATCCCCGCGGCGGTGACCTCGGCTCGCGGGCGCAGATAGTTCAAGCCTTGAGCCTGCAATTCCGTACTGGTTTCCGGAGTTTCGAAGCGCCCTAGCCCTTGTTCTCGACGGCGTAGATCAGTCCCGGCTGGACGATCCATTCGCCCGGCCGCAGCGCCTCGACGTCGTAGCGCCCACCGGGATTGCGGGGCGCAACGCCGACATAGCGATAGCTGGAGCCTCGATCGTCGATCACCGTCTCGGAGATCGGGTGATCCGCGAGCCGCCCGATGATCGGTCCCTCGTTCCTGAGATTGGCAAGAACGAAATATTCGGTCGGCAGTGTCCGACCAGTTGAGAGTCTCAAAGCTGCAATGGTCATTTCCAAAACCCGATTCTCGGCGCGTGGAATTCCCTGGAGTCCCGCGCTGGCGGAACCACATAGGCTTCGGACGCATATGAATTCGAGACGGCATTCCAGGCTGGTTTATATAGGTCCGCCTATTCGCCACGATTGACGGCGTCCCGATCGGCGAAAACACGATCGAACGAACAGGTGCCGCGCGGCGCCAGCCAAAACCCCTATAAGATTCCTATATCTTTCCCGCCCACGCCGTCTCGAACCTTTATGGCGATCGGGTCCATATTTCATGCCGAAAACAAGCTTTGACCACCGCCGCCGGTGTGGCGGCGGAAGTGCACATGCGTGCATGCAAGGCGAAGTACCGTTGAAAACAAGGAACAAATCCAATGGACCTCATTTTTCTTGGGATCGGGATTTTATTCTTCGCCCTGTCCTTAGCTTACGTCAAAGGCTGCGACAGAATCTGAAGGGAAGGCCGGATCATGCTTGTCGATTACATTCTCGGTGGCGCGGTGACTCTGTTCCTGCTCGCCTACCTCACTTACGCACTCATCCGCCCAGAACGCTTCTGACCTCTTCTGGTGCCAGGCACGGAAAGCCATAACCCATGACAATCAACGGCTGGATTCAGATCGTCCTCTACTGCGCGATCGTCCTACTGCTCGTGAAGCCGCTCGGCGGCTACATGTGCCGCGTCTTCAACGGCGAGCGCACGTTTCTTTCACCGCTCCTGGGCCCGGTTGAACGCGGGCTCTATCGCATTTCGGGAACCTCCGAGCGCGAGGAACAGCACTGGTCGACCTATGCGGCCGCGTTGCTGCTCTTCAACCTCGCCGGTTTCCTCGTCCTCTACGTGCTGCCGCGCGTGCAAGGCCTGCTGCCTTACAATCCGGCCGGCATGACCGCCATCACGCCCGACCTGGCCTTCAACACCGCCGTCAGCTTCGTCACCAACACCAACTGGCAGAACTACGGCGGCGAAAGCACGATGTCATACTTCGTGCAGATGGTCGGCCTCACTGTCCAGAACTTCCTTTCGGCGGCCACGGGCATTGCCATAGCAATGGCTCTGATCCGCGGCTTCGCCCGCTCATCAGGCAAATCGATTGGCAATTTCTGGGTCGACCTGACCCGCTGCACGCTCTACCTGCTTCTGCCGCTCTGCATCGTTCTGACGCTGGTCTATGTCTGGCTGGGTATGCCGCAGACGCTCGGAGCCTATGTTGACGCCACCACTCTGGAAGGCGCCAAGCAGACGGTCGCCCTCGGGCCGGTGGCCTCGCAGATCGCCATCAAGATGCTCGGCACCAATGGCGGCGGCTTCTTCAACGCCAACGCCGCGCATCCTTTCGAGAACCCCGACGCGATCTCCAACCTGATCCAGATGGTGACGATCTTCGCCCTTGGCGCCGCCCTCACCAACGTCTTCGGCCGCATGGTCGGCAACCAGCGTCAGGGTTGGGCGATCCTCACCTCGATGGGCGTATTGTTCATCGCCGGCGTCGTCGTCTGCTACTGGGCGGAGGCCGCGGGCAACCCGCTGGTCCATGCGCTCGGCATCGACGGCGGCAACATGGAGGGCAAGGAGACCCGCTTCGGCATCGCGGCCTCGGCGCTATTTGCGGTCATCACCACGGCGGCCTCCTGCGGTGCCGTCAATGCAATGCATGACAGCTTCACCGCGCTCGGCGGCATGATCCCGCTGATCAACATGCAGCTCGGCGAAGTCATCGTCGGCGGCGTCGGTGCTGGCCTCTACGGCATCCTGATGTTCATCGTTGTCGCCGTTTTCGTTGCCGGGCTTATGGTGGGCCGCACGCCGGAATATCTCGGCAAGAAGATCGAGGCCAAGGAGGTCAAGATGGCCATGCTCGCCATCCTATGCCTGCCGCTGGCGATGCTGGTCTTCACGGCCATCACCGTGGTCCTGCCGAGCGGCGTCGCGGCCATGGGCAATGGCGGACCGCACGGCTTCTCGGAGGTCCTTTATGCCTACACCTCCGCGGCCGCCAACAACGGCTCGGCCTTCGGCGGGCTCAGCGGCAACACGCCCTGGTACAACATCACCATCGGCATCGGCATGCTGATGGGCCGCTTCCTGGTCATCATCCCGGCGCTTGCCATCGCCGGCGCGCTGGCGGCCAAGAAGACCGTGCCCGCTTCAGCCGGCACTTTCCCGACGGACGGAATGTTGTTCGTCGGACTGCTGGTCGGCGTCATCATCATCGTTGGCGGCCTCACCTTCTTCCCGGCGCTCGCCGTCGGACCGATCGTCGAGCACCTGGCGATGATCCATGGACAGACCTTCTGAAAATGACGATGCCCTGGTTCAACATACGTCGACACGATCGGCACCCCGCCGATGATGGAGGGGACGAGAAGCCTCGTCCTTTCCCGACGCTCTCCACCTTTCTTGGCATGGCGGCGATCCTGTTTGTGATCTGGCTGCTGGCCACCGGCCTGCCGCACCTGCTGCCGAAGAGCGAGCATCCGGCGCCGTCAAACGTAACCGATACTGGAGCCTCAAAATGAGCCAGTCCAAATCCGCGAGCATCCTGGATGCCCGCATCCTCGTGCCGGCCATTGGCGGCGCTTTCCGCAAGCTCGACCCGCGCACGCTGATCAAGAACCCGGTGATGTTCGTCGTCGCCATCGTCTCGCTGCTGACTTCCGTGCTCTTCATACGGGATCTGGCAACCGGCGGCGGCAATCTGGGCTTCACGCTGCAGATCATCATCTGGCTGTGGTTCACCGTGCTCTTCGCCAACTTCGCCGAGGCCGTCGCCGAAGGCCGCGGCAAGGCCCAGGCCGACTCGCTGCGCAAGGCGCGCACCGAAACCCAGGCCAAGCTGCTCACCAACGGTGATCGCACCAAGTTCAAGCTGGTGCCCGGCACCAGCCTGAAGGTCGGCGATGTCGTGCTGGTCGAGGCCGGCGATATCATCCCCTCCGACGGCGAGGTGATCGAAGGCGTGGCATCCGTCAACGAAGCCGCCATCACCGGCGAATCCGCGCCCGTGATCCGTGAATCGGGCGGCGACCGCTCGGCCGTCACCGGCGGCACCCAGGTGCTGTCGGACTGGATCCGCGTGCGCATTTCCGCAGCCTCGGGCCACACCTTCCTCGACCGCATGATTTCGCTGGTCGAGGGCGCCGAGCGTCAGAAGACACCGAACGAGATCGCGCTCAACATCCTGCTCGTCGGCATGACGCTGATCTTCGTATTGGCCACCGCGACCATCCCGAGCTTCGCCTCCTATGCCGGCGGCTATATCCCGGTGACGATCCTCGTCGCTCTGTTCGTGACGCTGATCCCGACCACGATCGGCGCTCTGCTGTCGGCCATCGGTATCGCCGGCATGGACCGCCTCGTGCGGTTCAACGTGCTTGCCATGTCCGGCCGCGCCGTCGAGGCCGCTGGCGACGTCGACACGCTGCTGCTCGACAAGACCGGCACCATCACGCTCGGCAACCGACAGGCAACCGAATTCAAGCCGGTCAAGGGCGTTACCGAGCAGGAACTGGCCGATGCCGCCCAGCTCGCCTCGCTGGCCGACGAAACGCCTGAAGGACGCTCGATCGTCGTGCTGGCCAAGGAGAAATACGCCATCCGCGCCCGCGACATGGCCTCGCTTCACGCCACCTTCGTACCCTTTACCGCGCAGACCCGCATGAGCGGCGTCGACATCGATGGCTCCTCGGTGCGCAAGGGTGCCGTGGACGCGGTGCTCACTCATGTCAACCAGGCGACGGTCGCCGCCCATGGCACGCGTCCCTCCAGCGAGACGGTCCGCGATCTTCAGGCCATCGCCGACGAGATCGCCAAGGCCGGCGGCACTCCCCTGGCGGTCGAGCGCGACGGGCGCCTGCTCGGCGTCGTGCACCTCAAGGACATCGTCAAGGGCGGCATCCGCGAGCGTTTTGCCGAGCTGCGCAAGATGGGCATCCGCACGGTGATGATCACCGGCGACAACCCGCTTACGGCGGCAGCCATCGCGGCCGAGGCCGGCGTCGACGACTTCCTCGCCCAGGCGACGCCCGAGAACAAGCTGTCGCTCATCCGCGAGGAGCAGGCGAAGGGCAAGCTGGTCGCCATGTGCGGCGACGGCACCAACGACGCGCCCGCTCTTGCCCAGGCCGATGTCGGCGTCGCCATGAACACCGGCACGGTGGCCGCGCGGGAAGCGGGTAATATGGTGGACTTGGATTCTGACCCGACCAAGCTGATCGAGATCGTCGAGATCGGCAAGGCGCTGCTGATGACGCGCGGTTCGCTGACCACCTTCTCGATCGCCAACGACGTGGCCAAGTACTTCGCCATCATCCCGGCAATGTTCGCGGTCTTCTACGTCGCGCCCGGTCAGTCCACCGGCCCGCTGCAGGCGCTCAACATCATGCATCTCGCCACCCCGCAGAGCGCCATCCTGTCGGCCATCATCTTCAACGCGCTGATCATCATCGCG
>JBFLWR010000362.1:0-12907 GCA_040755925.1 Pseudomonadota bacterium
CCAGAGAAGGAGATGACGCGCGTGCCGCCGTCCGGCCAGTTCACCGTCACATCGGCCTTGCCGTCGGTGCCGCGCACGACCTTCACCGTGCAGCGCGTCATCGGCTGACCGACATAGCGGGCGCAGGGGATGTCGCCCGCGCCATCGGGCGCGATCGAAGCGGCCTGCACCGGTGGCGGCTCCAGTCGCGCGACGGTCTCGGCCTTGACGGCCGGCGCCTTGCCCGCCTCATCGGGCCGCGGCGTCGGCACGGGGACATTCGCGGCAACGGAGGAGGTGTCCTCCGCGGTCGCGGCCGGCGCGGTTTGCTGGGGCTGTTCGTCGGCAGGCGGGGCCAGGTCGGCAGGCTGTCCGGGCTTGGTGTCGGAAGCGGGGATTTCACCGGTCGAGGGATTGTCGTTGGCCGCGAAGGCAAGGCCGACGGCGTCCTGCATGGCATTGCCGGTTATCGTGGCGACGGAAGGCGGGGCGGCGGCATGGCCTGCGGCGCCCAGGCGCGCCGAGAGATCGGACGGCGGGGTGACTGGCGCCTGCGCGGACGCCGTTGGGGCAGGGGTGGCAGCCGGGGGCGTGGCGTCGACGCCCGCGCCGGTTGCCGCGACATCGGCGACCTTGCCGGCCTCGGCAGGCGGACTGGCCGATGCCTGGCCGGCATTTGCCTGAGGCGCAGGGGCGAGCTGGTCTTCCGGGACGGTGGCCGGGTTGTTGGGAGTGAGATAGCGCGCCGGCGCCCAGCCGACGACGTTCGGGTTCTTGGCGTCCTCGACCTTGCACCAGGGATAGCCGTTGAAGGTGTTGCAGCCGTAGTTCTTGACCGCGGTGCCGCTCGGCAGGCGCGCCTCGGTCTTGCCGATGGCGGAGGCGGTGGCGCGGATGTTGAGCAGATCGTCCGGCGCGAGACCGCTCACGACGGAAATGATGGGAGCGGTCGCACCGGCAGGCGAGGGCGATTCCTCGGCGATCGCCGGCATCGCCGCTGCAATCAGCGTAGCGGCAATCAACAGCGTCGTCCGGAGCGTAACTCTGCGCTTCATCACCTGGCCGTTGGTGACCGTTTTCTGGTTTGGCGGGCCGCGCCTCTGGGAATAGCCGGCCGCCGAGGCGGTTTTATAGGGGACGAGGTGGCGCGGTGTCACCCGGAAAAGTTTCGTCGAATTCCTTTCGGGCACCCGATCGGGATCACAAAATGCCATACCCTCAGGCTGGAACATCGGCCTCGGATACGCCGACCGCTGGCAGCCCCGGATCGGTGCCCGCGGCCGCGATCACGCTGTCGAGCAGGCCGGGGAAGCGCTGGTCGAGGTCGTCGCGGCGCAGCGTGATCAGCCGGCTGGTGCCAACCACCTCGGCGCGCGTCACGCCCGCCTCGCGCAACTTGGCGAGGTGGTAGCTGAGGTTGGTTTTCGACGCCAGGTCGAGGAATTTGCTGCAGTTCAGCGGCACGCCTTCCTTGCTGGCGAGATAGCGCACGATGGCGAGCCTCGTCGGATCGCCAAGGACGGCAAGCACGATCGGCAGGCTGATCTGGTCCGGGGTTGGGTGGGGCAACGTCATGACCCAGAATTAAGCGCAAATGGCATCAACTTCAACGCGTCTCCTCTTTCGTCCGGTACACACAGCATCTTCATTTCGGTCCGGTCCTGACACAGGGCTGTCAGCAGGGTTCAGCTATTTTTCCCTTGCTCGGTTGACACGATGCCATGTTATGTCCAATTGTTCAATGACTTTTGAACTAAGGACATGTGACCATGGACAAGCGGCTCTTCTGGCTTGCGCTCGGATCGTTCACGATCTCGACCGAGGGCTTCGTCATCTCCAGCCTTCTTCCCGACATCGCGGCCGACGCCGGCATCTCCATTCCGCTCGCCGGCTCGCTGATCACCGCCTTCGCGCTGGCCTATGCTATCGGCACGCCGATCCTCGCCACGCTGACCGGCGAGTGGGACCGGCGGCGGGTCATCCTGTGGACGCTGGTCTTCTTCGTCATCGGCAACCTGGTCGCGGCGCTGAGCTCGTCGTTCGAACTGCTGCTCATCGCGCGCATCGTCATGGCGCTGTCGTCCGGCCTGTTCGCGGCGACCGCGCAGGGAACGGCGGTGGCGCTGGTGGACGACCATCACCGGGCGCGGGCGATCGCCGTCGTCGTCGGCGGCACGACCGTCGCCGTGGCCGTCGGCGCGCCGCTCGGCGCGCTGGTGGCGGCCATTGCCGGATGGCGCGGCACCTTCTTCGCCATCGCCGGGCTCGGCGCGCTCGCCGGCTCGATCCTGTGGTGGCGGCTGCCGCGCGGCCTCGTCGGCACGAAGCTTTCGCTCAAGGCGCGGCTGGCGGCGGCTGTTCGCCCCGGCGTGTTGCCGATCCTGGCGACGACGACGCTGGCGCTGACCGGGGCTTTCACGGTCTTCGCCTTCATCGCTCCGCTTGCCATCGAAAGCGGCGGTCTCAGCCCGCTGGCGCTGCCAGGCATGCTGCTCGCCTTCGGCGCCGGCGCCGTCATAGGCAACATCGCCGGCGGCCAGGCAGCGGACCGCTTCGGCGCGACGCGCACCGTCGCCTGGTCGCTGACGCTCTCGGCGGCCATGCTTGCGACCTTCTCGCTGATCCCGGCTTTCCTGCCGCATGCGGTCGCCGGACCGGCGATGATGGCGATGATGGTTCCCTGGGGCATCGTCGGCTGGGCGTTCCCGCCGGCACAGGCCAGCCGCATCATCAAGATCGCTCCCGACGCCGCGCCGATCGTGCTGTCGCTCAAAGCCTCGGCGCTCTATGTCGGCGTCGCGCTGGGCGCGGTGGTTGGCGGCGCGGTGCTGCGCTTCGGCGTGCCGGCCGATCTCGGCCTGATCGCAGCGGCGTTTCCGATCGCCGGCCTCGGCGTGGTCCTGGCTGGCCATGCGCTGGCGCGGCCGGTGGCGATGCCCGCTGAGTAAGCTTTGTGAGATTTAAATCGGCGGCCGCTTCTTCAACTGGAAGGAGCGGCCGCCGGCGTTTCGAAATCCAGCTCGGCGATGTTGTCGAGCGCCGAGCGCAGGTTGGCCGCATGCTCCTTGCCGACCATTGCCTCGAAGCGGCCCTGGGCGGTGCTCCACAGTTTCGTCGCTTCCTCGAGCTTGGCCCTCCCCAGAGCCGTCAGCCGCACCCGCTTGATGCGGCGGTCATCCTTGTCGGCAAAAGTCTCGACATAGCCGTCGCGGACGAGCGGCTTCAGCGTGTGGCCGAGCGCCGAAAGGTCCATGATCAGCGCCTCGGCGATGGCGCCCATCGCCGGCTCATCGCCGACATGGATCTGATAGAGCAGGCCATATTGCGTGCCCTTGAGGCCCGAAGGCGCCAGCATGTCGTCGTAGAACCGGCCGAGCTTGCGCGCGGCGCGGCGCAGCGTGGCGTTGTTGCAAAGGCTCAAGGTGGGGAGGGAAGCTTGGGTCATAACAATTCCTTGCCGGCGGATACTGCCGCCAGCCTGTCGCAGAAATAGTTTTCCCGGCCTTCGTTGACAAGATACTGGCATATGCCTATTTGCCGAAAGTGGCATATGCCACTAATTGATCGAGCGACGAGCGGCACGCGACGTTTGGTCGGCAGCCGAGCGCCAGGACGAAAGGAACAGGACAATGAGCACGAACGAAAACAAGGGCACTGCCGTCATCACGGGCGCCTCGTCGGGCATCGGCGCGGCCTATGCGGACCGGCTGGCAGGGCAGGGCTACGATCTGGTGCTGGTGGCGCGGCGCGCCGACAGGTTGCGGGAACTGGCGGACAAGCTGGCCTATGCTTATGGCCGAGAGGTCAAGGTGATTGCCGCGGATCTCTCCGACGACGCGGACGTGCGCCGGGTCGAGCAGGCAATTGCGGCAGACGAGAGCGTGACCCTGCTGGTCAACAATGCCGGCCTCGGCGGCCAGCAGGTGGTGGCCACGGCCGATCCGGATGCGGCCGAGCGTATGATCAAGGTCAATGTCGTGGCGCTGACCAGGCTGACGCGCGCGGTGCTGCCGGGCCTGCTTGCCCGCAATCGTGGCGCCATCGTCAACATCGCTTCGGTCGCGGCCTACGGCACGGCCATCGGCGGCATCTACAGCGGCACCAAGGCCTATGTCGTCAACTTCTCCGAAGCGCTGCAGCGCGAGGTCGACGGCACCGGCGTGAAGGTGCAGGTGGTGCTGCCTGGACCGATCCGCACGGACTTCTGGGAACTGTCCGGCGCCGACCTCAACTCCCTTAACCAGGATTGGGTGATGACGGTGGACGATCTGGTTGACGCCGCGATTGCCGGGTTCGCCCAGGGCGAGACCGTCACCGCGCCGGGGCTTGCCGATCCGGCAAAACTCTCCGCCTTCATCGGCTCCAGGGATTCTTTCTACGGCAGCCTCTTCGCCGGCAAGCCGGCGGCGCGCTACGCGGTTTGAACTTCTTGGTGGCGGCCGGTTTCAGGCCGGCCGCCACATTTGCAGGATCGAGGCGGCGAGCAGCAGGCCGAGCACGATGTTGAGCGCTCGCCATTGCCGCTCCGTCTTGAGCAGCCGGGCAAACAGTGAGCCGGCTACGCACCACAGCGACAGCGACAACGCCGCGGCAAGGCCGAATACGGCGCCGAGCAGCAGCGCAAGCCGGAGAGGGCCACCCGCCAGCGCGGCGAAAGACGCGGCGGCGCCCAGCCCCATCGCCCAACCCTTCGGGTTCATCCATTGAATGCCGGCGCCGCCGAGGAAGCTGTTCGGCCTGGCCATGCTGACATCGAGATTAGGCGGGCCGCCGCGGCCGATCTTCGCCGCCAGCCAGATCAGGTAGAGCGAGCCCGCGACCTTCATGGCTAGCTGGAGCGAGGGGACGGCAGCAAGAAGCCCGGCGAGCCCGGCCGCGCCCGCGGCCGCCACGGAAGCGAGACCGGCGGCGCTGCCGGCCATCAACGGCACGGAGCGGCGAAAGCCGAACTGCGCGCCGGAGGCCGTCGACAGCGTCGTGGCGATGCCCGGCGTCGAGGTCGAGATCAGCGCGAACAGGACGAGGGGGATGATGGTTTCGGACATGCGGCTTTCCTGGCGAAAGAGCCGGCATGCTAGGCGCTTCGCGGCATCAGTAAATGCAATGTTTGATATGGCCAGCATTACGAATTATAATGAATAATGATCCGCGATCTCGACATGACCCTTATCCGTACCTTCGTGACCACGGCCGACAAGGCGAGCATGACGGCGGCGGCCAATGCGCTGCATCTGACGCAGGGCGCCGTCAGCCAGCAGATCAAGCGGCTCGAAGAGGTCTTGGGACAGAGCCTGTTCGAGCGCGACCGGCGAGGCTTGAAGCTGACACGCTTTGGCGAGCGGCTGCTCGACAGGGGCAGACGCCTGCTGCAGCTCAACGACGAGATCCTGGCTGAAATCCGGGGCAAGGCGGTCGCGGGGCAGGTGCGGATCGGCGTGCCGTACGATCTCGTCGGCACCTTGCTGGCGCCGGTGCTGAAAGCCTATGCGGAGGCCCACCCGCAGGTCGAGATATCGTTGGTCTGCGCCTCCTCGCCGGAACTCGCCGGAGCGCTCGCGGCCGGCACGATAGACCTTGCCGTGATCGAGGAGCGGGTGGGACCGACCGCCGGCGAATGCCTGCTCGTCGACCGGTTGGTCTGGGTCGGCGCCAGAGGCGGCGCGGCTCGTCTTAAGCGGCCGCTGCCGGTCTCCATCGTCGCCGACACCTGCGCCTTTCGGCCGGCGGTGCTGGCGGCGCTCGGCGAGCATGGCCTCGACTGGCGCACGGTGTTCGAGAACGGCAACATCGACGCCACGACGGCGACGGTGCGATCGGATCTCGCCGTCACCACCTGGCTGGCCTCGACGGTTCCGGCCGATCTCGACATCCTGTCCTCGGATGGGGATCTTCCGGTTCTGCCGAACTTTTCAGTGAATTTGCATCTGCCGAAACATGCAGTTGTGCCGGCCGCGCAAGCATTCGCGGCCTATATCCGCGAGGGCCTTGCGCGCCATCGGCAGGCGGCTTGAGGTTCCTCTCCTCCACATTCGTGGAGGAGAGGAAAGAGGCGTCTACTTCCAGTTCCTGCGCCGTTCGAGTTCGGCATCGGACGGCTTTTCCTGTGCGAACGACCCGACCTTGATTTCGCCCGCACGCTCATAAGTCGCTATGATCACACCGGTGGTGGAGGCTTGGGAGCTGGCGAGCCTGAATGCCGCCGGCATCGCGCCGCCGCCGAACAGCCGCTTGCCCTTGCCCAGCACCAGCGGGAAGATCAACAGGCGAATCTCGTCGATCAGGTCGTTGGCAAGCAAGGTCTGGATCAGATCGCTCGATCCCTGGATGAGCAGGTCAGGTCCGTCCTCCTGCTTGAGCCGACGCAAGGTTGCGACAATGTCCGGCCCAAGCGACTGGGTGTTCCGCCATGTCAGCGACTCCGGACGATGCGTCGCCACATATTTTGTGGCGGCGTTGAAAGCCTCGCCGATTGGATCGTCCTGGTAAGGCCAGTGGGCGGCGAAGATGTCATAGGTCTTGCGGCCAAGCAGCAGTGCGAACGGCTTGCCGAAGGTCTCGCCCATGGCAGCGCCCATCACATCGTCCCAATAATGGAACGTCCATCCGCCAAGCGTGAAGCCGCCGGCTGGATCCTCTTCCGGCCCGCCAGGCGCCTGCATGACGCCGTCGAGGCTGACGAATGTGGCGGCAACGATCTTTCGCATCGGTCTACTCCATTGCTGATCCGCGCCGTTGCGGCCGGATTTCAGCGTAACGACGAATGGCGAGACATCTTTTCGACAAAGGCTGACAAATTTCTATCGCCTGGCGGCGCCAATGCCGCGTGACGAGAACCAGACATCGCCGAAGATGGCGGTCGCGGTGCGGTCGGGGGCCTTATCCCTGGTCAGCCAAATGGAGCGCGTCTGAGCTGCGCGCTCGCGGGTGGGGATTCTTGCCTCCGGTCCGGCGAGCGAGGCGCCGACGCAGGGGATGAACCAGGAACCCATGAAGGGCTGGCAGGCAAAGCCTCTCTCCATGCGATCGACCAGCACCGCCAAGCCGACGCGCTCGGCCGGACGCCAGGGAAAGATCATCCGGCCGCCGGGCTTCATTGCCTTGAGCCAGTCCGCGGGCGGGGCGACGACGCCGGCATTGACATAGATGATGTCGGAAGGCGGCAGCGGACGGACAACGGCATCGCCATGGACGATTTCGACATTGGCGCAGGAAGCAAGGTTTGCCTTTGCGCGTGCCGCCAGGTCCTCCTCGAGCTCGAAGGCAACAACCGTGCCGCCCGGCTCAACCAGCCTTGCCAGCAGCGCCGTGTAGTAGCCGGTGCCGGCGCCGACATGGGTGACTGTTTCGCCGGGCTTGGGTTCCACCTTGCCCATCCACATCGCATGCAGCAGCGGTTCGCCATTGTTGATGCCCTTGCCGGCGTCGAGCGCCACCAGCACGTTCTGGTAGATGTGGATCGGATCGGCGCTCGGCGTCGCGATCTTGCCCTTGCCGGCGATCACCGTCCACGGCCCCGGGCCGAGGAAGGCTTCGCGAGGCACCCCGGCGAAAGCCGCCTCGATCCGCGGATCGGCCGAGCCGGCATTGGCCGCCATCAGCCGCGCGTAGAACTTCCTGGCGTCCTCGACCCTGCCCATGGTGCCGATGATAACGCGGCTTGCCGGTTTGTCTTGGCATTACTTCGGCGGGCGACCGTCGATTTCGCGGCGAGCCGGACCTCAGCCGATCCCGAACATGGTGTCGTAGAGCAGCTTGAAATTGAGCACCAGGATGACCGCGGCGACCAGCCAGGCAAGGGCCGCGACGCCGCGCGGAATGGCGAGGCTGCCCATCTTCTTCCTGTCGGAAACGAACTGCACCAGCGGGATGACCGCGAAAGGCAGTTGCATCGACAGCACCACCTGGCTGAGCACCAGCAACTGGCCGGTGCCCTTCTCGCCATAGAGCACGGTGACGACCACGACCGGGATGATCGCGAGGCCGCGCGTCAGCAGCCGCCGTGCCCAGTTCGGGATGCGAAGGCGCAGGAACCCTTCCATGATGATCTGGCCTGCAAGCGTCGCCGTCACCGTCGAGTTCAGGCCGGAGGCAAGCAGCGCCACGGCGAACAGGATCGAAGCGATGCCGAGGCCCAGCAGGGGAGACAGAAGCTTGAAGGCGTCTTCGATCTCGGCGACGTCCTGATGGCCACTGTTGTGGAACGCCACCGCCGATACGATGAGGATGGCGGCGTTGACGAAGAGAGCCAGCATCAAGGCGATGGTGGAGTCCATCGTCGCCCATTTGATGGCATCGCGCTTGCCCGCTTCGGTGCGCTCATAGGCGCGGGTCTGCACGATCGAGGAGTGCAGGTAGAGATTGTGCGGCATGACGGTGGCGCCGATGATGCCGATGGCGATGTAGAGCATCGCCGGGTTGGTGACGATTTCGGACGACGGCACGAACATGGCGTGCAGGATCGTGCCCGCCGGCGGCGCGGCGACGAAGATCTGGATGGCGAAACAGCTGAAGATGATGATCAAAAGCGCGATGACGAAGGCTTCGAGGTAACGAAAGCCCTTGTTCATCAGGAGCAGCACCAGGAAGGCGTCGAGCGCGGTCAGCACCGCGCCGCCGACCAGCGGAATGCCGAACAAAAGCTGCAGCGCGATCGCCGTGCCGATGACCTCGGCGAGGTCGCAGGCGATGATGGCGAGTTCGCAGGCTATCCAGAGCAGGAAATTGACCGGACGCGGATAATAGGCGCGGCAGGCCTGGGCGAGGTCGCGGCCAGTGGCGATGCCGAGGCGCGCGGACAATGCCTGCAGCAGGATCGCCATCAGGTTGGACAGCATGATGATGAAGAGCAGCGTGTAGCCGAACTGGGCGCCGCCGGCGAGGTCGGTCGCCCAGTTGCCGGGGTCCATGTAGCCGACCGAAACCATGTAGCCGGGGCCCATGAAGGCGAACAGCCGGCGAAACCACGCGCCCGACGAAGGCACCGCGATCGAGGCGTTGACCTCGGATAGGCTTAGCTGTTCGTGGTCGTCCGGTCGGGCAAACCGCCACGAAGAACGGGATGCGGCGGCAGCTTCGGCGTCGGACATGGGGGATTCCTACAATGGATCGATTTCACCTCTTATCTACGCCAGGGTTCAACATTATGCAATATGCTATATTTCATTGTCTCGGCTTTCCAAGCCCGGAGGACCCATGCGCTGGTTGCGCGGGCCGGGGAATGCAAATAAACGGCCGAACCAACTGGGTCCGTGTTATGAATACGAAGCCGATTCAAGCTTCTGCACCGAAGGAGGGGCGCATATTGGCGCTGAGGAACAGACCGGTTCGACGCGAAGAGCCACTTCCCGATGCCGAAATCCATTCGGAGGGGTTCCGGCAGACGCGTGAGGCGCGCCGCAGCGCGCTCGTCGAGGACTATGTCGAACTGATCGCCGACCTGATCGAGGACGGCAACGAGGCGCGCCAGGTCGATATCGCGGCCCGGCTCGGCGTTGCCCAGCCGACGGTGGCGAAGATGCTGACCAGGCTTTGCGCCGACGGGCTGGTTTCCAGGAAACCCTATCGCGGCGTATTCCTGACCGAAGCCGGCCGCAAGGTTGCAGAGGAGAGCCGCATCCGCCATCAGACGGTGGAAGCCTTCCTGCGTTCGCTTGGCGTCAGCGCCGAAACCGCGCGCATAGACGCCGAGGGTATCGAGCACCATGTCAGCGCCGAGACGCTGGAAGCGTTCCGCAGGGCGATGACGTCCCGTTAAACCCAACTCAATCCGACATCGGCCCTGGAACAAGCGTGGGACCGGCGCGTTCGTTTCGAACCTTGGTAATCGCGGCATGGAGGAAACGATGGGCGTCGACCAGGCACCGACCGCAAAGGGCAAGGAAGTTGCTAAGGGGCTGCGGCAGGCAGCTCAACGAGACGAGCGCAAGACCGAGGCAGAAACCGGCCACCCACTCAAGAAAGGTGCCGACCGCTTCGAAGAGCGTTCAAGGAGTTCGGACGGAAAGGGCGCCGGAGCCAAACAGAAAGGCTGAGATCTGACGACCTCGTCCTTGAGGGACACGGTCAAACTCGAAGGCCTTGTCCGGCGAAAGATGCTGACTTGATAGCCCTGTTGGGATAATTGTTGAGCGAGGGTGGTCGCTGACCGAGCCTTCCTGGACATCCGCGTTGCGAGGAGTTGCCATGCTCTGGAGAGGCCGCCGTCAGAGTGACAACATCGAAGACGACCGCAACGACAGCGGTGGTGGCGGTGGGTTTGGCGGTGATCCGGGTCAATTCCGCATACCGATCGGCGGCGGCGCCGGCGGCGGCATGTCGATGTCGGGTCTCATCATCTTCGCGGTGGTCGCGCTGATCGCGTGGGGCGTCTTCGGCATCAACCCGCTGCAGCTTCTGAATGGCGGCGACATTGGCGGCGGCCAGATAACCAGCAACAGCCCGCAGAGCAGCGGCGGCGGCGCACCCGCCAACGACGAGATGAAGCAGTTCGTCGCAACGGTGTTGGCCGATACCGAAGACACCTGGACCGGCATCTTCAAATCGCAGGGTCTGACCTACGAGGACCCCAAGCTGGTGCTGTTCAGTGGCCAGATCCGTTCGGCCTGCGGCGCGGCAAGCGCGTCGGCGGGACCGTTCTATTGCCCCGGTGACCGCAAGGTCTATCTCGACATGACCTTCTTCCAACAACTTGATCAGCAGTTCGGCGCGTCCGGCGAGTTCGCCCGGGCCTATGTGATCGCGCATGAAGTCGGCCATCACGTGCAGAACCTGACAGGCATCCTGCCCAAGTTCAACAAGATGCGGGAGGGGATGAGCGAAGCGGACTCGAACAAGATGTCGGTGCGCATCGAGCTGCAGGCTGATTGCTTCGCCGGCATCTGGGCGCATTTCACCGCCCAGAAAGGCATCCTCGAACAGGGCGATATGGAAAGCGCGCTGAACGCCGCCAAGCAGATCGGCGACGATACGCTGCAGAAGCGAGCGCAGGGCTATGTCGTTCCCGAAAGTTTCAACCACGGCACTTCGGCGCAGCGGCAGACCTGGCTGGCGCGCGGCTACAAGAGCGGCAAGCTCACGGACTGCGACACCTTCAACAATCCGATCTGAGGCGACGAAGCGGCTCGCTCTTCGGGGGCAGCCGCGGCTGTCAGGATGCGGCAGTTGTAGTCGTTCGCTTATTGTTCCGGGCGGCAAGCTCGCCTATAAGGTGCGTCCCGCCTTGCCCCGGGCGGCCGAGGAGCTTGTCATCATGATCGATCCCAAAACCGCCAGGCGGGGCCTTGCGCTCGTCTTCACCACGCTGCTGCTCGACATCATCGGCTTCGGCATCATCATGCCGGTGCTGCCGGCCTATCTGCAGGAACTCACCGGCGTTGGCGTCTCGGAGGCGGCGATCGAAGGCGGCTGGCTGTTCTTCGTCTATGCCGTCATGCAGTTCTTCTTCGCGCCCATCATCGGCGGCCTGAGCGACCGGTTCGGCCGGCGTCCCGTGCTGCTTGCCTCGGTATTGACCTTCTCGATCGACAATCTGATCTGCGCCGTCGCATGGTCCTATCCGATACTGTTCATCGGCCGGGTGCTGGCCGGCATTTCGGGCGCCAGCTACTCCACGACATCCGCCTTCATCGCCGACATCTCGAACGACGAGAACCGGGCGAAGAATTTCGGCCTGCTCGGTATCGCCTTCGGCGTCGGCTTCGTCATCGGCCCGGTGCTGGGCGGGTTGCTGGGCACGTTCGGGCCGCGTGTGCCGTTCTATTTCGCCGCCGGGCTGGCCTTCGTGAATTTCCTGATCGCGATGTTCTTCCTGCCGGAAACGCTGGACCAGAAGCATCGCCGCCGCTTCGAGTGGAAGCGCGCCAATCCGGTCGGCACGCTGCTGCAGATGCGCAACTATCCGGGCATCGGCTGGATCGGGCTCGTCTTCTTCCTGGTGACGCTCGGCCACATGATGTATCCGGCGGTCTGGTCCTTCGTCTCCAGCTATCGCTACGGCTGGAGCCAGCAGCAGATCGGCTTCTCGCTCGGCGCTTTCGGCCTGTGCGGGGCTATCGTCATGGCGACAGTGCTGCCGCGCGTCATCCCCAAGCTGGGCGAGTGGAGGACGGCGGCAATCGGCCTGACGTTCACGGCGCTCAGCGCCTTCGGCTACGCCTTCGCGACGCAAGGGTGGATGATCTATGCGGTGATCGTCGCCGGCTGCCTGGAAGCGCTTGCCGATCCGCCGCTGAGGAGCCTTGCCGCGGGAAAGGTGCCGCCTTCGGCGCAGGGCGAGCTGCAGGGCGCGATGACCTCGCTATTCTCGATCACCTCGATCATCACGCCGCTGCTCTATACGGCGATCTTCTCGTGGTTCACCGGGCCAAGCGCGCCAGTCGTGTTCGGCGGCGCGCCTTATCTGGTCGGCGCGGTCTTCCTGGTGCTGGCGCTTGTCGTGTTCGTCACCAAGGTCGCCAGGCCAACGCCGAAGGAGGTCGAGCGCATGCACGCGAAGGAGGCGGTGACGGACGCGGCTTGAGGACGTGCCGCGTTACACGCGTTCTGCCAAGGCCTGCTCGCCGCGCCGCTCACGGATGAGGTTGACGAAGCGGCGGAAGAGGTAATGCGAATCCTGCGGGCCGGGCGAGGCCTCGGGATGGTGCTGGACCGAGAATACCGGCCGGCCGGTGAGCGCGATGCCGCAGTTCGAGCCGTCGAAAAGCGAGACGTGGGTTTCCTCGACACCCTCGGGAAGCGAGTCCGCGTCGACCGCGAAGCCATGGTTCATCGAGACGATCTCGACCTTGCCGGTGGTGTGATCCTTCACCGGATGGTTGGCGCCGTGATGGCCCTGATGCATCTTCTCGGTCCTGCCGCCAAGCGCCAGCGCCAGCATCTGGTGGCCGAGGCAGATGCCGAACACCGGGATGTCGGTCTTCAGCAGGTCCTG
>JBFLWR010000363.1:0-7692 GCA_040755925.1 Pseudomonadota bacterium
TCTCGTCGATCGGCATGTTCGAGGCAGTAGGGCTTGCCAATCACGCCACCTATTTTTCGACGGTGCAACGCCTGCTGAAGCCCGGCGGCATCTACCTGCACCATGCCATCACCAGGCGCGGCAAGGGCAGTCGCAGGAAGACGTTGCGCAAGGGCGCCGAATACAAGGCGCTGATCAAATACATCTTCCCCGGCGGCGAGATCGATACGATTGGCATGACGCTCGGCAGTCTCGAGGCGCATGGCTTCCTCGTCCACGACGTCGAGAACCTTCGCGAGCACTACGCCCGCACCTGCCGCCTGTGGGCGGAGCGCCTGCATGCACGTTTCGACGAGGCGATCGCGGAGGTGGGCGAGGCCAAGGCCAGGCTCTGGCTGCTCTACCTGACCGGTTGCTCGATCACCTTCGACCGCGCCTCGGCCCAGATTTTCCAGACGGTCGCCACCAGGCGCGCGCGGGGCTCCAGCGGATTGCCGCCGACGCGGGCGGATCTTTATCCCTAGAGCGGTTCAGCGTTTCACGGAATCGCCGAACCGCTCTAACTCTTTGTTTTTACGCAATTCCGGACGGAAAACCGCTACGCACTTTTCCTGGAATTGCTCTCGTGCAGGTCTCTTGTTTCGGCGCAATTCCGGACCGAAAACCGCTTCATGCTTTTCCCGGAATTGCCCCGGTCACACGAAGCGCATGGCGGCGCCGACCTCGACGCGCGCGGGGCGATCGACGGTGCAGTAGACGCCAATGTTGTGGGCGTTGTGGCGCACCAGGTTGCGCAGGATGCCGGGGTCGGTGTCGAAGCCATCCTGCGCGATGATGGTGAAACCGCAGCGGCGGCAGGGCTCGGAGACGGTGAGCAGGAGATCGCCGACGGCAAGCTTGCGGCCGATCCATTCGGTTTCCGGGAACGAGCCTTCGACCGGCTCCATGTCGACGACGATGTTGGGGCGGAAGCGGCGCGGATCAGGCACGCCCTCCGGATGCAGCGCCTTCAACCTGGCGAGCGAGGCGGTGGTGAGCAGGTGGATCGGCGCCTTGGCGTAGCGGGCCTCGGTCAGTGGGCCGACGTAGCCGGGCGCCGCATTCTCCGAGCCGAACGGCCGGATTGAGGCCTCGAAGCCGAGAAAGGCCGATACCGCGCGGTCGCTTTCAGGATCGGGCGCCGGCAGCCAGCCACCGCCGGGCACGGCCACGTCGAGCCGCCGTTCCTTGCTCGTCGGGGCTCCGGTCAACCTGGTGCGGATCATAGGCGCCTTGTGCCACTTGGCCTCGCGATCGGGCCTGGCGATCTCGCCTTCGGCGTCGACCAGTCCGAACAGCCGGTCGCCATCGACGGTCTTTTGCTCGACCGAGATGGCATCAAGCCGCTCGCCGGCGAGCGAGCTCGCCGGATAGCGCCAGAGCTGGCTGACGGCGCCGAGGATCGCCTCGCCGGTCATCAGCCCTTCTTGTTCTGCCGGTTGGCGACGAGGTCGTCGACCACGGCCGGGTCGGCGAGCGTCGAGGTGTCGCCCAGCGCGCCGAAATCGTCCTCGGCGATCTTGCGCAGGATGCGCCGCATGATCTTGCCCGAGCGGGTCTTGGGCAGGCCCGGGGCGAACTGGATCTTGTCGGGCGAGGCGATGGCGCCGATCTCCTTGCGAACATGGGCGACCAGTTCCTTGCGCAAGTCCTCGGTCGCCTCCACCCCCCTCATCAAGGTGACGTAGCTGTAGATGCCCTGGCCCTTGATGTCGTGGGGATAGCCGACGACGGCGGCCTCCGAGACCTTATCGTGGCTGACCAGCGCCGATTCGACCTCGGCCGTGCCCATGCGATGGCCGGAGACGTTGATGACGTCATCCACGCGGCCGGTGATCCAGTAATAGCCGTCGGCATCGCGGCGGCAGCCGTCGCCGGTGAAGTACTTGCCCTTGTAGGTGGAGAAATAGGTCTGCACGAAACGGTCGTGATCGCCATAGACGGTGCGCATCTGGCCGGGCCAGGAATCGGTGATGCAGAGATTGCCGTCGGCGGCGCCCTCGAGAACCTTGCCCTCACCGTCGACCAGCTGTGGCTTCACGCCGAAGAAGGGCCGCGTGGCCGAGCCTGCCTTCAGATCGGTGGCGCCGGGCAGCGGCGTGATCAGGATGCCGCCGGTCTCGGTCTGCCACCAGGTGTCGACGATCGGCACCTTGCCGTTGCCGACGACGTTGAAATACCATTCCCAGGCTTCCGGGTTGATCGGCTCGCCTACAGACCCCAACACGCGCAGCGACTTGCGCGAGGTCTTCGTCACGTGGCTGTCGCCGGCGCCCATCAGCGCGCGCAGCGCCGTCGGGGCGGTGTAGAAGATGTTGACCTTGTGCTTGTCGATGACTTCCCAGAAGCGCGACTGCGACGGGTAGTTCGGCACGCCCTCGAACATCAGGGTGGTGGCGCCGTTGGCCAAGGGGCCGTAGACGATGTAGCTGTGGCCGGTCACCCAGCCGACATCGGCGGTGCACCAGTAGATGTCGCCGTCATGGTAGTCGAAGACATATTGGTGGGTCATCGAGGCGTAGACTAGATAGCCGGCCGTGGTGTGCAGCACGCCCTTCGGCTTGCCGGTCGAGCCCGAAGTGTAGAGGATGAACAGCGGGTCCTCGGCCTTCATCTTCTCGGGCTTGCAGTCGGGCTTCACCGTCGCGACCTCGTCATGGTACCAGACGTCGCGCCCCGGGGCCCAGCCGATCTTGCCGCCGGTGCGGCGCACGACGACCACGTTCTTCACCATGACGTGCTGCCTGGCAGCGATGTCGATCGCCTTGTCGGTGTTCTCCTTCAGCGGGATCGGCTTGCCGCCGCGCAGGCCCTCGTCGGCGGTGATGACGAAGGTCGATTCGCAGTCGACGATGCGTCCGGCCAGCGCATCCGGCGAAAACCCGCCAAAGACGATCGAATGGATGGCGCCGATGCGCGTGCAGGCCAGCATCGCATAGGCGGCCTCCGGGATCATCGGCATGTAGATGGTGACGCGATCGCCCTTCTTGACGCCGTGCTTCTTCATCACGTTCGCGAGCCGGCAGACATGCTCGTAAAGCTCGTTGTAGGTGATCTTCTTGTCGTCGTAGGGATTGTCGCCTTCCCAGATGATGGCGGTCTGGTCGCCGCGCTTCTTCAGGTGCCGGTCGATGCAATTGTAGGAGACGTTGGTCAGCCCGTCTTCGAACCACTTGATCGAGACCTTGCCGTCGAAGGAGGTGTTCTTGACCTTGGTGAAGGGCTTGAACCAGTCGATCCGCTTGCCATGCCTGGCCCAGAACTTGTCCGGATTTTTCACGCTGTCGGCGTACCATTTGAGATAGGTGTCGTTGTCGATCAGCGCGTTCTTCTTCCACGCCGGCTGGACGCGGTGGACATGAACCTCGGACATTCCTTGACTTCCTCCCAAACCATTCCGACAGCTTGGCGCCGACGGTCTCGCGGCGAAGCAGCCGCGAAATTCGCGGGCATTATTATCAGTTCCGCGCCGACGGCAACATTAGACGTTGGATTCGCGTGGCGGGATGACGCAGGGTAAATGGGAAATGCTGTCAGCACTCGCCCGTCAACGCTGCTAACCGACTGTTTTGGCGAAGGAAAAGCCAGGCCGGTTCAGCAAAAATCAATAGACAATTAAAGAACTGGGCGCAGAATCGCATTGGGAGGAAAGGAGATCCGACCAAGGAACCGCAAATGCGTGACCATTGCGAAATGGACCTGATGCTCAGGGGTTACGGGCTGACGACGGCCAAGATTCTCTATCATTTCCCGGACCACCCGCACCTCCTGCAAAGCTACGTCTGGCAGGATTACGATATCGCTCCCAAGTTCCCGGTGCTGATCCGCTTCATCGAGTTCTGGAAGAGCAAGCTCGACGGACCGCTGCACTCGGTGACATACACGCATCAGAAGCTGATCGCGCCGAACGAGTGGCGCAAGGTGGATGGCGAATTCGTTTTACACTGAGCGGTGGCACAGCTGACCTCCCCCGTTGCGGGAGAGATCAGCAGCTTCCACGCTGGCGTCACACAGCTGGCGGGTTCAGCCGGGCGAAGCCTTCCTGGCGCCGATAGGGGAAGTAGGGGTAAGGCGCGGTCACCGCGCTCGCTTCATCGAGCGCCTTAATTTGCTCCGGTGTCAACGCCCAGCCGACAGCCCCGAGGTTCTGACGCAATTGCTCCTCGTTGCGGGCGCCGATGATCACCGACGAGACGGTCGGCCGTTGCAGCAGCCAGTTGATGGCGACCTGCGGGATCGTCTTTCCTGTTTCCTCGGCGACCGCGTCAAGCGCGTCGACAACCCGGTAGAGATGCTCGTCCTCGACCGGCGGGCCGAAATCTGCGGTGCCGTGCAGACGGCTCTTTTCCGGCAGCGGCTGCCCGCGGCGGATCTTGCCGGTCAGCCTGCCCCAGCCGAGCGGGCTCCATACCAAGGCACCGACGCCCTGATCGAGACCGAGCGGCATCAGCTCCCATTCGTAGTCGCGCCCGACCAGCGAGTAGTAGACCTGATGCGCGACATAGCGCGGGTAGCCATGCCTGTCGGCTTCGGCCAGTGACTTCATCACCTGCCAGCCGGAGAAGTTGGAGACGCCGACATAGCGCAGCTTGCCGGAGCGCACGAGGTCGTCCAGCGCCGACAACACTTCGTCGATCGGCGTCGAGGCATCGAAGGCGTGGAGCTGCAGCAGATCGATGTAGTCGGTGCCGAGGCGCTTCAATGCCTGATCCACGGACCGGATCAGCCGCGAGCGGGACGAGCCCCAGTCGGCTGGGCCGTCGCCCATCGGCAGCGCGGTCTTGGTCGAGATCAGGACCGCATCGCGACGCCCCTTGATCGCCTCGCCCAGCACTTCCTCCGAAGCGCCGTTCGAATAGACGTCGGCCGTGTCGAAGAGATTGACGCCCGCCTCGAGGCAGATGTCGACAAGTCGGCGCGCTTCCTTCGCGTCGCTGTTGCCCCAGTGGCCGAACAGCGGGCCGGAGCCGCCGAAAGTTCCTGCGCCGAACGAAAGCGCCGGCACTTTCAGGCCGGAAGCGCCGAGACGTCGATAGTCCATGATTATTCTCCTGTGATGTCGAGATCGGAATTCAGGCGATCAGCATTGCGCCGGTGCGGGCGCGCCGATCGCGCGGCCGCGTTCGAGGCGCAGCGCCATGAGCGCCACGCCAAGCGCGGCGAGCGGCACCAGGCCGGCAACGAGGGGAACGGCGCCGAGGCCGGGGCCGTGATCGATGACGAAGCCGCCGAGCCAGGCGCCGATGGCGTTGCCGAGATTGAAGGCGGCGATATTGAAGGACGAGGCGAGGCCCTGGCCGGCGCCCTTGGCCTTCTCAAGCACCCACATCTGCAGCGGCGCGACGGTGGCGAAGGCGGCAGCACCCAACAGGCCGACGGCTATGATCGCTGCAATCGGCTGATGGATGGCGGCGGTCATAACGAACAGGACGGCGGAGAGAGCGATCAGCGTGCCGATCACCGTCGGTACCAGATGCTTGTCCGCCAGCCGTCCGCCGAGCAGATTGCCAGCGACCAGCCCGCCGCCGAAGACCAGCAGGATCGGCGATACGGCTGCCTCCGAAAAACCGGTGACGCGGGTAAGGATCGGCGCCAGATAGGTGAAGGCGGCGAACACGCCGACCCAGCTCAGCACGGTGGTCAAAAGGCCGAGCAGAACCGGCCGGCGGCCGAGCACGGCAAGCGTGCCTTCGGAGCTGTCTTCCTCCTCGCCGGCTGGGGCCGGCTCGTCGCGCGGCACCAGCAACGCGATGACAGCAAGGGCGACGACGCCGACGAGCGTGACGGCGAGGAAGGTGGAGCGCCAGCCATAGGCCTGGCCGAGCCAGGTGCCGAACGGCACGCCGAGAATGTTGGCCACCGTGAGGCCGGTGAACATGAGCGCGATGGCCGAAGCCTTCCGGTTGGGCGCGACCAGGCCGGTGGCGACGACCGATCCGACGCCGAAGAAAGAGGCATGGGCGAAGGCGGTGAGCACGCGCGCGGCCATCAGCGTCCAGTAGTCGGGCGCCAGCGCGCAGGCGAGGTTGCCGACGGTGAAGACCACCATCAGGGCCAGCAGAAGCGTCTTGCGCGGCAGGCGACCGGCGAGCGCTCCGAGTAGCGGCGCGCCGACGACGACGCCGAGCGCATAGCCGGAAATGAGCAGGCCGGCGGCGGAGATCGAGACGCCGAGATCGGCGCTGACATCGAGCAGCAGTCCCATGATGACGAATTCGGTGACGCCGATGCCGAAGGCGCCGGCGGTGAGGGCATAGAGGGCGAGAGGCATGGAGGTGGTCCGTCCGGTCAAGAAAAAGGCGCTCGGTCCCGCGCCCGACCGAAAAGATCGTGTCTAGCCAACCTGTGAACCAGCCTTGCAGTAGGAACATTTTCTGTGAAATAGATTCACGAATGGCGAGACCTGAAATCAATCGATCCGGCGAGATCGAAGTGTTCGTGCGCGTCGTCGAGGCGGGCAGCTTCTCGGCCGCGGCGCGGGCACTGCGCATGACGCCATCGGCGGTCAGCAAGCTGATGGCGCGGTTGGAGGCGCGGCTCGGCGCGCGGCTCATCAGCCGCTCGACGCGGCGGCTGCAACTGACGCCGGAGGGGGCGGTCTTCCACGACAGCGGCCTGCGCATCCTCGCCGACCTCGACGCCGCCGAGCGCGAGGCGGCGGCGGGCGCGGCGCCGCGCGGGCGGCTCAGGGTCAACAGCTATGTGCCGTTCGGCCAGCACAAGCTGATGCCGCTCCTGCCGCGCTTCCTCGAGCGCTATCCGGAAATCTCGGTCGAGGCGGTGCTGACCGACAGCGTCATCGACCTCATGGAAGAGCGCGCCGATGTCGCCATCCGGGCCGGGCCGCTCAGCGCGTCACGGCTGGTGGCGCGCAAGCTCGGCCAGAGCCGGATGGCGGTGGTCGCGGCGCCGTCCTATCTCGAAGCGCGGGGCGTGCCGGGCGCGCCCGCCGACCTCGGCCGCCACAACCTACTGGCCTTCGGCTTCGTGCGGCATGTCGATGGCCTGCCTTTCGTAGACAAGGGCGGCTCACCGGTCGTTATCCCAATTGCCGGCAACGCCACGGTCAGCGACGGCGAGGCGATGCGCTTGGCGGCGCTTTCGGGAGCTGGCATCGCACGGCTGGCGCGCTGGCATGTCGCGCCCGATATCTCCGCCGGCCGCCTCGTGCCGCTGCTGGAGGATTTCAATCCTGGCGACGTTGAGCCAACGCACGCCGTCTATGTTGGGCAGGGCAAGCATCTGCCGTCCCGTGTGCGGGCCTTCCTCGATTTTCTCGCCGAAACCGTTCGTCTCTGACGGCGAAAGCCGCGCGTCGGAGGGCGCCCCGGCTTTCGGGAGTTAGAAGGCGGCGGTTCAAGGCAATTCCAAGCAACGGCCGTGCTTTAATCGCCGTATCTATTGGGCCAGCAACGTGGCCGGTGCCAGTTCGCGCTTCGAAGCCGGGACAACAACCTCTTGCGGGGGTGACAATATTAGGAAGTCGTGATTACTACGCGAAGGGGCAACATCTGGACGTCAGGTGAATCGGAAAAGGGGGAGCAATTGCAATATGTGGGGGATTATTGCGGCAAAAAGGTCTATCGGGCAGAGGAGGAAGTCTCGGTCCTGATGCCGGACTGGAGGGGCCGTTTCTACCTTTGGCATATCGACGCCTCAGGCCGCCTTACCTCT
>JBFLWR010000364.1:0-11624 GCA_040755925.1 Pseudomonadota bacterium
GTGGGCGTCGAAACCGGCGGAAATAATGATCAGGTCCGGCGCGAACGCATCGATCGACGGCAGCACGCGCGACAGGAACGCGTCGCGGAACACCTCGCTTCCGGTGCGCGGCGCGAGCGGCGCGTTGACGATGTTGCCGGCGCCGGTTTCGCTTTTCGCACCGGTGCCGGGATAAAGCGGCATCTGGTGAGTCGAGCAATAGAGCACCGACGGATCGTCCCAGAAAATATCCTGCGTGCCGTTGCCGTGGTGGACGTCCCAGTCGACGATGGCGACGCGTTCGGCCTGATGCTTCTTCTGCGCGTAACGGGCGGCTATCGCCGCGGTGTTGAAGAAGCAGAAGCCCATCGCCGTCGTCCTTTCGGCGTGATGGCCGGGCGGACGCGCGGCGACAAAGACGTTGCCGGCGCGGCGCTCAAAGACATCGTCGACGGCGGCGTTGGCGGCGCCGATCGCCGTCATCACCGCCTGCCAGCTCTTCGGGCTGGCGCTGGTGTCGGCGTCGATCGAGACGATACCGCTTTCGGGGATCGCGGCGCGCACGCGGGCAACGAAATCCTCGGGATGCGCGTAGAGGATTGTCGCTTCGTCACCCTCCGGCGCCCTGATGCGGTCGAGCGCCGAAAAAGCCTCGTCGTCCAGCACGCGTTCGATGGCGCGCAGACGGTCGGGCCGCTCCGGATGGCCGGGCGGCGTGATGTGTTCCAGGAAGATCGGATGCGTGTAGAGACGGGTTGTCATGGGCCCTAATCTAGGCACCCGCAGCCTGGATGGCCATGTTTGAATGCCGATTGGCTGGGGAAAATCGCGCCTCGCCATGTCGCTGGCGACATTGGCAGCGCTCGCGCTTCGCGATATGGTCGCGCCCACTGCCTGGTGCCCGCGACGCGCGGGAGAATCGGGAACACGGTTGAAATCCGTGGCGTGCCCAACGCTGTGAGGGGGACCGCGCCGGCAAAAGCCACTGTCTCGGGACGGGAAGGCGCCGGACGCGGGACGATCCCAAGCCAGAAGACCGGCCCGGCAGACATGGTCTTGCGCTTGGTCAGGCGCCGGATTGCTGTCGCAAGGGGAAAAGCGATGACGGCACCAGCAACCGCCGCCGGCGGTGATGACTTTGACCAATCGGCGCGGGACGCCGTCTACCGGGCGATGTTTACCAGGCGCGACGTGCGCAGCCACTTCGTCGCAGACGACCTCGACGACGCCGTTCTGGCGCGGCTGCTCACCGCCGCCCACCATGCGCCGTCGGTCGGCTACATGCAGCCATGGAATTTCATCGTCATCCGCGACGGCGAGCGGCGCAGACAAGTGCGCGACCTGTTCCTCGCCGCGCGCGAGCAGGAACTGCCGGCGATCGAGGCCGAACGGCAGGCTCTGTACCGCAAGCTGAAGCTGGAAGGCATCTGCGAAAGCGCGCTGAACCTCTGCGTCACCTGTGACCGGGAGCGCTCGAGGAACTCGCCGCTGGGGCGCTGGCACAATCCGGAGATGGACCTCTACAGCACGGTCTGCGCGGTGCAGAACTTCTGGCTGGCGGCGCGGGCGGAAGGCGTCGGCGTCGGCTGGGTCAGCATCATCGAGGCAGACGCGCTGAAGCGGCTCTTGTCGATACCCGACCATGTCACGCCGATCGCCTATCTCTGCGTCGGCCGCGTCTCGGAATTCGCGCCGAGGCCGGACCTCGAAGCGCATGGCTGGGGCCAGCGCCTGCCGCTCTCAGACCTGGTGATGAGCGAGACCTTTCGCGGCGCCGGCGAAGCGCCGCTCAAGTCGGCGATCGCAAGGCTTTGCGGCGCAAGCAAGCCGACGCGCTGATCGGCCCTGCTCAGTTCAGGCTGCCCGAGGCGTATCCCAGCGCGACTTGCCGCCGAACGAGCCAAGGGCCTTGTCGCGGAGCTCCCTGAACTTCGAGGAAGCCTCCGCCAGGTGTCGATCCCATTCCGGATTAGGCGTCTGGCCCTCGATGGCGTCGAAATAGACCTGCATCAGCGAGGCGATGGCGAAGGGCTCAATGATAGCCGCCTTGAAAGCCCAGGCAAAGACGATGGCCAGCACGAAGGCCCAGCCGGCAAGCTGGCCCGGCATGAACCAGAGGATGGCGCCGGCTGGCGCCAGCATCAGAAGGAAGATGACGAAGGACAGGCCCCACATGATCACCGCCAGCCAGACGGCGTTCTTGACCATGTGCCTGCCGTTCTGCGCGTAGAGCACGACACCTTGCCTCGCCGTCTCGAAGGGCGAGCTCGAATTGATGCGGATGTTGTAGCCGAGGATGATCTCGTCGACATAGGTCAGCGAGATACGGATCACCGTGTTGACGAAACCGACCAGACCGCTCAACCCCGGAATGGGCAAGAAAGCGGCGATGCCGCCGATCAGGCCGGTGATGGCGCGGATGGCGCCCTTGACCAGCTGATCGATGACGAACAGCACATTGGCCTCGGCGAAGCGCTGGGTCACGACCTCCTTCGCATAGGCGATCTGGCTCTGGCCGTCGGGAACATCATGACCGTCGATCAGATGGACCATGACGGCGATATGGCCGGCCTTGAGGACGTAAAGGATGTATTCGCGGATCCAGTAGACGGCGATCGAAACGACGCCGAAGCCGACCACGCCGCCCCACAGCGCGAAGGAGGCTGGTCCGTCAGGATCGGTCGAGATGTGGCCGACACCATAGCCGACACTGGCGCCCGTGCCGGTCGCCATGATGTAGGCCAGCGTGATGCCGAAATAGACGATCATGCGAAAGACGATGAAAGGCCATGTCCGCATCATGATGGACACCGACCGGCCGATGCTGAAGTCCCACATGCCCCCGACTCTCCGCACCCTAAGAGATGGCGCAGGAGGATGCGCTTGCCCCGGCTATTGTCAATCACGGCAAGGCTGCGCTGGCGCGAAAGCAGTGCACAACGCGGTGGCCACGTTAGCCAATGGTATGGTCAGGCATTCTTGCGCAAGCCTTCGAGCAGTTGTTTGAACGCCGCGATCGCCTGCTTCGAGGTCGCTCCCGGATCCTTCGAATTGGCGATGCGCTGCGCAGCTTGACTGCTGGCGCCATTAATGAGGCGCGCGGCCGTTTCCGGATCGAGATCGGGAACCACGACGCCCTCCCGCTGCAACGCGGTCAGGTGGCCGGTCATCGAAGCGACGCAGGCATTGGCGTTCTGCCATTGCGCCGGATCGCCCAGCACCGCCGGGCCGTCACGAAACATGATGCGCTGGATTTCAGGCTCCAGCGCCATCTCGATATAGGTGGTGCATTCGTCGACGAAGCGCTGCCAGCGGGTCGGCGCCCGCGCCGCGACCTCGTTGACCCGCGCCGCCATCTCGCCGTCGATCTCGGCGATCACGGCCTGCAGCAGCCCCCTCTTGTCGCCGAAATGGTGGTAGAGCGCGCCTCGCGTAAGCCCCGCCGAAGCCGTGAAATCGTCCATCGAAGCCTCCGCGTAACCGATCGTGCCGAAGGCCTGGCGGGCAGCGGCGATCAGCTTGGCTCGGGTCGAGGCAATCATTTCCTTGCGCGGTCTGTGCATAGCTTCTGGCTCTACTGACATACGCTTCGTATGCCAATTGACATACGCGACGTATGAATTATCTGACATTCATACGCTGCGTATGTAATTGCGGCGACTTGCGCTGTCGAGGATCAAGACCATGCGAAACCCATATTCGGCAATCTTTCAGGCTCCCGGCACGAAAGGCTTTGCGACCGCCGCCTTCGTGGCGCGACTACCGATCGCCATGGCGCCGATCGGCATCGTGGCGATGCTGTCGCAGACGCATGGCGAATACTGGCTGGCGGGCGCCGTCTCGGCCACCTATGCCCTGGTCAACGCCTTGCTGTCGCCGCAGGTGTCGCGGGTGATCGACCGGCTGGGTCAAAGCCGCGTTGCCGTGCCGGCGACCATTGTCTCTGTTCTTGCGTTCTGCGCCTTGATTGCGGCCGCCAACCGGCACTGGCCGATCTGGACATTGTTCGTGTCGGCGCTGCTTGCCGCCGCCATGCCCAGCATCCCGGCGCTGGTCAGGGCGCGCTGGACGGAAATCTTCCGCGACCGGCCCGAGCTCAACACCGCCTTCGCCTTCGAATCGGCGGCTGACGAACTGGTCTATGTCGCCGGCGCCTCGCTGTCGGTCGGCCTGAGCGCAGCGCTGTTCCCGGAAGCCGGCATGCTGGTGAGCACGCTGCTGCTTGCCCTGGGGTCGGCGGCATTCCTGCTGCAGCGTTCCACCGAGCCGCCTGTCCGTCCGGCCGGGCCAGGCGCGACGGGTTCCGCGATCCGCCTGCGGCCGGTCCAGATCATCACCTTTGCCCTGATCTTCGTCGGCGCGACCTTCGCCACAACGGAAGTGACCACCGTGGCAATGACCAAACAGCTCGGCCAACCCGAAGCGGCCAGCCTCGTCATCGGCGTCTATGCGCTGGGATCCTTCGTGCTCGGCATCATCGTCGGCGCGCTCAACCTCAGGGCGCCGCTGCGGCGGCAACTGGCCGTCGCCGTCACGGTGATCGCCGTCACCACGCTGCCGCTGCTCTTTGCCGAGACCGTGCCGATGCTCGCTCTCGCGGTCTTCGTCAGCGGAGTGGCGATTTCGCCGACCTTCATCACCGCATTCGGCCTGATCGAGCGCCATGTGCCGACCACGATGCTGACCGAGGGCGTCACCTGGGTGACAACCGGCATCGGCATTGGCATGGCGCTAGGCTCCTTCGCCGCCGGCTGGATGGTCGACACGTTCGGACCGCAGAACGGTTTCTGGGTCTCCGTCGCCGCCGGCGCGATCGCCCTGGCCACCGTGCTAGCCGGTCAATGCCGGCTGGCGACGCCGGGGTGCGACCTCGACGGTGACGAAGCGACCTTCGCAGCCTCGGCCAACCGATGAAGGCAGGTAAACTGTTAAGTCAACCTTGACAGTTTACCTGTATACATGGCATGGGTCCGGCATGAATGCTCAGCCAGGCGAGCACAGCTCCGCACAAGCCACCACCCTGGCCGCTGAACTTCGAGGCCTTGTCGGCAAGCTGAAACGCCGGCTGCGCGAAGAGTCGGGTATCGGCGATCTGACGCCGTCGCAGGTGTCGGTGCTTCTCCGCCTCGAAAAGGACGAACAGGCGACCGCGTCGAGCCTCGCGCGCGCCGAGGGCATGCGCCCGCAGTCCATGGCCTCCGTCATCGCCGCGCTCGAGTCCGCAGGCCTGGTGAGCGGCGCGCCGGACCCGGCCGATGGGCGCCAAACCCTTCTCTCGCTCACCGACGCCTGCCGGCAATGGGTCCAGGAGGGGCGCGCGGCGCGGCAGGATTGGCTGTCGCGACAGCTCCAGGCGCGACTTTCCGCCGACGAGATGGAGGTCGTCGCCAAAGCGGCGGAACTGCTCAACCGGCTCGTCGAGGACTGAGTATCCATACGTCGACAGGACATCTCATGGCGCTGACGACTCTCGGCTCGAACACCGCCCTGCCCGGCATCGAACCGCACGAGGGCTTCGCCGCCCGGCTTTTAAACCATCCCATCCCAAAAACGAGGAGCGCGCGACATGCCGTGGCTTGATCTGGTGTCCTATTTCTTCGGCGGGGCGTTTCTTGCCAACGCCGTACCGCATCTCGTCAGCGGCATGATGGGCAGGCCGTTCCAAAGCCCTTTCGCCAAACCGCCGGGACAAGGCCTCTCCTCGTCGACCGTCAACGCGTTCTGGGGCTTCTTCAACCTTGTGGTCGGTTATCTTCTCGTTTGCCGCGTCGGTGACTTCGCGTTGCGCGACACTGCGGACGCCGTAGCGCTCGGACTCGGCGTCTTGCTGCTGGCCGTGACGACAGCGCGGCGGTTCGGCCGCTTCAATGGCGGCAACACGCCCGACCGCGCTTGAGGATGCTGAAGCTAGTTCAGAGTATCTCGGTCTTGGCGATGTGGATGCCAAAGCCCTCGAGACCGACATAATGGCGCTCGCGCGAGGCGATAAGGTTGATCGAGGAGATGCCCAGATCCTTGAGGATCTGCGCGCCGAGCCCGATCTCGCGCCACTCGTTCTCACGGCGGCGCGCTTCCTCGTGGTCCTCTCGGTCGCCGCTGGCGGGCCGCTTGCGCTCCTGGTGGGCGACGCCGACCGAACCCTCGCGCAGATAGACGATGACGCCGCGCTTGCGCTCGCCCATCGCCTGCATGATGCCGTCCAGCCGGTGGCTGGTGCCGAACACGTCGGTGACGACATCTTCCGAATGCAGGCGAACCGGCACCTCCTCGCCATCGCGGATGTCGCCGAAGACGACCGCGACATGATGCATGGAATCCCAGGGCAGCGTGTAGGTGAAGACCTGCGCCTTGCCGCCGGGGGTATCGATGTCCGAGCAGGCGACGCGCTCGACCAAGGTCTCCTTGCGCTGGCGGTAGGCGATGAGATCGGCGACCGAAACCTGCTTCAGGCCGTGCTGTTCGGCGAAGGCCTGCACTTCGGGTCCGCGTTTGACAGTGCCGTCGTCATTGACCAGCTCGGAAATGACGCCGATCGGCGGCAGGCCGGCGAGCTTGCAAAGGTCGACCGCCGCCTCGGTATGGCCCGAGCGCATCAAGACCCCGCCTTCGCGCGCGATCAGCGGAAAGATATGGCCGGGGCGCACGAAATCCGACGGGCCGACATTGCCGTTGGCAAGGTTGCGCACGGTGAGCGTGCGGTCGTCGGCGGAGATGCCGGTCGTGGTGCCGTGCTTGAAATCGACGCTGACGGTGAAGGCGGTGGTATGGGCGGAATCGTTGTCGGCCACCATCGGCGCGAGGTTCAATCGCCTGGCGTCCTCGCGCAGCATCGGCGTGCAGACGATGCCAGAGGTGTTGCGGACGATGAAGGCCATCTTTTCCGGCGTGCAATGAACGGCGGCGACGATCAGGTCGCCCTCGTTCTCGCGCCCGTCATCGTCCATGACGACGACGATCTCGCCGCGCTCGAAAGCTCGGATCGCTTCGACGATCTTCTTCTGGTCGTAAGGCATTGGGCGCGCGCTTCGCTCGCAGGGGAATATGGGAGTAGGGCAGTAACGGAGTAGGGAAAAGGAAAAAGTTTGGCGTCGCGAAATGCGACGCAACATGTTCCCTTACTGCCTTACTCCCCTGCCCCCTCCCCGGTCTGTCCTCGATGCCGCAGATAATGGTCGGCGATCGCGCAGGCAACCATGGCCTCGCCGATGGGCACCGCGCGGATTCCGACGCATGGATCGTGGCGGCCCTTGGTCATGACGTCGACGTCGTTGCCGTCCTTGTCGATCGACTTGCGCGGCGTCAGGATCGAGGACGTCGGCTTGACGGCGAAGCGGGCGACGATCGCCTGGCCGGTCGAGATACCGCCGAGGATGCCGCCGGCATTGTTGGACAGAAACACCGGCTTGCCGTCATTGCCCATCCGCATCTCGTCGGCGTTCTGCTCGCCGGTGATGCGGGCGGCCTCGAAACCGTTGCCGATCTCGACGCCCTTGACGGCGTTGATCGACATCAGGCCCGAGGCGATGTCCTGGTCGAGCTTGGCGTAGATCGGCGCGCCGAGGCCGGCCGGCACGCCCTCGGCGATGATCTCGATAACCGCGCCGACGGATGAGCCCGCCTTGCGGATGCCGTCGAGATATTGGGTGAAGACGGGAATGGAAGCGGGATCCGGCGTAAAGAACGGATTTTCCGGATCGCCAATGAAATTCCAGTTCCAGTTGGCGCGGTCGATCTGTTTTTCGCCCATCGAGACCAAGGCGCCGCGCACGACCATGCCCGGCACCACCTTGCGGGCCAGCGCGCCGGCCGCCACGCGCGCCGCCGTCTCGCGGGCCGAGGAACGGCCGCCGCCGCGATGATCGCGCAGCCCGTATTTGACGTCGTAGGTGTAGTCGGCATGGCCCGGCCGGTACTGGCGCGCGATCTCGCCATAGTCCTTCGAACGCTGGTCGACATTCTCGATCATCATCGACACCGGCGTGCCGGTGGTGATCATCGTGGCGCCGTCCTCGTCGAGGATGAAGCCCGAGAGGATCTTGACCTCGTCAGGCTCGCGCCGCTGCGTGACGAAACGCGACTGCCCTGGGCGGCGTCTGTCGAGTTCGGCCTGGATATCCTCACGCGTGAAGCGGATGCCTGGCGGACAGCCGTCGACCACGCAGCCGAGCGCGGCGCCATGGCTTTCGCCCCAGGTGGTGACGCGGAACAGGTGGCCGAATGTGTTGTGAGACATGAAACTACGCCCTGCCGGCACCGGGCCGGTCAAGGCTGCCTTCTATTGGCGTTTTCCACAGCGGTCAAACTGTGATCTGGCGGATTTAGTTTTGACACATTCGGTTGATTTCTGCTCTCTTCCAACCGCCGTTGAGGATCCGCCGCTAACCAGCCGGCGCAATGACCTAAAGAGGACGATAATGCGTACCCTGATTGGCGCTGTTGGCGCCATTTTGCTGATTTCCACCGCCGCCGCGTTTGCCGGCCAGACCGAAGGCCTGATCAAGAAGGTCGACAAGGACACGCTGACGCTGACGCTGGACGACGGAAAGTCATACAAGCTCAATGCCGAAACCGACCTCGACGCGCTGAAGCCGGGCATGGACATTGTCATCGCCTATGACGTGACCAATGGCGAGAACGTCGTCACCGATATGCAACTACCCGACAGCGACCAGAACTAATTCAGGCGAGGCCGGCCTGACCTGAATTTGCCCGCCGCAATTTGTTACAACCACTCCAGGCTGCGGCCCTCCAGCCGCAGCAGGCGATCTTGCGGAACTTCGAGGCCGGCGGCTTCCTGCTTCGAAATGCCGACGACCAGGCGAAACAAGCAGCGGATGACGCCGCCATGGGTGACGCAGACCGTCGGCTGACGAAGCGCGTCCAGCCACGGCTTCACCCTTTCAAGCAGCATCTGGTAGCTTTCCGCGCCGGCGCCAGGCGGCTGGAAATCCCATTTGGTGGCACGGCGGCCGTCCGTGCAGCCCGGCTGGCGTTCCTCGAGTTCGGCGAAGGTGAAACCTTGCCAATCGCCGAAGCTCAGCTCCACCAGGCGCGGATCGGTGCGGTAGGCGGACGGATCCAGCCCCATCGCCGTCCGCATCAGCTCCATCGTTTCGCGCGTGCGCCGCATCGGGCTGGCGACAAAGTCGAAATCCGCTGGGTTCCGGACGAGTTCCGCCAGCCTATGCCCATTATGCGTGGCCTGCTTGCGGCCGAGCGCGTTGATGTCGGTGTCGGCTTGTCCCTGGAGCCGGTGCTCGGCATTCCACTCCGTCTGACCGTGGCGCGCGATGTAGACGAGCGGATACATCAGGTCTTCCGAGGTCGGGCCAGGGCCTGGGACGAATAAGCTAAGCGGATTATTCCTTGACGGTCGAGATGTCCGGCGCGTCGACCGCTTTCATGCCGACGACATGGTAGCCGGAATCGACGTGATGCACCTCGCCGGTCACGCCGCGCGACAGATCCGACAGGAAATAGACGCCGGAATCGCCGACCTCTTCCTGCGTCACCGTCTGCTTCAGGGGCGAATTGTATTCGTTCCACTTCAGGATGTAGCGGAAATCGCCGATGCCGGAGGCGGCCAGCGTCTTGATCGGGCCGGCGGAAATCGCATTGACGCGGATCTTCTTGGCGCCGAGGTCGACGGCGAGATAGCGCACGCTGGCTTCAAGCGCCGCCTTGGCGACGCCCATGACGTTGTAATGCGGCATGACCTTTTCGGCGCCGTAATAGGTCAGCGTCAGAAGCGAGCCGCCATCGGTCATCAGCGGCTCGGCGCGCTTGGCGATGGTGGTGAAGGAATAGACCGAGATGTCCATGGTGCGCAGGAAATTGTCGCGCGTCGTCTCGACATAGCGGCCGGTCAGCTCGTCCTTGTCGGAAAAGGCGATGGCATGGACGAGGAAGTCGAGCTTGCCCCAATGTTTCTCGATATCGGCAAAGACGGCGTCCAGGCTTTCCGGGTCGGTGACGTCGCAGTGGCCCGCGACATGCGCGTTGAGCTCGGCCGCCAACGGCTCGACGCGCTTCTTGAACGCCTCGCCCTGATAAGTCAGCGCGATTTCGGCGCCGTGATCGACGCACGCCTTGGCGATGCCGTAAGCGATCGACCGATTGTTCGCGACGCCGAGGATGAGGCCGCGCTTACCGGCCATCAGGCCCTGTCCACCCGCCATGTGCAAGCTCTCCGCAAGAGTATAGTGCTTCGTGGAGAGCCCTATCGCACAGGCACAAAGCCCCTTCAAGCTTTCAAAACAGACTGCCGGGACAAGAAAACAGGCCCGATCAGCCTTTTTGGCGACGCATCAAGGCTTCGAGCTCGGTGTCGCCGCCTTCCGGCAGCATCAGCCGCACATGCGCGTAGAGATCGCCATGGCCGCCTGCCTTTTCCGGCAAGCCCCTGCCCTTGAGGCGCAGCACCTTGTCGGAGCTCGACCACGCCGGAACGTTGACAGCGAGCTTGCCGGTCGGCGTCTCGACCGCCACCTTGGCGCCGAGCACCGCGTCGGCCAGATCGACGGGCAGGTCGACATGCAGGTCCCTGCCCTCGATGCGGTAGCGCGCATGGCGGCGGATATGAATCTTGACCAGCGCGTCTCCGGGCTGGCCCGGACCCTGCTCGCCCTGGCCCTTGAGCCGGATGGTCTGGCCGTCCTCGACATAGGCCGGCAGCTTCACCGCCACCTTGCGGCCATCGGGGAACATCGCCGTCACCTTCTCGGCAGTAGCTGCTTCCTCGATGGTCACGTCCAGCGTGACATTCAAATCCGCGGCCTGGGCAGGCTGGCGACGGTCGCCCCGGCCGGCGCCGCGCGCGCCCCCAAAGGCATCGCCGAAAATCTGGCTGAAAATGTCGCTGTTGCCGTCGAACGGATCGCCGCCCGGGCGGCCCGAGCGGAATTCGAAATGCGCGCCGCCGGGGCCTTGCTGACGGCGGAATCCGGCGAACGGGTCGCCCCCGCCGGCCGCGCCCTCGAAGCCCTGGAATTTCGGCTTGCCGTCGGCGTCGATCTCGCCGCGATCGTAAGCGGCGCGCATCTTCTCGTCGCCGACGATCTCGTAAGCCTGGTTGGCGGCGGCAAAACGGTCCTTCGCCTTGGGATCATCCGGGTTCTGGTCGGGATGATGCTTCTTGGCGAGCTTGCGGTAGGCCGATTTTATGTCCTTGGCCGATGCGTTCTTGGCAACGCCCAGCACCTCATAGGGGTCGCGCATGCTTCCTGCCTGCAAGAGAGATTGAGTTCACGGGTCGCTCCCTATATGCGCTCGCATAGGAAGAAATTCCAGAGGCGCAAGGCCAGATCAGTGGGTGAAAATCACAGCGCGGTGAAGGCCTGCATGTGCCAGCCGCCGGCGCCGGCCATGCAGAGCTGGCCCTTGTACAAGGCGACGCCGTCGAAACTCTCCCTCGTGGCGGTGAAGCTGCGGCAGGTTCGGCCCGCATCCTTCAATTCCACCAGTTCGGTGATCGCGCCGCGCGAACCCGTGCCGGAATTGGCCCACGGCACGGCCTGGCCACCGAGTTCCTTGATATCGGCGGAGGAGACCGCATTACCGATCGTGGTCTGGTCTGAGTCGGTGTCGCTGGCTGCCGGGGCGGCAGGCGATGCGGACGTGCTGGAAGTCACGATCGAACGGTCGAC
>JBFLWR010000365.1:0-3876 GCA_040755925.1 Pseudomonadota bacterium
ATTCGCCACCGAGCGCCAGTCCCTGCAGCATGCGCAGGGCGATCAGGATCACCGGGGCCGCGATGCCGAGACTTGCATAGCCGGGCCGCAGGCCGACCAGGAAGGTCGACAGGCCCATGATCGTCATGGTGACGAGGAAAGTGTATTTGCGGCCGACGAGGTCACCGACACGACCGAAGACCAGCGCGCCGAAGGGGCGTACCAGGAAGCCGGCGGCAAAGGCGAGCAGCGCGAAGATGTTTCGCGTCGCCTCGGGGATCGTTGGGCTGAAGAAGGTTGAGCCGATGAAGGCCGCCAGCGAGCCGTAAAGATAGAAATCATACCATTCGAAAACGGTACCGAGCGATGAGGCGAAGATGACCTTCTTCTCCTCACGCGTCATGCCGCGGCTGGTTCCGCCGGCGGTCGATGCCATTGCCATTGATGTATCCTCCCGTGGGATCCCGTCTGTCCTCGATGGGCTGCGCGCAACCCGTCAGCGCTCCTTCGAACGCGGACTCAAAAAACGCTGCCACGGGTGGAAAAATGACAGAAAGCGCGGCTGGAAGGCACCGCGACGATGGGATTATGACTTTCGTATTAGGTGCAGTGCGAAAGCGATTTGTTGCTCAGGCTTGAAGCGCTTCGAGCAGGCTGACCGCCGCCATCATGTCGCGCTTTCGAGCCGAGCGGCGTGCGACCGCCTCGGCATCCTGTCCCCAATGCTCGATCTGCCAGTCCTCGTCCACATGGGCGGCCGTCCAGGCTTCCTCGCCGTGCAGCTCGCCGAAGTCGACAGCCAGTGCCAGCAGCGCTGAACCGCTCAGCGAGGTCATGACATGGATGGCGGCCAGCCGCGTCGGCTCGCTGCGCTGGGCAAGATGCGCGCCGAGGATGGCTATCGCCTCGCGCGGCTGCTCGACATGGATGATGCCCTCGGCAAGGTTGAAGCGGGCGCCGAGGTGGCTGCGCGCCCAATCGAGAACCGGGTCCCAGAGCTTGTTCTGCCGGTCGACCAGCCCCTGTGGGCCGTCGGCCCGATAGCAGAGCAGGTCTGACGAGGCGAAACGCAGCACGTCCTCAAGCACGGCCTGCGGGTCGGAGGCGACGCCGTCGATCGCCGTGTTGACCAGGCGCATGACCGGCATCGAAACCGGATCGATGACTTCGCCCTGCGCGGAAAACTCATCGGCCACCAGGCCCGCGGCCCTTTCGGTCGGCAGCGCCAGCACGGCCTTTCCCGGTGTGCGCACCGGCTTGCCATCCAGATGGACCGCAAAACCGTTTTCGACCGGCGCAACCGAAACGGACTTGTAGAAGCGCTTCGGCAGCGGCGTCTTCATCTGGATCTGGGCGCGCCGCACCGGATCCGGGTCCGAAAGCAGCTTACCGGCTTCGAGGTCTTCGAGGATGTCGCGCATGTCGAACTCCTTACACCGTGGGCTGCCTGCGCGCCGGGCGATTGACGATGATCAGCCCGGCGGCGATCAGCGCTAGCGCCAGGAAAATCCTCACCGTCAGCGGCTCGCCGAGAACCAGCGCCCCACACAGAACACCGAACACCGGCGACAGGAAGGCGAAGCTCGACAGGCCCGCCGCCGGGTAACGCGTGAGCAGCCAGAACCACAAAACATAGGTGAAGGCGACGACATAGAAAGACTGGAACAGCAAAGCCAGCGTCGGCAATGCGGCGTAGGCGCGGATCGGCGGGCCAGCAAAAGGCATTACCAGGGCTCCGACGATGGCTGCGCCCGCCAATTGGTAAAGCAACAGCTTCTCGGCGCTCGTCGCGACCAGCTTCGACCGCTTGATGACGATGCTGGTCAAAGCCCAAAGCACGCCCGAGCCGAGACTGAGCAGATCGCCCGTCAGCGTCGCGTCCTTTCCGGCAACGATGCCGTCCGAGAACACCGCCAGCAGGCCGCAAAAGGCCAGTACAAGCCCGCCGAGCTTGCGCGCGTTGATGCGTTCGCCGAGCAGGAAATGGCCACCGATCAAAACCCAGAACGGCATGGTGTTGACCAGCAACGTATTGCGGGCGACGGTCGTGTACTCCAGCCCGATATAGAGACACAGGAATTCGACACCGAAGAGTGCACCCGCCACGATACCTGCGACAAGCGTCCCGTCCGCCTCGAACAGCCTGATGCCGCGCAAGCGGCACCAGGCGAGCACGCATAGACCGCCGATGAGCGAGCGCGCGATCGAGACGAAGACCGGATCGTAGCCTGCGTAGGAGATCTTGGCGGCGACGTAATTGAGCCCCCAGGATAGCGTCAAGCCGACCATGATAGCGGCCGCGGTCATGTCAACCGCGTCGCGGCGGTCGAGCGTGCCGGCGGCTCCGCTCATGCCTCGTCCTCCGCGCTCCGCTCGTCGAAGCCGAGCAGGTTCCAGCTCTGGCGCATATGCGGCGGCATCGGCGCGGTGACGTCGATCACGCCCTGGTCGGGATGCGGGATGACGATGCGGCGCGCATGCAGATGCAGGCGGTTTTGCATGCCGCCCGGAAAGTCCCAGTTGGTGTCGGCCTCGAAATATTTGGGGTCGCCGATGATCGGGCAGCCTATAAAGGCGGCATGGACGCGCAACTGGTGTGTGCGGCCTGTATAAGGCTCCATTTCCAGCCAGGACAGCGATTGCGCCGCCTGCTCGACGACGCGGTAATAGGATACGGCATGATCGGCGCCCTTCTCGCCATGCTTGGCGATGCGCACGCGGTCGCCGTCCGGCGTCGCTTCCTTGACCAGCCAGGTCGAGATCTTGTCCTCGCGCTTTGGCGGGACACCCTTGACCAGCGCCCAGTAGGTCTTCTTCGTCTCGCGCGCCCGGAAGGCTTCTGAAAGCTTCATCGCGGCAAGGCGGGTGCGGGCAACCACAAGCACGCCGGAGGTATCGCGGTCCAGGCGATGGACCAGCCGTGGCTTCTCGCCCTTCTGGTTGCGCCAGGCTTCCAGCATATCATCGACATTGCGCGTGACGCCCGAGCCGCCCTGCACCGCCAGGCCCGCCGGCTTGTTGAAGACGAAGACCTTCGGGTCCTCGTGCAGAAGCATCTTGGCGAGCACGTCGGCATCGCCCTGATTGCGGATCGAGTGACCCGTGAGCGGGACGTCGCCCTTCTTGTCGACATCGAGCGGCGGGACGCGAACGGACTGGCCGGGCTCGACACGCGTATCGGCCTTCACGCGGCCGCCATCGACACGGACCTGGCCCGAGCGCAGCAGCTTCTGCAGATGGCCGAAGCCGAGGCCCGGGTAATGGACCTTGAACCAGCGATCGAGCCGCATGCCCGCCTCGCCGGCCTCCACCGTGATCTGTTCAACGCCTGCCATATGGGTTCGCTTTTCCGTTCGAAAGCGGCGCCATAGCACTAAGGCAGGCCGGTTGCGAGCCAAAGACCCAAGAAAGCGCGACGATTGCCCCAATAGTCGCGAAGTCGTTCAATCAACCGCTTGAGAGCGGTGTGGGGACGGCGCAGATCGTCGAGCGCGTCAGGAACCGTTTCTCGCGGCCATTATCGAGCGAGAACATGCCGCCCCTGCCCGGCACCACGTCGATGATCAGGTCGGTATGCTTCCAGGCCTCGAATTGCGAGGCGCTGATATAGACCGGAGTATCGCCGATTTCGCCGAGCCTGACATCGTTGTCGCCAACCATGAATTCGCCCCGCGGGTAGCACATTGGCGAAGAGCCGTCGCAGCAGCCGCCGGACTGATGGAACAGCACCGGACCGTGATCGGCGATGATCTCGGCAAGCAGCGCCTCGGCCTCCGGCGTGGCGGAGACCTTGCCCAGTGAAGGCTTCCCCATCATTTCCTCCTCAATCCGTGGGAGGGCGCGGCGAACCGCGCCCTCCCGTTTGTGCCCTGGGAGGATCAGAAGAAGCCGAGCTTC
>JBFLWR010000366.1:0-20662 GCA_040755925.1 Pseudomonadota bacterium
TTGCCTGGTCTCGGCCGAGACCTTCACCGCCTATCTCAAGAACCAGCATCAGGGCGAAGTCGACCGATACGGCAACCTCGTCGTCAACATCGCCTGATCTAACAACCGCACAAGGGAACGACCCCTATGGACTCCATCAACAGGCTCGAGCTCGATGTCGCGGATCGCCGTGTCGACCCCTTTCTGATGTCGGTGCTGAAAAGCCGCTTCGAGGCGATCGTGCGCGAGATGACGCTGGTCGTCATGCGCGCCAGCCGCTCGGCGGTGATCAAGAACGCGCGCGACTTCTCCTGCGCGATATTGACCTATGACCACCGTCTGGTTTCGGTGGAGGACGCGCTACCGATCCACGTCATGTCGATGGACATGGCGACACGGCCGCTGACCGACCTCTTCGACGACATCACGCCAGGCGATATCTTCCTTAACAACTGCCCTTACACGGGCGGCACGCACCATGCCGACCTGATCATGGCGATGCCGGTGTTCTTCGAGGGCGAGCCGCTGTTCTGGGTCGTGGCGCTCTCGCACCATGCCGATACCGGCGCGCCAGTGCCGTCCACCTATCTGCCCTTTGCCAAGAATATCTTCGAGGAAGGTCTGCACTTCCCTTGCGTGCGCGTGGCGCAAAACTACGAGGAGAAGAAGGACATCCTGCGCATCGGCACGATGCGCAACCGCGTACCGGACATGTGGCTGGGCGACGTGCGCGCGCAGATCGGCGCCTGCCGCACCGGCGAGCGCCGCATAGGCGAGCTGTTCGCCCGCTATGGCCGCGATACGATCCTCGGCTTCGTCGAGGACTGGTTCGACTATGGCGCGCGCTGCGCCAAGGCGGCGATCGCCAAGCTGCCGGCCGGCAGCTACAGCTACGAGACGCGCCACGATCCCGTGCCGGGCGTCGCCGACGAAGGCATCCCGGTCAAGGTGACGATCAATGTCGATCCCGAGAAGGGCGAGATCGTCGTCGACGTGCGCGACAATATCGACAACGTGCCGGGCGGCCTCAACCTGTCGGAGAACACCGCCACCGGTTCCTGCCGCATAGGCGTCTTCAACAATCTCGACGAGAGCATTCCGCACAATGAGGGCGCGAAGTCGCAGATCAAGGTGCTGCTTCGCGAGGGGAGCGCCATCGGCAAGCCGAAATATCCGGTCGGCACCTCGGTCGCTACCACCAATGTCAACGACAGGCTGATGATCGCCGGCAACTGCGTTTTCTCGCGCATGGGCGCGCCCTATGGTCAGGCCGAGAGCGGCTCGCACCTGCCGGCCGGCGTCGGCGTGATCTCCGGGCACGATCCGTTCAAGCACGGCAAGTCTTACGTCAACCAGGTCTTCGTCGGCTATGCCGGCGGCGGAGCGCGGCACGGCTTCGACGGCTGGCTCACCTATTGCGGCCCGGCCAATGCCGGCCTGATCCAGCTCGACTCCGTCGAGGTGGACGAGTCGATGTATCCGATCGTCATCGAGCGTCGCGGCGTTCTTCCAGGATCGCAGGGCTTCGGCGAGTTCGAGGGCGCGCCGGCGACCGGCGGCGTCTTCTATCCGCTAGACCACGACATGACGATCGTCTACGCGGCCGACGGCACCAGCTTTCCGCCGCGCGGCGTGCTTGGCGGCGGCGACGGCAAGGAGAGCGAGACGATCAAGCTCAAGGACGGCGGCAAGATCGTGTTGCCGGCCTTCAGTGAAGAGACGATCGAGGACGGCGCCCGCATCGAGTTCACAGCCTGCGGCGGTGGCGGCTATGGCGATCCGCTGAAGCGCGATCCGAAGCGGGTCGCCGCGACGGTCAATCGCGGCTGGCTGAGCCGCGAGGACGCAGAGACGGTCTATGGCGTCGCGCTGAAGGATGCCGCCGAACCCGGCCTGCTGGCGGTCGACGAGGCCGCGACGGCAACGCTTCGCGCAAGCCGGAGCTGAAGCTCTTAGAGCATGATTCCGAAAAGTGGGGACCGGTTTTCGGAAAGATCATGCGGTAACAAGAAGATCGAGCAGGGTAACGGTTCGAGGAAAAGTCATCTCGCTCTCTGGTCTCGTTGCAAGGATCGCTAACGCCCGGAGACGAAGTCGTGGTATCCAGGTCTTGCCGGCGGCGCCGTCACCCGCGCCGCCAGGCTCGGGTCCGATGACTCTGCTTCAGGGTGCGCGGAGGCGACCGGTGCTCCATAGAGTTGGAATGCTGCTTGCTTTGGTATGTGTGCTGGCGCTTGGACCGCTTCACGGCGCGCTGGCCGACGAGACTCCAAACATCGTTGGACCTTTGCCAAATGTGACGCCGACGCGTTCGATCGACCATGATCCAAACCCGCAGGCCCTGATCGAGACATGGCTCGGCGGTTCCATCTGGCCAAAGACAAAACGTTTCGACCGGGAGCGGTATGAAATCCTGACGTATCGCGTGCTGTGGGGCAGGACCGGACGCGCCATCATGGCGCTGCGCCTGCTGCCCTTGCATGGCGACACGAATGCCGATGCCGTAGCCTTGGCCGCCAAGCGCTGTCCCGGTCGCAAGTCGCCGATCGACATCCAGATCTATTTCGAGTGGAGCACCGACATCAACAGCTGGGTGGCGTTGGACGAGCGCGGCGATCCGGGGTTCGATGCCTGCCCTTCCGGCACGACCTTCTGGCGCGACGACCAACTCGCGAAGCTGGTCGATCCCCCGCCGCTGCCCGTGCCGCCACAGGTCGCTCCAGACGAGGTCGTGACGCCCGCGCCCGGATCGCCCGATCGAACCGCGCTGCTGGATGCCGTTCGTCCGATCTATGAGAATATGTTCGGCAAGCCGATCCAGTTCAGGGTGGAGACGATGCGCGTGGCAGCCGGTTTCGCATACATGTCGGTGCATCCGCAGCGGCCGAACGGCTCGCCGATCGAGAGGAAGGCCTGGAACAAGGCAGTCCGCGACTGCTGGCAGACGCCGGAGTCGGTCACGCATGAATACTGGATGCGCAAGGTTGGCGACACCTGGCGGGTAGGTCTCAAAAACCAGTTCTGCGCCGACGATTCCATTTCGGGCGAAGGCGACATCATCGGCGCTCCTCCGCAGCTGGTGCAGAAGGACCGTTGGGAAGAACGCACGACCTATCCCGTCAATGCGATCGAGACGGGGTCTTTCTAGGGCATGATGCCGAAAAGTGTGAAGCGGTTTTCGGGCGACGTCATGCTCTATCGCCGGCTCTAGACAGGTTCGACCGGGTCGGCCGACAAACGCCATGACGATTTGCGGCCGCCGCCTTTCCCGACGGCTTGGCCAGCATGCGTTCTTGTTCTATTCGTTTGGGAGGATTTCAACCCTTCCGGGAGAGCGCATGCGTCGATTGCGCCAGGCATTGCATTCCGGGCGCATTTACCTGACGACCGGGCGCATATCCCTGGTCGTCGGTTTTCTCCTGAGCATCGCCGCTAGCTTCGCCGCGCAATTCTATCAGCAGCCCAGCGCCGATCGCTTGCAAGCCATCGCCGCAAGTCTCGACGAGACATGGGCGCGTTTGAAGATCATTCACAGCGCACAGGGCCTGAACGGCCTGCTGCAGTCTTTCGACGGTCTTGTCTATCTCGTTCCCGCCGACTTTTCCCGCAACCCACAGGGCGCCGATGCGGTCACCGAGGTGACGAACCGCGCGGTGCACGGCCGCCACGAGGCGATGCGGAACTATTTCGCGCAGATCGCCGCCGCCGGCTTGATCGACTACGACCAGACAATGAGGCGCTACGACAGTTTGATCTCCGCCGAAACGGCTGACTGGTCCCTGAAGACCTACAGGGCCACGAACGATCTGCCCGCTGAACTCAGCCTGCAAGTCGGGTCGCAGCGCTGGGATCTTGAGAAATCCGTCATACCCCAGGAAAACAGCTTCCTTTTGCTGTTGCGCGAGGTCTCACGGAGGGCATGGCTCGTCGCGATCCTCGGACTGGCAGGGTCGGCCGTGATCTTCATTCAAGCCCTGGCGGATGCGCGCGACAAACCCGCGACCGGCGCGCCACGCGATCCAATGCAGAAGGCCGTCGACCTGCTTGAGGCGGCTCTCGACGAGGCGCGCCAGCGCCTTGGCGAAGAACAGAAGACAACAGCCGTGCAAGGATGAAAGTGCATGTGGTCCGCGCGCTTGCCGCCAATTCTCACTCCCGGTTACTGGTCGGCGAAGCGGCTTGCGCTGCTCGTGGGCTTTCTGCTCAGCATCGTCGGCTCGGTCGGAACCCAGCTTGTCGTGACGCCCTATGAAAATGCGTCAAGCGCGCTCGAATTGCGGGCAAAGGACCTTTCCGCCAAGATCGACACGGTCAAGAATGCCCAGGCGCAATACATCCTTTTCCAGCAGCAGGGCGCGTTGATCTTCGCCATGAGCGCGGCCGGCCTGGCATCCGGCACCGCCAACAATTCGCATATCATCTCGCAGCTCTTCCAGCTCAACATGCTGGACAGGACAGAGGCGGTGCAGACCATCATCGGCAGCCTGGCGCTCGACCGGCGTCTCGACTACCGCTCGACTTTCGATCACTACAAAAGCCTGGTCGACGCCGCCCGCATGGACATCTCGCTTCCCACCTATACCGCCGTGGACGATCAGGAAAAGGTCCTGTCGCGGCAGGCGACCGAGGAAATCGGCCGCTTCCAGGACTGGCTGACGCAGGTCCAGCAACTGAAGTCGCAGGCCGACGCCTCGGCCGGCCGCAGCAAGCTCGTCCTGCTGGTTGCGATGTCGCTCGGCGCGACGTTTCTCCTGGCGGCAAACCTGATTTCAACGCGCGAGCCGAAGGCGGAACCGGCGCGTCCGACCCTGCCCGGCCCTTCGGTCACCTCTTCCAGCGGCGGGCCGGCCGATTTGACTAGCGCGGCCTACCTGATCGAAGTCGCGCTGGATCAAGCGCGTGCGCTCGGCAAGCCCCAGCATCCGGTGCAGGGGGAGCCATCCGCGCCCGGCTGAGGACGGCTAAAGTCGGGCGCTCGACTTTGTCTCGCACGGCCAATCGGACCGTGCCCTTGTCGCTATCTTGCCGGCTTGCGCTGCAGCCAGCCGTTCAGGCCGGTCGGCCAGGCGATGACGAAGACGGCGAGCAGAAGGCCGAGGCCGATGTTGCGGTAGTCGGAGAGTTCCCGCATGCCTTCGTCGGCGAGCATCAGCACGGCGGCGCCGAGCAACGGTCCCCAGATCGAGCCGAGGCCGCCGATGACGATCATGGCGATCAGGAACAGCAGCGTCGAGAACGAGAAGACCGTCGGGCCGACGACCCGGAAATGCACGGCGTAGAAGCCGCCGGCAATGCCGGTGAAGAAGGCCGACACGGCGAAGATCCAGAGCTGGTACTTGAAGCGGCTGATGCCGCGCGACATGGCGTAGCCTGGATTGTCGCGCAGCGCCCGGAAGGCAAGGCCGAGCGGCCCCCTGATGACGACTATGGAGATCACCACCGCCACCGCCAGCAGGGCAAGCCCGACATAATAATGGGCGATGTACCATTTCGACGGGAACAGCGCGCGCAGGCCGATATCGCCGAACTGGCCGATGCCGCGCACGCCGCCAAACAAAGGCATGCAGCCGCCGGTCGTGGTGAAGCAGTCGGTGTCGTTGACGATGAGCACAAACATGACCTGCGCGATCGCCAGCGTCAGCAGCGCCACATAGGGGCCGCGCAGGCGCAGGCAGGCGAGCCCGATCAGCATGCCGACGGCGACGGTGACCACGCCGGCCATCGGGATGGCGGCGAGCATCGGCACCTTCCAGTAGAAGCCCAGCATCGCGGTGGCGTAGGCGCCGGTGGCGAACAGCGCCATCTGCGCCAGCGAGAAGATGCCGCCGATGCCGAGCACCAGGTTCCATTGCACCACGACGATCGCCCAGATGAAGAACAGCGTCGACTGGGTGATGATGTAGCGCCCGGGCATGACGATCGGCAACGCGATGGCGAGAGCCAGGCAGACGAGGCCGATCAGGACGTCGCGACGGATGGATGTCATAGGCGCACCACCTGCTGTTTGCCGAACAGGCCGTAAGGCCGCCAGATGAGCACAAGGATGACGAGAAGCAGCAAGGTGGCGAAGCTCCAGCGCACGCCGAGGACATATTGGGTGGCGGCTTCGAGCAGGCCGAGCGCGATCGCCGCGATCACTGCGCCGTATACATTGCCCAGCCCGGCCACCACGCAGACGATGAAGGCTTTCAGCATGGGGTCGGCGCCCATCACCGGCGTCAGCGTGGCGATGGAACTGATCATCACGCCGGAGACGGCGGCGAGCGCGCCGGACAGCGCCAGCACCTGCGCATAGACGCGACCGACCCTGACGCCCATCAACTGTGCCGCCTCGCGGTTCATCGAGGTGGCGCGGATGGCGCGGCCGGCGCTGGTGCGCTGCAGGAGGATCGCGACGGCCACCATCAGCACGACGGCGACACCGAGGATGAAAACGTTCTGTAGCGGAATGTGCACGTTGCCGATGACGACCTGGCCGTCCACCGCTAGCGGCTGCGGGATCGGATAAGGTCCAAAGCCCTTCAGCATCAGGTTCTCGATGACGCTGCCGATGCCGATCGTGGCGATGAAGATGTTGGTCTCGAAATTCTCGGCCCGCAGCAACGGCAGCGCCGCGCTGAAATAGATCAACAATCCGACCAGCGCGCAGACGAAGGCAGCGGCTAAAAGCGCGAGCGCGGGATGCAGGCCGAAATGGACGATTGCCGCATAGCAGATATAGCCGCCAAGCGTCAGGATTGCGCCATGCGCCATGTTGAGCATGTTGAGCGAGCCGTAGACGAGAGATAGGCCAATTGTGGCGACGGCGTACATGGCGCCAAGCGTAAGGCCGGAAGCGATGATCTGGATCAGGACGTCCATCGCTCACACTCCGAGATAGGTTTCGACGATTTCAGGCCGCGCCATAAGCTCGGCGCCGAGGCCCGACCATGCGATGCGGCCATTGTCGAGCAGGTGGATCATGTCGGCATGCTCCGCGATGCGTTCGGCATTCTCCTCGACGAGCAGGATGGTGCGACCCTCGCGCCGGAGGTTGAAGATCACCTCGTAGATCTGCTCGATGACGATCGGGGCGAGCCCCAGCGAAGGCTCGTCCAGCATCAGCACTTCGCCACCCGCCATCAGGCCGCGACCTATGCCGCACATGCGGCGCTCGCCGCCTGAAAGCGTGCCGGCGGTCTGGTTCCGGCGCTCCTTCAGCTTGGGCAGCAGCGTGAAGACAAAGTCCAACCGCTCGGCGAGTCCGCTCTTATTGGCATAGGCGCCCATCAGCAGGTTTTCGTGGATGGTCATTGCCGGGAACAGCAGATCGCCTTGCGGGACATGGATGACGCCGCGCTCGACGATCTGGTCGGGGCGCAAGCGGTCGATGCGGGCGCCACCGAGGCGGATTTCGCCCGACGTCACCGGGACAAGTCCGGAAATCGCCTTGAGAAGGGTGCTCTTGCCGTGGCCGTTGGGGCCGACGATGGCGGTAAGCTCACCCTTCCTTGCCGACAGGCTAATGACGTCGAGCACGGTGCGGCCGGCATAGCCGGCGCTGGCATTGACGATCTCGAGCGCCGCCTCAGCCATGGGCGGCCTCCATGAAGGAGCGCAGCCGCTCCGAGGCGCCCTGGCCGAGATAAACGTCGACGACGGTACGGTCGTCGAGAAGCTTTGTCGGCAAACCTTCGAAGATCTTCTCGCCGTGATGCATGATCATGATGCGGTCGGAGAGGCGCACCAGGAAGCGCATCACGTGCTCGATGAGGATGATGGTGACGCCCGCCGCCTTGATGGCGCGCACGGCATCCATGACGCGGTCGACCTCGCGGGCGGTGAGGCCACCGACGGGTTCGTCCATCAGCAGGAGTTTCGGCTTCGTCGCCATGGCGCTCGCCATCATCAGCAGCTTGCGGTCGAGCACCGGCAGCTTGCCGGTGACCTTGTCGGCACGGTCGGCGATGCCAAGCATTTCCAGCGCCTCATCGGCGGCCTCATGCGCGGCGCGGCCGGCGCGCAGCGTCGGAACGGCCCGGTTGCTCCGGCCGAAATAGGCGCCGACCAACACGTTCTCGCGAGCTGTCATGCTGTCGAAGCCGGCATTGAGCTGGAACGTGCGGGCAACACCGGCATGGCAGATCTGCTCCGGCGCAAGCCCGGTGATGGCCTGGCCGTCGAGCAGGATGGCGCCGGTGGTGGCGGGGTTCAGTCCCGAGATCACCTCGAACAGCGTCGTCTTGCCGGCGCCGTTCGGTCCGCCGATGCCGAGGATTTCTCCGGCCCCGACATCGAAGGACAGATCGCGGACCGCCGCGAGAGCGCCGAAGGACTTGCCGACATGCCTGCACGACAGCAATGGCGTCGTGGCGTCTCCCGTCATCCGGTTATGCCTTGATCCACGGCGGCATCATGAACTTGGTCGTGCCGTAAGGCGCAGGCGCGATCAGGCCGGGACCCTTGGTGTAGTCCTGGATCTGCAGGAACTGATGTGGCATGCCGAGCGATGAGTCGTTGACCTGGGTCGGATAGGTGTAGGCGGCGTTCTCGAGCGGCATGAAACGGGTCGTGCCGGTGACGCCGCGCCATATCATCGCGCTCATGCGGGCCGCAACCTTGCGGTTCTGGTCGTTGTTGCCGGGCTCGCCCGTGCCGCCGGCAAGCGCGGCGGCCGTTGCCCAGACATAGGCGCCGTCATAGGGCTGGGCGCCCGAATTGTGGCCGGCGTTCGGTCCGAACTTCGCCTTGTAGCGCTTCTCGAAGGCGGTGCCGATCTCGTCCTGAAGCGCGCCGACGACTGTGGCGTAGATGATGCCGTTGGCCGCCTGCTTGGCGATGTCGCGGAAGGCCGGGATCGACGGGCCGTATTGCATGTAGACCAGGCTCGGCGTCGGGTTCGACGCGAACTGCAGCGCGAACTGTCCGAGGTCGGCGGGCAGGAAGTGGGTGATGCAGATCACCGCCGGCGGATCCTGGCGGATCTTGGCCAGCGTCGGTCCCCATTCCGATGCCGGCACGCTGACGGTCTCGAACAGGCTGATGTCCCAGCCATAGCTCTTGGCCTGTTCCTTGACGGCGTTGGCGATGTTGGAGGCATAGACGCCAGCCGACAGGATGACCGCCATCTTGTTGTTCTTGCGTTTCCATTCGCCGTTTTCTTCAAGCCCCTGCAGGAATTTCAGGAAGCCCGGACCATACCAGTATTCGGCGGGGTCGCCCTGGAAGGAGCCCCAGTAGCGGTCGGGATTGGACTTGACCAGATTGTTGTGGCCGATCGTGGTGTCGTAATGGACGTAGACGATGCCGTTGTCGGCGGCGACCTCCTGGATCGCGGCGCCCGAGCCGATGTTGTAGCCGTTGAGGATGGCGTGCACGGCGTGCCTGTCGACCAGGCGTTGGGCGGCCTGCACATTGGTGGCGTCGCCCATCTGCGCGGTGTCTTCGAAGTACGGCTCCAGCGGACGACCGAGAATGCCGCCCAGCGCGTTGATTTCCTCGCAGGCGAGTGTCAGGCCGTTCTTGAATTCGATGCCGTCGGGCGCGGCGAAATCGGTGGTCGGGCCGCACTGGCCAACTGGGATCGGATCGCCCGCGGCGCGCGCCTCGCTGTTCATCGAAAGCAGCATGGCGGGCATGCCGGTCAGCGTCGCTGCGGTGGCAAGCCCGCCCTTGATGAGGAAGTTGCGGCGGGAGCCGGCAATGACGTTCGGTGTCGGTATCCTGGTATTGCGCTTCATCTCAATTCCCCTTGTTAGTTTATGTTTTTAACCAGTTCGGCCGCCTGGTCGATTATGGCCGTCTGATGCGGCTGCGCCGACATTCCACCCCATTGTCCCATCAGTTGGTCCCACGGGTCCTCGACGCCGGTGCGGTGACCGCAAAGCTCCTCGATCACGGCGAGGCCGCAGTAAGGCACATACATTTCCGAGTAGCCGCCCTCATGCGTCATCACCAGGCGGCCGCCGCAGAGCTCGCGCGCCGTGTCGAGCAGCATGCGGGCCAGCCTGCGATAGCCGCTGGAATTCATCAGCATGCGGCCCATCGGGTCGACGCCGGACGCGTCGAAGCCGGACGGCACCACGATCAGCTCCGGCTTGAAGCGCATCAGCGCCGGGATAACGACGCGCTCGAAAGCCGCCGCATAGGCGCCGGGTCCCGACCCGGGCGGCAGCGGGACGTTGATGTTGAAGCCCTTGCCCTTGCCTTCGCCGTTCTCGGCGATCGCGCCGGAATTGGCCGGGAACAGATTGTCCTGGTGCAGCGAAATCGAAAGCACGCTCGGATCGTCATAGAAGATCGACTGCGTGCCGTTGCCGTGATGCACGTCCCAGTCGACCGTCGCGATCCGGGTCAGGCCGTGCAGCTTCTGCGCATGGCGGATGGCGATCGCGGCGTTCGAGAACAGGCAGAAGCCCATGCCGACATCGGCCGTCGCGTGATGGCCCGGCGGGCGGATCAGCGCATAGGCATTGTCGACCTGGCCGGTGATGACGGCTTCCATCGCCTTGATGGCGCCGCCCGCGGCCAGGAGCGCGATTTCGTAGCTGCCGGCGCCGAGCGGCGTCAGCGAGCTGGCGTCGCCATAGCCGCGGTCGCTGATCTCCCTGATCTTGGCGATATGCGCCGGCGTGTGAACCCGCGACAATTCCTCGACCGTTGCGCGGCGCGGTTTGATGGTGACCAGATGGTCGAGGATGCCGCTCACTTCCAACAGGTTGCGCAGACGACGCTTTGTCTCGGGGTTCTCGGCGTGGGTGCCAGGCTGAACCGTCAGGCTCGGCGGAAAGACCTGGTTCCAGTTCCAGGTGTTGTGCCAAAGATAAAGTTCGTGGAAAACGAAACCAGTCGCCATTCGGCTCCCCAGACCATTTCGTCCGGATGATTGCGCGCTACATTAGCGCTGTCCCGACACCTTCGGGTAACGGGTGGGTTTTTTGAGCCCACCCTTTGGGGTGGCTACCCGGCCAATTGGCGCTCGGGGGCGCCGTCCAGGCCGATTTCCTTGAGCTTGAGCACTGCTTCCGTTCGGCTGGAAACGCCGAGCTTGCCGAAGATGTTCTTCAGGTGCCATTTCACCGTGTCGGGAGCCATGGTCAGCGTCTCGGCCAACTGACGGTTGGTGTAGGCGCGCAGCAGCAGGGCCGCGACCTCGGTTTCCTTGCTGCTCAGCATCTGCTTCTTCGGCGTCACCGAGACTGCCACCGGGCGCGCGCGTTCGGGAGCGATCCTGTTCAGTTCGCGCAAAAGCGTGTCGACGAAGGTGGCGGTGCTGGAGTTGCGAGACCATGCCGGGATTCGCGCGCGGGCGAATTCCAGCACTTCGCGCATGGGAAGGCCTTCGTCGATCAGCGAACGCATGGCGTTTTGCGGCAATGCCAGGGTGATGACGTCGACTGCCGCCGCCAGCGCCAGCAATGTTTCACCCGCGGCGTGCGCGGCGATCGCGACAAGCGCGCGGACCTGCATGAAGCCGCGCAGGCGTCCATCGTGACGCATCCGTTCGGCGATACGGTCGAGCACGGCGATGGCCTTCGCCGGGTGGCCCTCGGCGATGAGCACGCGCGCGGCGCCGATATGGGCATATTCATCGAGCGGATGGATGGGCGAGGGGCGGCTTTCGGCTGACGGCTCGATGCCGCGCGAGCGCAGCGCCAGCCGGGCCGCGCGCACGTCGCCGCGTGACAAAAGCAGCCGCACCCGCTCGTTCAGCGCCGCGGCGGTGAGCCGCCGATAGCGCTTTTCGATGCCCAGCCGTTCGGCACGCTCGAGGAAGACGATTGCCTCGTCGTGCCGGCCATGGGCAACCGCGAGGCGGGCGAGGTGCAGCTTGCACGCCATCTCGTGCACGACGAGACCGCATTCGTCGATGATCTGGCGATGCTGGTGAAGGATGCGCTCGGCGCCCTGCAGGTCGTTCCATTCATAGGCGAGCTCGACATGGAAGATCGCCGTCATTGCCTCGGTATAGGAGCCCGAACCCAGGCGTTCGCGGGCCAGCCGGCAGGCGCGGTCAAGCAATTGATGCGCCTCTGCAAGGTTGCCGGCGGAAATCTCGACCAGTCCGAGCAGCAGGTCGCAATAGACGAGGCCGAAGACGGAATTGGCGGCGGCGTGATGGTCGCGCGCGGCGAGACTGCGCAGCCGCGCGGCATCCAGTTCGCCCAGCGAATAATGGCTGAAGGCGCATATATTCGAGAGCGTGCCGCGCGCGAATGGTTCGTCTTCGGGAAAATCGGCCAGCCAGCGCGAGGCGATGCGGGTCGCGGTGCGGGAGCGGTCGGTGGCGCTGATGACGCCCGCCGTCAGCGTCTGCAATTCGGCCTTCAGCGAACGCGTCGTCGCGCGGTCGATCTCGCCGCGCTGGGATAGCTCGCCGACCAGGGTCTTGGCCTGTTTCAGGATGCGGACCGCCTGGCGCGGCCGGCTCATGTGAAACTGAGCCCAGACGCGCGCCAGCAGCAGGCGAGGCCGGGCCGCTATCAGCTCCGGCGGGAGCTGGTTCAGCCATTCCGTCAGCCTGGGAATGTGGCCCTGCATGGTGAGCGGCATTGCGCATTCCTCGACCAGCCGCGCGGCATGGTCTGCATCGCCGCTGGCAAGGGCGTGGTCGACGGCGTCCGAGATATAGCCCCTGGCCGCAAGCCAGGCGGCGGCAGAGCGATGCAGGTCCCTCCGTGCTTCCGGCTTCCAGGCATCCAGCCTGTTGCGCAAAAATTCCGAGAACAGGTGGTGATAGCGGAACCACTGGCCGGAGGAGTCGAGGGCGATCAGGAACAGGTTCGACTGCTCGATCGTGGCGAGTGCCGCAGCGCAGTCCTGCCCGGGGCAGACCGCCTCGACAAGGCCCAGGCAGAAGCGGTCGAGGATCGAGGTTCGGAGCAGGAAGTCCTGGATCTCCGGCGCCTGCCGGGCGAGCACATCATGGGTCAGGAACATCGCCACGTCGCGCTGGCTGCCGGAGAATTCGGCAATGAAGGCCTCCCGCGATACTTCATGCGCCAACGCCAACGCCGCCAGTTGCAGGCCGGCCGGCCAGCCTTCGGTCTTGTGATGAAGCGCCACCACCGCCGAGACGGCGAGATCGAGGCCGCAGACATTTGCAAGGTAATCCTCGGTCTCCTCAAGCGAGAAGCGCAGGTCGCTGTCGCCGAGGCTGACGACATGCCCCTTCATCTTCATGTTGGCGAGTTCGAGCGGCAGCTCGCCGCGCGTCGCCAACACGACGCGCAAGGCCGGCGGGGCGTAGGCGACCAGCATGTTGATGCAGGCGGCGATCTCGCTGGAGACGATGAGATGGGCGTCATCGAGAACGAGGTAGATCGGCGCGGCGCGGCGCGACAGCTGGTTGATGATGCCGGTGAGGATGGAATCGACGGGAGTTACCGGGCTGGAGTCGATCAGCGATTCGGCGTTGCCGGCAATGTCGGGGTCGACGCGATGGAAGGCGGCGGCGAGGTATTTCAGGAAGCGGGCAAGGTCGTTGTCCAGCCGGTCGATCGACAGCCAGGCGACCTGAGCGCTGCCATCCGAGATGCCGGCCGCCCACTGCGAGAGCAGCGTCGATTTGCCGAAGCCGGCGGGCGACGTGACCACCGCCAGCTTGCCTGCTGTCGCGCTGTCCAGAATGCGCAGCAGCCGCGGTCTCTGAACCAGGGCTTCGCGCAGATGGGGCGGCTGGAGCTTCGTCTCAATCAGCATCAGGTGTCTCGGCTGCCGGCCTTGAGGCCACGCGCCAGTAAACGCGCCCCGCGCCGCCGAGGCAATGCTTCGCCACCGGTTTTGAAGCCAGCCTATGCCGCGCCTGGATCGCTCCGTCAGACGCTTTCGAGGTAGGTCTCGATCTCGAAATCGCTGACGTTGAGCGCGAAGGTGTTCAACTCCTGGCGCTTGCAGGCGATGAAGGCGTCGCGCAGGACATTGGGGAATATCTCCGCCACACGCTTCCCGGTTTCGAAAGCGGCAATGGCCGAGGCCCAGTCCGGCGGCAGCTTGGCCAGCGGCAGCCCCTGTCCCTCGCCGCCGGTCGGCTCGCCGGGCGACAGCTGGCGTTCAATGCCCATGAGGGCGGCGCCGAGGATCGCCGCCAGCACCAGATAGGGATTGGCATCGGCGCCAGACACGCGATGCTCGATGCGGCGCGCCGCCGACGGCCCGCCGGGGATGCGGATCGCCACCATGCGGTTCTCGTAACCCCAGGCGACAGCGGTCGGCGCGTAGGAGCGCGGGCGAAGCCGGCGGTAGGAGTTGAAATGCGGCGCGAAGACCAGCGTGCTTTCGGCCATGGCGGCAAGCAGGCCACCGACGGCGTGGCGCATGGTGTCGGAGCCCTGGTCGCTGCCATCGTCGAAGATGTTGCGGCCTTCCTTGTTGAGCACGCTGAAATGGACATGGAAGCCGTTGCCCGCGCGCTCGCCATAGGGCTTGGCCATGAAGCAGGCGGCAAAGCCGTGCTTGCGTGCGACTCCCTTTACCGTGCGCTTGAAGAGCACGGCGTCGTCGGCGGCGCGCAAGGCGTCAGGAACATGGTTCAGGTTGATCTCGAACTGGCCGACGCCGTTTTCGGCGATCGCGGTGTCCACCGGAATGCCCTGCATGCGGCAGGCTTCGTAGATGTCGTGGATGAAGGCTTCGAAATCGTCGATTTCGTCGATCGAGAGGGCGGCGTCGGAATCGAGGCGGCGGCCGGTGACCGGCGAGACAGGGCCGACGGGCCGGTGCGATGTCGGGTCGACGAGGTAGAATTCGAGCTCGGTGGCGGTGACCGGCGTCAGGCCGAGCGCGGCGTAGCGGTCGAGGATGCGCGCAAGGGCGCGGCGCGGGTCGCCGAGATAGGGCGCGCCGGTGTCGTCGGCCAGCCAGACCGGTAGCAGCGCCGTTGGATGCGCGGTCCAGTCGACAGGCAGGATGCCGCGTCCCGTCCATTGGCACAGCCCGTCGGCGTCGCCGGTCGAGAAGACCTGGGCGTTGCCTTCGATGTCCTCGCCCCAGATGTCGAGCCCGATCGCCGAATAAGGCATGCGCAGCTTGCCTTCGAGCGCCTTGCGCGCCTGCTCGACCGGAATGCGCTTGCCGCGCATGATGCCGTTCAGGTCGCACACCGCGGCCCTCAGGCTCTGGATGTCCTTCCTGCTTTCAAGCCAGTTCAAAACGTCTGTGATTGCATCGCCCAATTTCCAGCCCCTGTGTTGGAGGTGCTGTAGCCGTGTCGGCTACGATATCCCATGTCAGCTTGTGAGTTCATGAAGATTGCCTTGGTTGTAGCCAGGCAATTTTTCTTCATTTTTTCAATTTGCTAGTTGGGATATCGGGCGGCATTTCAGGTCCATTTTTCGCGATCTGCGATCGCAACATAGCGATACTTCCGGCGAATGCCAAGCCGGCATTTGAGATTTGCCCGAAGCCCTGCCCGCGCTCCAGATCGAAGATACGGAGCATGATGTCCACGGAAAGCCGCTTCACACTTTTAGGTTTCATGCCCCTAGTGCCGCAATTCCGGGAACTTGATCTGCCTGAGGATGTGGGCGGCGCCGTGGTCGATGTCGCGCACGATGGCAGCGCGCGCACGTTCGCCGTCGCGGGCCTCGATCGCGGCCACGACCTCCTCATGGTAGTCGATGCCCAGGATGCCGGCGAGGTCGTCCTCGAAGCCGATGCGCAGGTTCCTCAGGAACGGGCCGACCTGCATCCACACGGTCTCGATCAAGAAGATCATCTGCTCGTTGCCGCAATGGCGATAGATCGAGAATTTGAAGTCGTGGTTCTTGCGCAGGTAGTCGTCGATGTCGCCGCTGCGGGCCGCTTGCGTGAGTTCGGTGCAATGACGGCGAATGGCGCGCAGATTGTTGCCGTTGATGAGCCTTGTGGCGAGCTCTGTCGCCGTGCCTTCCAGGATTGTGCGCACGGCGGTCAGTTGCTGGAAGCGCTCGGCGGAGATCAGCGGCACCTCGACGCTGCCGTTCGGCATCGGGCTCAGCGCCCGCAACGCCTGCAGCCGCATAAAGGCGCTGCGCACCGGCATGTCGCTGGTGCCGAGTTCCTTGGCGAGTTTGCGAGAGGTCAGCTTCTGGCCAGGCTGGAGCTGGCCGGACATCAGCGCCCGCACGAGTTCCAGGTAGACTTTCTCATGCAGGGGAACGGTCTCGACAGCGGTCAGTCCGAATTGCGATTTGTCGACCATTGGCTCTGCGTTACTTTGTTCGTCCTGAAATCCGGCTGGTCGCTCTATCCTCCGCGGCGATACTTCAGCGGCGGCTTTCGAGCCGCACGATAGACGGTTAACGCGAGCCGCCGCAAGTGAGCCGAAGCTAGCTTTGCCGGTTATCCGGTGCGCCCGTCGATGATCTCGACGAAGCGCGCGAAGAGCCCGGCCTGTGATTTGATCTCGAGCTTACGGTAGATGTTGCGGCGATGGACCTTCACGGTGCCGGGCCCGATCCGAAGCGCCCTGGCGATCGATTCCGTCGAATGGCCCTGGAGCACCAGGTCGACGACCTGCTTCTCGCGCGAGGTGAGCGACAAGCTCTTCCAGATATGCGTGCGGTCAAGCTCGTTGGGAACCGAAAGCGCTTCGCCGGGAGACGTCGCCGGGGCGTCATCAGCGGGCAGTGAAGGCCAGCGCAGCTTGCAGAAGCCGACGACCGCCGGCGCCATGTCGCGCAGCAACCTGGCATCGGCCGTTCCGAAGGGGCCGGAGGCTCGAAGCCGCATCAGTGACAGTACGAGCGCGTCGTTGCCGGTGAGCGGAACGAAGAAGCCGACTTCCTCGGCGAGCTTGGTCTGGCTGTAATAGGAGCGGAAATACTCGCTCGCATAGAAGCGGTCCGGCGCGAGTTCGCGCATGCGCCAGAAACCCTCCTTGCGCTCAACCGCGGCGTGGTGGAAGGGATCGAGCAGATAAGGCCCCTCCTGATAGAGCGCGACGAAGACGTGGCTTTCGGCCGGCGAGAAGGTTTCGAACAGCATCGGCGGCCGCATGGCGCCGCGATAGCCGAAGATCACGCAATGGTCGAAGCGGACGTGTCCGCGCAGCCAGCCGATGATGGCCTTGCCGAAATGATCGCCGCCGCTCTCCCTCGTCGCGGCAATCACTGCGGCAAGCGCATTGTAGTCGTCGCTGCGGGAGGTAACCAAGTCATACCCCTTAAAATCACTAAATAGGCTGAATATACCACCTGCGAGGTATATACTAGCTACTATTGGCTCTGCTAGCGTCGCGAAATTGCCTCACGCTGTCGCTGGAGCCCGTGGTTTGACTGCAGTGCCCGATATCGAGTTTCGCGCGGTCACCAAGCGTTATGGCGCGGTCACCGCGGTCAGCGGCATCGACCTCTCAATTCCGCCATCCGCCTTCGTCGCCTTGCTCGGGCCCTCCGGCTGCGGCAAGACCACATGCCTGCGCATGATCGGCGGCTTCGAGCAGCCGAGTGAGGGCCAGGTGCTGATCCGCGGCCGCGATATGGCCGGCACGCCGCCCTACCGGCGCCCGGTCAACATGGTGTTCCAGCAATACGCGCTGTTCCCGCATCTGGATGTCGAGGACAACATCTCCTACGGGCTGCGTCAGGCGAGGCCGCGGCTGTCATCGCGCGAGATCAGCCAGAGGTCGGGCGAGGCGCTGGCGATGGTGCGGCTCGCAGGCTACGGGCGTCGCAAGATCCACGAGCTTTCCGGCGGGCAGCAGCAGCGCGTCGCGCTGGCGCGCGCCCTGGTCAACAAGCCGTCGGTGCTTTTGCTCGACGAGCCGCTCGCCGCGCTCGACAAGAAGCTGCGCACCGACATGCAGATCGAGCTGCAGAACCTGCAGCGCGAGATCGGCATCACCTTCGTGCTGGTGACACACGACCAGGAAGAAGCGCTCTCGATGAGCGATTTCGTCTGCGTCATGAATGGCGGCCGCGTCGTCCAGCTCGGGCAGCCGAGCGAGATCTATGACGAGCCGGCGGACCTGTTCGTAGCCGATTTCGTCGGCAAGACCAATCTCTTGAGCGGCAAGGTGGCGGGCCTTTCTGGCGACCTCGTCGACGTGGCTCTCGCCGACGGCACGATCATTCAGGCGCGCAAGCGTGTGTCGCTCAGCCGGGGCGAGGCGGTATCAGTCAGCCTGCGGCCTGAATCGCTCAGCCTCTCCACGCCTGGCGGCGGCACCCTCAAGGGCATCGTCCGCAACCGGATATTCCTGGGCTCGACCGCCGAATACGCGATCGAGGTCCAGGGCATCGGATCATTGCTCGCCAAGGCCGATCACGTGATCGGCCAAGGCAACCTGTTCAAGCCGGGCGAACCCGTCGCCATCGGCTTTGCAGCCGGAGCGCCGCTGGCGTTTCCAGACCCCAAGAACAACGGGACCAACCAGAGGGAAGACCGAAATGCCGAAATCCTATCGTGACGGACTGCCGATAAGCCCTGAAAAATTCGTCGACCAGTTGATGCGCCTGAAGCGCGGCTCGATCAGCCGGCGCGACTTCCTCGGCTTGACCGGCCTTGGCGTGGCGACCGCGGTCATGGCGCGTGAGCTGGGCATCATGCCGACTCCGGCCTTCGCCGCCGAGAATCTCGGCGACCGCATGTCGATCGCAACCTGGCCGAACTACCACGACCCGCAGACCTTCGAGAACTTCAAGGCCGAGACCGGCGTCGCCGTCGAGGTCAACGTCTTCGGGTCGAACGAGGAGATGCTGGCCAAGCTGCAGGCCGGCGGCTCGGGCTGGAGCCTGTTCGTGCCGACCAACTACACAATCTCGACCTACAAGAAGCTTGGCATCATCGAGCCGTTGGATATGGCCAAGCTGACGAATTTCGACGGCAAGTCCGAGGATTCGCGCTTCACGGCGGAAGGCACCATCGACGGCACGATCTACGCCGTGCCGAAGAACTGGGGCACCACCGGTTTTGCGGTGAACACCAAGAAGCTCGCCAAGCCGATGACCAGCTGGAAGGAATTCTGGGACACGGCGATGGCCGAGGCCGACGGCCGCACCATGGTGCACGACTACCAGCTGACCACGATCGGCAACGCGCTGAAATATTACGGCTATTCGTTCAACTCGCTGAAGCAGGAAGAGCTCGCCAAGGCCGAGGAGCTGCTGCTCAAGGTCAAGCCGCATCTGTTCGCGGTGTCGAGCGACTACCAGCCCGGAATGCGCGCCGGCGACGCCTGGATGACGATGTGCTGGACCAATGACGGGGCGCAGCTTCACCGCGATGTCCCCGAGATTGCCTATGTGCTCGGCAAGGAAGGCGGCGAGATCTGGACCGATTTCTACGCCATCCCGAAGGATGCGCCGAACAAGCCCGCCGGCTATGCGCTGCTCAACTACCTGATGAACCCGAAGGTGGCGGTGAAGGAGCATCTGGCCAATGGCGCGCCCTGCACGGACGCGCGGGTCAACGCGCTGCTGCCGAAGGAAGTGCTGGACAATCCGATCCTCTATCCGGCGGCCGATCTGTTGAAGCCGCTCGAGTTCGGCGCCGCGGCGACACTCACCGATCCGGGCCGCGCCGAATTGATGGCGCGCTTCAAGTCGGCTTGAGCGAGACCGGCAACAAACCCGATCCCAAGAATACGACCGGCGGGCAGACGCCCGCCGGCACCCAACCGGCTTTTTCGATGCGCGGCACCCTCCTTCGCAAGAATCTCCTGACCGCGCTGCTGCTCGCTCCCGCGACGCTGTGGCTGGTCGTTTTCCTAGTGCTGCCCTTCGTCGCCATCGCCATTTTCAGCGTCGGCGAGAGGGCACCGGAAGGCGGCTACCAGGCGGCCTTCACTTTCGCGCAGTATGCCAACCTGCCGGCACGGGCGACGGCCTTCTGGAACACGATGGTGCTGGCGCCCATCGGCGCTTTCGCCTGCCTGCTCGTCGCCTATCCGGTCGCCTATTATCTGGCCTTACGCGCGCCGCAGCGCTGGCGGCTGATCCTGCTCGCGCTGATCGTCATCCCGTTCTGGACCAGCCTTTTGATGCGCACCTACGCCTGGATGTACATCCTCGGTGGGCGCGGCATTCCGGCCCTGCTCGCCTATGTCGGCATCGAGGATCTGAGGCTGATCAACACGCCGGGCGCCGTGCTGCTCGGCATCGTCTACGGTTACCTGCCGCTGATGATCCTGCCGATCTATGTCAGTCTCGAACGGCTCGACCGCCGGCTGCTGGAGGCCTCGGCCGATCTCGGCGCGACGCCACTGTCCACATTCCTCGGCGTGACGCTCAGGCTGTCGCTGCCGGGCGTCATGACCGGCTTCTCGCTGGTGATGATCCTGCTGCTCGGCGAATATCTCATTCCAACGCTGCTCGGTGGCGGCAAGGTGTTCTTCATCGGCAACGCGCTGGTGGACCTCTTCCTGCAGTCGCGCAACTGGCCGTTCGGATCGGCCATCGCGATCACCCTGGTGCTGGTCTCGGTGGTGGTGCTCGTCGTCGCCAACCGCATCTCGACCCGGCTTTCGGGCGCACGCCGGGTGGACCTGATCTGATGCGTGCCTTCGTCGTCGCCGTCTTCGCCTTCCTCTATCTGCCGATCGCGCTGGTCGTGCTGTTCTCCTTCAATGCCGGCCACCATGCCAGCGAGTTCACAGGCTTCTCGGTGCAATGGTACGGCAAGGCGCTGTCGAACCCGTTCCTGGTCGAGGCGCTGAAGAACAGCCTGTTCATCGCCACGACCAGCGCGGCGCTCGCGGCCTTCTGCGGCACCGCCGCCGCGCTTG
>JBFLWR010000367.1:0-8332 GCA_040755925.1 Pseudomonadota bacterium
GGGGGAGATGTCGCCGAAGGCTACAGGGGCGCCGCGCGGGGAGCGCCGGCGCCTCTGGATGTTGCGCGCAGTCTTCCCCTCAAGAGGGGAGGCGCCCGCCGCACACCTCGCGCACCACGCCGCGCAGCCAGCGATGCGCCGGGTCGGCGTCGAGGCGCGGGTGCCATAGCAGCGAGATGGTGAGCTCGGCGAGCTTGACCGGCAGCGCGAAGGTGAACAGGCCTTCGCGCAACGCTTCCGTGTAGCGTTCCGGCACGGCGGCGATCAGGTCCGAGCCGCGCGCCAGGGCCAGCGCCTCGGCGAAGCCGCCGACCACGGTGGCGATGTCACGCGCCAGTCCTTGCACCTCCAGCGCTTCGTCCACCGGCCCGCGGTCCAGTCCGCGCCGCGAGACGAGGATGTGCCGGCCGGCGGCGAAGCGCGCGGCGGTGATTTTTCCTTCGCTGAAGCCATGCCCCGCGCGGACCACGCCGACGAAACGGTCGCGGAACAGCGCCTGCGCCCGCACCTCCGGCCCGGTCGAGCCGCCGACCACGCCGGTCTCGAGGTCGACGCTGCCCTCGCGCATCGGCGCGCTGTCCTTGTCGGGCTTCGGCACGAAGCGCAGCTGAACGCCCGGCGCTTCCGCCGCGACGCGCGCGATCAGCGCCGGCCCGAAATTCTCGACGAAGCCGTCGCTGTTGCGCAGCGTGAAGCTGCGCGCCAGGCGCTTAAGGTCAAGCGTCTCGGCAGGCCGCAGCATCGCTTCCGCTTCGTTCACCAGACGGCCGACCTGAGCGGAGAGCTCGGCCGCGCGCGGCGTCGCCACCAGGCCGCGCCCGGCGCGCACCAGCAGCGGATCGCCGGTGGCCTCGCGCAGCCGCGCCAGCGCGCGGCTCATCGCCGAAGGGCTGAGCTTCAGCCGCCGCGCCGCCTTGGCGACGCTGCCCTCCGAAAGCAGCACGTCCAGCGTGACGAGCAGGTTGAGATCGGGTCGCGACATGGCGCGACCATAGCATGATTGCGGCGCCTTGGCATGGCGTCTGACGCACTGTTCAAGTGCAAATGCTGCGCGTTCCGCCATGTCGCGGGCGCGCCTATCTTCCGGCCACGTCCAGCAAACCGGAGACACCCATGGCCGACATCGCCAGTTCCAGCGCCGCGCATACGAACGCACCCAGCCGCTCGACGGCCGGCGCGCTGGCCAGCCTGTCGCTCGCCATGCTGTTGTCCTCGCTCGGCACCAGCATCGCCAATGTCGCGCTGCCGACGCTGGCCGCGGTCTTCGCCGCGTCGTTTCCGGCGGTGCAATGGGTGGTGCTGGCCTATCTGCTCGCCGTCACCGCGCTCATCGTCAGCGTCGGGCGGTTGGGCGACATGGTCGGCCGCCGGCCGCTGCTCATCGCCGGCCTCGCCTTGTTCAGCGCCGCCTCGCTGGCCGCCGGCCTCGCGCCGTCGCTGCCCTTGCTCATCGCCGCGCGCGCCGCGCAAGGCCTGGGCGCGGCGGTGATGATGGCGCTCACCATCGCCTTTGTCGGCGCCACGGTGCCGAAGGAGCGCACCGGCAGCGCCATGGGCCTGCTCGGCACAATGTCGGCCATCGGCACCGCGCTCGGGCCCTCGCTCGGCGGCGTGCTGATCGCTTCGCTCGGCTGGCGCTCGATTTTCCTCGTCAACGTTGCTCTGGGCGTGCTTGCCGTCGCGCTCGCCTTTCGCTTCCTGCCGGTCGAAACCGAGGGCAAGCCGTCCCGCCAGGCCGGCAAGCCGCGCTTCGACATCCCTGGCACGGTCCTGCTGGCGCTGACGCTTGCCGCATACGCCCTGGCGATGACCGTCGGGCGCGGCCATTTCGGCGGCATCAACATCGCGCTGCTGGTCGCGGCGTTGCTCGGCGCCGGCCTGTTCGCCTTCGCCGAGGGCAGGGTGGCTTCGCCCCTGGTCAAGCTCGCTCTGTTCCGCGACCCGGTGCTGGCGCCGAGCCTTGCCATGAACGTGCTGGTCTCGACGGTGATGATGGCGACGCTGGTGGTCGGCCCGTTCTTCCTGTCGCGCGCGCTGGGCTTGAGCGAAGCGGCGACCGGCGCTGTGCTCTCGATCGGCCCGGTCGTCTCCTCGCTTTGCGGCGTGGTGGCGGGCCGCGTTGTCGACCGCCTCGGCGCATCCGCCATGGTCGTCGCCGGGCTGGCGCTGATGGCCGCCGGCTGCGTGGCGCTGTCGCTGCTGCCGGCGCTGTTCGGCATCGCCGGCTACGCGGTGGCGATCGTCGTGCTGACGCCCGGCTACCAGCTGTTCCAGGCGGCCAACAACACCGCCGTCATGGCCGATGTCGACAGCGCCGAGCGCGGCGTGGTGTCGGGCATGCTCAGCCTCTCGCGCAATCTCGGCCTCGTCACCGGCACCGCCGCCATGGGCGCGCTGTTCGCCTTCGCGGTCGGGACGGGGGAGATCGCCGGCGCCGCGCCCCAGGCGGTGGCGGGCGGCATGGGGTTTACCTTCGCGGTTGCGGCCGCGCTGGTCGCGGTGGCGATGGGGATAGCGGTGGCTGGAAATTGGCGGAGACGGCGCAGCGCGTAATCTCCCCCTCGAGCGGGAGATGTCCGGCAGGACAGGGGGGGCACTGTCCCGCAAGCCTATCCGGGCTTGGGTTCCTCTCCCCCATTTCATGGGGGCGAGGAACGTTCCCCACACAAGGGGGAGATCGCCAACCCTCCTTACGCCGCGCTCTTCAGCAGCTTCGCCGCCGCCGGGTTGAGGCTGTCCACCAGCCCGGTCGGGATCAGGATCGTGGCGCCGCGCTCCTTGGTGGTCTCGTAGATGATGTTCATGGCGCGCAGTTGCAGCGCCGCCGGGTGGTCGGCATAGGTGGTGGCCGCCTCGACGAACTTGGCCGCGACTTCCGCTTCCGCCGAGCCCAGGATGACGCGCGCTTCCTTCTCGCGCTCGGCCTGCGCCTGGCGCGACATGGCGTCCTGCAGCGCCACGGGGATCGCCACGTCGCGGATCTCGACCGACATCACGGTGATGCCCCATTGCGCCGTCTTGGCGCCGATGACGTCGCGCAGGTGCTCGTCGGCCGCCTTGCGGTCGGAGAGCAGCGAGGACAGCATCGAGGAGCCGATCATCTCGCGCAGCGAGGTCTGCGCCACGCGGTCGATCGCCTCGCGGTAGTTGGTGATCTCCAGCGCCGCCTGGCGCGCGTCATGCACGTGCCAGAAGATGACGGCGTCGACATTGACCGGCACGGTGTCGCGGGTCAGCGCCTCCTCGGCGTTGAAGGCGGTGGTCTGGATGCGCTGGTCGATGATGGCCACGACATTGTCGATGACCGGGATGATCATGAACAGGCCGGGGCCGCGCACGCCGAGCAGGTTGCCGGCGCGCAGCACCACGAAGCGCTGCCAGGTGTTGGCCATCTTCAGCGAGGTGGCGATCAGCGCCGCGATGACGAGGAACGGCGCGCCGGCCCATGGCCCGGCCAGCGCGCCGATGCCGACGCCGATGAGGACGAAGACGGCGGTGAGGAAAAGGGTGATCGGGTTCATGGACAAAGCTCCTGCATCGCGGCCGTTGCTTGGGTCGCGCGATGCCGCGGTGGGCCTCGCGAGGAGCGTCGGCGGCCCGGAATGGACCGCCTCGCCGGCTTCTGTGGGATCGATCACGCTTGTCGCGAGGACAATCATCGCCGGCGGGGATTCATATGGTGCGGGGCGAGGGGTTTCGCCAAGGGGCCATCTGGGGTTGCGATCTGGCGCGTGCGCGGAAGCGCATGATCTCCCCCTCGTGGGGAGATTAGCCACCCTCAATCGGCGTCGCCGCCCGATCCCTTGCCGCACTCAGCCAGCACCTTGCCGATCGCCGGGCCGGAGCCTTTCAGCGGAAACGCCGCCTCGCCGTATTTGTCGGCGGAGACCGTCACCTCGCCCTTGCCGCGCATCAGGGCGAGCAGCGGGTCCTTCGGGCCGGCGAGTTCAATCGTGAAATAATTATACATCGCCTCGAGCTGCAGCGTCCTGGTCACGCTCTTGCCGCCGGCCTTGAAGGTGAAATCCGCGCTGATGCCGGGATCGAGCTGCGGGCCGGACGGACCGAGATCGTAGCTGAGCACCGGCTTGGCGAAACACGTCAGCATCAGATGCGCGTCGCTCTTGGCCCCACCGCACACCGAAGCCGTCATCACGCTGCCGCCCTCGTCCTCCTCCATCGCGGCGGACCACGAGCAGGAGCCGGCATGGGCGGGGAGGGTGGCGAGCGCCAGGATGAGTGATGCCGATGCGATTTTCATGATCGTCCCCCTCTGATGGCGGAACGATACAGAAAATGGCGAAAGCCGGCGAGCGCCGTTGTGGGAATGAGACGCTGGCGGGACAGCACCCCCCTCTGGCCTGCCGGCCATCTCCCCCTCAAGGGGGGAGATCGGCGGTTTCGACGCCGCGTTTCTCCTGCGGCGTTGGAGATTGGCGAGGTGGGCGGAGAGATTGATCTCCCCCCTTGAGGGGGAGATGCCCGGCAGGGCAGAGGGGGGTGCCTCGCGCCAGCGCTAGATCAGCTTCTCCAGCGTGATCGGCAGATCCCGCACCCTCTTTCCCGTGGCGTGGAACACCGCGTTGGCAATCGCCGGCGCTATTCCAACGATCGCCAGTTCGCCCACGCCCTTGCCGCCGAGCGCCGAGGAGTGCGCGTCGGGGATGCCGACCGAGATCGTCTGGATGTCGGGGATGTCGGCGTTGGTCGGCAGCATGTAGTCGGCGAGGTTGCCGTTGACGATGCGGCCGTGGCGGCGGTCGACGATGCCTTCTTCCAGCAGCGCCTGGCCGATGCCCATGATGATGCCGCCCTTCCACTGGCTCTCGGCCAGCTTCGGGTTGTAGAGCCGGCCGGAATCCAGCGCCGACACCACGCGCGAGACGCGCACCGTGCCGAAATCCTCGTCTACCCGCACCTCGACGAAATGCGCGCACCAGGAATGGCGCGACCACTCGCCCTCCGTGTGCGGGATCGATTTGGCGATGGTGGTGTAGTTGGCGTAGCGCTCCTGTGGCGTCGTGTTCGGCGGAAGCGTGTCGCCCTTGGCTTCGATCCGGTTGCGGCCGATGGCGGCCATGAACTCGGCGATGGACAGCTCCGGCCCCTCGCCGCGCGGCGAGGCGATGCGACCGTCCCGCACCTGCAGCGTGTTCGCCTGCAGCTTCTGGAAGGGCGAGCGCGGATCCGAGAGCGCCAGCCCCACCAGCTCGTCCAGCGCCTGGCCGGCTGCCTTGTAGACGGCGCCGGTCATGATGCCGGCGAGCCGCGAGCCGCCGGTGACGCCGGCGCGGGCGAAGTGGGAATCCCCGAGCTTCACCGACACCTGGCTCACCGGCACGCCGAGCGTTTCGGCGGCGGTCTGCGCCAGAATGGTGTAGGTGCCCTGGCCCATGTCGATGGAGGAGCTTTCGACCACGACCGAGCCGTCGGCGAGGATCTTCACCACCGCCTCCCCATGGGCGCGCCGCACCGGATAGGTGCCGGCCGCCACGCCCCAGCCGATGAGCTGGTGGCCGTCGGGCATCGAGCGCGGCTTTGGCGAGCGCTTCGCCCAGCCGAAGGCTTCCGCTCCTGCGGCAAAGGCCTCGCGCAACTGCCTTGTCGACCACGCCTTTTTGGCATGCGGGTCCTGCTCGGCATAGTTGATCAGCCGCATCTCCAGCGGGTCGATGCCGAGCTCATGCGCAAGCTCGTCGATGGCGCTTTCGATGCCGAAGGCGGAGGGGTTTTCGCCCGGCGCGCGTTTTGCCCCCGGCACCACCGTGTTAACCCGCACCACATTCTGCTTCGAGGAGAAGTTGGGCGTGGCGTACATGATCGAGGTGACCGAGCCGAGCGGCTCGACCCACATGCCGTCGACCGCCGTCTCGTTGATGCCGCGATGCACGATCGACTGGATGAGGCCGTCCCGGTCGGCGCCGATCGCCACCGTCTGGCGGGTCGCGGCGCGGCCGCCATAGGAGGTGAAGTTCTGCGGCCGGTTGAGCACCAGCTTCACCGGGCGCTTCAGCATCTTTGCCGCCGTCGCCGCCACCGCGCTGTGCGCCAGGGCCAGCGCCTTCGAGCCGAAGCCGCCGCCGATATAGGGCGACACCAGCCGCACATTCTCGAACGGAACGCCGAACCATTCGGCATAGGTGCGCGCCATGCCGTCGAGCCACTGGCTGGGCTCCCAGATGGTCAGCTCGTCGCCTTCCCAGCGCGCGATCAGCCCGTGCGGCTCCATCGCCGCCTGGAATTCGCGCGGCGTGTTGTAGGCCGCGCACACGCGCACCGGGGCGGCGGCGAAGGCGGCTTGCGCATCGCCCCATTCCTTGGTCATCGCTTCGATGGGAATGCCGTCGCCGGCCTTGCCGTCGCTGAGGTCGACGATGGCCGGTATCTCGTCATAGCCGACCTTGACCAGCGCTGCCGCCGCCACGGCCTGCTCGAAGGTCTCGGCCACCACGGCCGCGACATGCTGGCCGGAATAGGTGACCTCGCGGGCGAGGGGACAGTAGGTCGGCTGCAGCGAGGGATTGCCGAACCAGTCCGACGCGCCCTTCAGCTGCATGATCGTGTCGGGCGTGAGCACCGCGAGCACGCCCGGCGCGGTCTCCGCCGCGCGTGTGTCGATGGCGGTGACCTTGCCGGCGGCTATCGTCGCGCCGACCACCACCGCATGCGCCAGCCCCTCGAGCTGCTGCTCGAAGGCGTAGTGGGCCGCACCCGTGATCTTGGCCGGGCCGTCGACGCGCGACAGCCGCCCGCCGACCGCTTCGAGCCGCGCGCTGTCTGACGCGGCGTGTTTCATGTCATGAACGGTCATGCCGTCTCTCCCAATTTGAGGATGGCGCGGGCGACGACGCGCGGCGCCAATGCGATCTTGTAGTGGTTGGCGCCATGGTCGACGGCGCCCTCCATGGCGAGCTCGCTCGCCTTGCGCACGATATCTTCCGAAAGCTGCTTGCCCTTCAGCGCGTCCTCCACGGCGCGCGCCCGCCACGGCTTCGTGGCGACGCCGCCGAGCGCGACGCGGATGTCGCGGACCGTGCGGCCGTCGCCTTCGAGCTCCAGCCCGACGGCGGCGCTTGCGGCCGCGAACTCGTAGGACTGGCGGTCGCGCACCTTGATGTAGGTCGAGCGCCGGGCAGCCGCCGAGCCCGGAATTTCGATGGCCGTGATCACCTCGCCGGGGTGGATGTCGTGCTCGCGCTCGGCCGTGGCGCCGGGGGCGAGGAAGAAGTCCTCAACCTTGAGCTTGCGCCCGCCGAGATCGACCTCGGCGTCGAAGGCGACGAGCGCGATGGCGAGGTCGCCCGGATAGGTGGCGATGCAGGCCTCGCTGACGCCGAGCACGGCATGGCCGCGCGTGACGCCGCCGATGGCCGAGCAGCCGCTGCCGGGATGCCGCTTGTTGCAGGCCGGGAAGTTGGCGGGATCGCGGAAGTAGGGGCAGCGCGTGCGCTGCATCAGGTTGCCGCCGATGGTCGCCATGTTGCGCAGCTGCGCCGAAGCCGCCTGCCACAGCGCTTCCGACACGGCCGGGAACAAGCTCTTCACCTCGGCATGGTCGGCGACATGGCTCATCCTGGCCAGCGCGCCGATCAGGGCGCGTTGAGGCGTGACATCGATGCTGTTCAGCCCTTCGATATGGCTGATGTCGATGACGGCGGTAGGTTCGGCGACGCCGCATTTGGCGAGGTCGACCAGCGTTGTGCCGCCGGCAAGCAACATGGCGCCGGGCAGAGCGGAAGCGTTGCGCGCGGCCTCTATCGAGTCGGCGCGGAGGTAGGAAAAGTCTCTCATGAGCGGAGCTCCTGCGCGGCCTGGCGCACGGCGGCGACGATGTTGGGATAGGCGCCGCAGCGGCAGAGATTGCCGGCCATGTATTCGCGGATTTCCTCGTCGGAGCCGGCATGGCCCTCGCGGATGCAGGCAACCGCAGACATGATTTGTCCCGGCGTGCAATAGCCGCACTGGAAGGCGTCCTGTTCGAGGAAGGCCGCCTGCACGGCATGCAGCGTGCCGTCCTGGTCGGCCAGCCCCTCGATGGTGGTGACCGAGCGGCCCTCGACCTGGGCGGCCAGGGTCAGGCAGGCCAGCACCCGCTCACCGTCGACATGCACGGTGCAGGCGCCGCACTGGCCCTGGTCGCAGCCTTTCTTGGTGCCGGTGAGATGAAGCCGCTCGCGCAGCGCGTCGAGCAGGGTGACGCGCGGCTCGACGTCGAGCGCGTGGTCGCGGCCGTTGATGGTGAGATGGAGGGAAAGGGTGGTGGGACTGATGGTGACTTGGTCGTTCATCGGGCGTCGGGCTCCAATCTGCTGGACGCTAGGCGGATGGAAAT
>JBFLWR010000368.1:0-2523 GCA_040755925.1 Pseudomonadota bacterium
TTCGTACGGGCTCGCGCAGCGCACGTTCGGCAATGAATTGCGCGACGACGCCGGTGCCGATGCTCGTATAGTCCTGGAACCGATGGCACTCCGCCACCAGGGCTTGCGGACCGATCATCCAACCCATCCGCAAGCCCGGGCAGCCGAAGGATTTCGCCAGCCCACCCGTCACGATGACCCGCTTGCCCATGCCGTGGATCGTCGGCGCGTCGTCGGCGTCGATCTCCGAGCCGCGATAGATTTCATCGACATGCAGCCAGACACCCGTGCGGTCGCTCAGCTCTGCCAGCGCCCGCCGGGACGATTGCGTCAGCGTCGTGCCTGTCGGGTTGTTGGGATCGCACAGCGTGATCAGCTTCGTGCGCGGGCCGATCGCCGCTTCCAGCGCGCCGATATCGGGCTGCCAGTCGTCGCCCGGCCGCAATGCGACTTGCGTGACGTCGATGCCCAGGCTGTGGGCGAGGCCGTCGATCTGCATGAAGTTCGGCACGACGACGATGATGTGGTCGCCATGTTCGGCGAGCGCCATCACGGTCAAAAGATTCGCTTCCGACGAGCCGTGCGCGATCAGCACGTTTTGCGAAGCCGCTCCGGGATACCAGGCGGCGACGGCGTCGCGCAGCGATGGGGCGCCGTCCGTGTAACCATAGCCGAGGGGCAGGGCGGCGAGCTCCGCCAGTTCCGCTTCGGACAGGATGTCCGCGATGGCGGCGGGGTGGACGCCGCTTTCCGTCAGGTTGATGGCGACATCGTTCTCGTAAAGCGTCTGGCTTCGTTCGAGGGTGAAGGTCGGAATTCGCATGCGGCACCCCTCAGTTTGTTCGCGCGACCACCGCTTTGGCGATCATGATGTCCTGCACGGCGACGCCGGTCAGGTCGGCCACCGTGATGTCTTCAGCCGAGCGACGGCCCGTCTTTCCGGAAATGACGTCTCCGAGCTCGACAACGCCCTCGCGCCGCAACACGCCAGCGGTTATCGCGGCGCGGATCTCTCCGCGCAACTGGCATTGCTGTATGCTGTCGGCGACCACCATGCCGGCCGACTTCAGGATCACCGGATCGATTTCGTTCTTCTCGGGCGTATCCGATCCCATGGCGGTGATATGCGTGCCGGGCTTGATCCAATCGGCTAGCAGGTAAGGCTCGTGCGCCGCGGTCGTCGTGACGATCAACTGCGCCGACGCGGCAACCTCTTGCGGGCTAGCCGCCACGCGCGCGTTGTAGCCCATCCGTGCGATGTCGCTCACGGCTTCCGCAGCCCGACCGCCGTCACGCGCCCACAAGACGAGGTCCCGGCACCGAGTCACGCGGCGCAGATAGTCGGCCTGCAGGCGCGCCTGCACGCCGGAGCCGCAGATGCCGATCGTCGCCAGCCGCGGCGGCGCCAGGTGACGCGCGACGACGGCGCCCGCGGCGGCTGTCCGGTGGTTCGTGAGCTCGCCTTCCTCCAGAAGGATGCAGACGACCTGTCCCGTCTTGGCGGAAAGCACCAGCATGCAGCCGGAGAATGGCGGCAGACCCAATTTCGGATTGTTGAAAAATCCGGTTGCGAGCTTCACGACGAACACGTCGTCGCCGCGCACCGCGCCGTATTTGATGTGAAGCTCGCCGTTTTCGTCCGGGAAGAGCAGTTCGCCCACCGGCGGCACCTCGACCTTTCCCTCGGACAGGGCGACGAAGCCGCGCTCGATCTCGCCGACGACATCGATGTCCGGCAGTGCTTTCAGGATTTGCTCGAGCGGCACGACCTTCGTCAATCTCATCTCCCCAGTGCAGGACCGATCAATTCGATAGGTCGACCGCCTAGCATGGGATCGGTCGCCGGTTGGTTGCCTGATTTGGAAACCTGGCTTGAGCATTTAGGTAACGCATGAAACTTCGGCTGCACTAATTTTGGAGCCGTAAAAGGCCGAATTTGAAGCGACGCGGTCGCGCTATATGCAAGACGTCACGCTCGCTTCGGCCGGAAAAGAAAGATCGTCGGGTGGACCCAGCGCGCCGTCGGCTCGCGGAACACGCCAGCGCAATAAAGGGGAACAAGAGATGAGAAACAGACTGCTTGGTTTGATCGGCGCGGTGGGCATTGCCCTGATGCCGGTCATGGCCGCCGCCGAGGACATTACATTCGCCACCGAGGCTGCCTATCCGCCCTTCAATTTCCGCGCCGCGGACGGCTCGATCGCGGGCTTCGAAATCGAGCTCGGGCAGGCTCTTTGCAAGAAAATGAACCGCACCTGCACCTTCGTGGCCCAGAACTGGGACGGCATGATCCCGGGGCTGCTGGTGAAGAAGTTCGACGGCATCTTCGCCTCCATGACCATCACCGAGGAGCGCAAGAAGCAGATCGACTTCACCGATCCCTACTACCGCACGGCCGCCTCCTTCGTCGCGCCCGACGCGACCAAGATCGACTTCGCCGACAAGGCCCTTGGCGGGCTGAAGATCGGCACCATTCCGGGCGTGGCGGAATGCTATCTGGAGAAGACCTACCCGGCCGCCAGCATCCAGGTCTACCAGAATGCC